>JADKCZ010000003.1:0-300000 GCA_016718565.1 Anaeromyxobacter sp. | reverse complement strand
TCTCCTTCCTCGACCGCTACCTGACCCTCTGGATCTTCGCCGCCATGGCGGCCGGCGTGGCCCTCGGCTTCGCCTGGCCCGGGGTGGTCCCCCTGCTCGACCGGCTGTCGGTCGGCACCACCTCGCTGCCCATCGCCATCGGCCTGATCCTCATGATGTACCCGCCGCTCGCCAAGGTCCGCTACGAGGAGCTGCCGCGGGTCCTCAAGGACGTGCGGATCCTGACGCTCTCCCTCGTCCAGAACTGGATCGTCGGGCCGATCCTGATGTTCGTGCTGGCGGTGGTCTTCCTGCGCGACAGGCCGGAGTACATGGTCGGCCTCATCCTGATCGGCCTGGCCCGCTGCATCGCCATGGTCATCGTCTGGAACGACCTCGCCGACGGCGACACCGAGTACTGCGCCGGCCTGGTGGCCTTCAACTCGGTCTTCCAGGTGCTCTTCTTCTCGGTCTACGCCTGGGTCTTCATCACCGTGCTGCCGGGCTGGCTGGGGCTGCAGGGGGCCGAGGTCCACATCACCATCGGGGAGATCGCGCAGAGCGTCTTCATCTACCTGGGCATCCCGTTCATCGCCGGCATCAGCAGCCGGTTCGGCCTGGCCGCCTGGAAGGGGGAGGCCTGGTACCGCACGGTCTTCATCCCGCGCATCTCGCCCATCACGCTCATCGCGCTGCTCTTCACCATCGTGGTCATGTTCTCGCTCAAGGGCGAGACCATCGTGCAGGTCCCCTTCGACGTGGTGCGCATCGCGATCCCGCTGCTGATCTACTTCGTGGTGATGTTCTTCGTCTCCTTCTTCATGAGCCGCAAGCTCGGCGCCAGCTACGGCCAGACCGCCACGCTCTCCTTCACGGCGTCGTCCAACAACTTCGAGCTGGCCATCGCGGTGGCGGTGGCCACCTTCGGCATGAACCACGGCGCCGCCTTCGCCGCGGTCATCGGGCCGCTGGTGGAGGTGCCCGTGCTCATCGGCCTGGTCAACGTGTCGCTGCGGCTGCGGGATCGCTGGTTCCCGGGCGAGACGGCCCGGCTGGCAGCGCTCGAGAACTGCGCGGGGGACTTTCCCGCCCCGGGAGAGGTGAAGCCGTGACCGAGTCGACCTGGCAGTCCGAGGCCGCGGAGCTGAGGCGGCTCGCCCCCAGGCACCTGCTCTTCCTCTGCGTGGCCAACTCGGCGCGCAGCCAGATGGCCGAGGGGATCGCCCGGTCGCTGGCGCCGGCGGGCGTGAAGGTCTCCTCGGCCGGCTCGAAGCCCTCACACGTCAACCCGTTCGCCATCCAGGCGCTCGACGAGATCGGCATCGACCTCCGCGGCCACTTCTCCAAGAGCGTGGACACCATCCCGCCCGGGGACGTCGAGGTGGTCATCACGCTCTGCGCCGAGGAGGAGTGCCCGGTCTTCCTGGGCCAGGCCCGGCGCATCCACTGGGGCCTGCCGGATCCCGGCGGCGCCGGCCTGACCGACGCGCAGAAGCTCCAGTCCTTCCGGGACGTCCGCGACGAGCTCCGGCGGCGCCTCGCGGTGGTCTTCTCCCGCTGAAGGCCGCCTCCTCCGGCGGCGCCTGCCGCGCCTGGCGGCCCTCCGGGGCCGCCGCTATGCTCCGGCGCCGCCCATGACCACGCCCGCACCCGCCGCCGCCCGCGAGGCTGGCGCCAGCAGCCTCCTGCTCTTCGCGGTGCCCACCTTCATCTGGGGCACCACCTGGCTGGTCATCAAGTTCCAGCTCGGCCTGGTGGCGCCGGAGGTGTCGGTGGCCTGGCGCTTCGCCCTGGCCTCGGCGCTCCTGCTCTCCTGGGGTGCGCTGCGCGGCGCCCGCCTCCGCTACGCGGCGGCCGACCACCTGTCCTTCGCGCTGCTCGGGGTGCTGCTCTTCGGCCTCAACTACGTGCTGGTCTACCGGGCCGAGGCCACGCTCACCTCCGGGCTGGTGGCGGTGCTCTTTGCCTTCATGGTGTTCTGGAACCTGGCCGGCGCGCGGCTGTTCTTCGGGACCCCGGCGCCGCCGGCGGTGCTCCTCGGGGCGGTGCTGGGCGTCTCGGGGGTCGGGCTGCTCTTCTGGCCGGAGGTGCGCAGCGTGCGGGGCGACGCCGGGCTGCTCACCGGCGTGGCCTACGCGGCCGGCGGCACGGTGGTGGCCGCCGGGGGCAACCTGCTCTCGCAGCGCATCTTCGCCCGGGGCGTGGCGGTGGTGCCGGCCACGGCCTACGCCATGGGCTACGCGGCGCTGCTGGTGGCGGGCTGGTGCGTCGCCACCGGCACCCCCTTCACCTTCGACTGGCGGACGCCCTACGTGGCGTCGCTCCTCTACCTGGCGCTGTTCGGCTCGGTGGTGGCCTTCGTGAGCTACCTCACGCTCCTCAGGCGGATCGGCGCCGGCCGGGCCGGCTACTCCACGGCTGTCATCCCGGTGGTGGCCATGCTGGCCTCCACCCTCTTCGAGGGCTACCGGTGGACGGCCACCGCAGCGGCCGGGCTGGGCCTGGTGCTGGCCGGCACCGTGCTGGTGCTGCGGGCCAAGGAGCGGGCGGCGCGGGCCTAGCAGCCCGGTCCCCCGGGCGCGGCGCTGGTCGACACTGGCCCCGCACGGGACGCTGGCGGCAGGCCGCACCCAGGGTACGCTGCGCCCACACCCGTTTCACCTCATGGGAGCGACCGATGGGACTGCTGGACGAGCTGGGCAAGGCCGTGGGCAACGCGGGCGGGGCGCAGGCGGGCGGCGGGCAGGGCGCGCTGGTGCAGGCCGTCGTGGGGATGCTGGCGGGCGGAGGGCTGGAGGGGCTGGTGAAGTCCTTCCAGCAGAAGGGGCTGGGTGACGTGGTCGGCTCCTGGGTGTCCACCGGGGCCAACCTCCCGGTCTCGCCCGCCCAGGTGACGAGCGCGCTCGGCCCCGACCAGCTCGGCCAGCTGGCGCGCCAGGTCGGGATCGATCCGGGGGCGCTGGCGGGCCAGCTCTCCACCCTCCTGCCCGGGATGGTGGACAAGCTGACGCCGGAGGGGCGGCTCCCCGACGCTGGGTCGCTGCAGGGGTCGCTCGGCGGCCTGCTGAAGGGGCTCTTCTAGGCGACCCCACCCGTCCTGGAGCGGGCTGCGGCCAGCCGTTCGCCGCGGCCCGCCCCGGGCCCGGCGGCTCGACAGGCCCGGTCCGTTCGCGTATTCGAGGTGGACGTGTCCACGCCCCGAGGCCCCGCGGTCCGCGCCGCCCACCTGAAGGACGATCTCTGGGCCATCGACCGGCTCGGCTGCGCCGCGGCCGTGCGGGCGCGCCTCCGGCCCGACACCGTCGCCGCCATCGAGCAGGCGCTGCGCACCGACCACCTGCCGGTGGCGCTGAACGCCGAGCTGGCCGAGGCGGTCTTCGCCGAGGCCGGGGAGGCCGGGCTGCGGCGCTGGGGCACCGCCTCCTTCCTCCACTCGCTCGACGGCTTCTTCAAGCCGCTCTTCCAGGGGCTCACCCGCCTCCTCAGCCCGTCGCCCAGCCTCCTCTTCAAGACCTTCCCGCAGGGGTGGCTCACCACCTACCGCGACTGCGGCCACGTCGAGGTGACCAACCCGAAGGCCGGCCTGACCAGGCTGACCATCCGCGAGCTGCCGCCGGAGCTGCGCGGCTCCCACTACCTCACCGCCGTCTGCGGGACGCTGGAGTCGGCCTTCTCGTTCTCGAAGTACCAGGGACGGGTCACGCTCGAGCCGCGCTCGCCCGACGCCCCGCTGGCGAGCTGGCTGGTGGAGTGGCGCCCGAACGACTGAGCAGGCGAGCTGCCGGATCCCTGGGCGGTCGACCGAACCAGGGACGCCGGTGCCGGGCGCCGCCGGCGGTCAGCGCGGGCGCCCGGCGCCGGATCGGCCCGGCGCCGCTGCGCCCACCGCCCGCCCCGCCAGGCGGACCAGCCCGTAGGCGCCGGTGACCGCCGCGTCGTGCACCCGGTGGACCAGCCGCGCCGGTCCGGCGAGCCCTGGGACCCGCTCCAGCACGGTGAACGGACGCCGCGCGGTGGCCAGGTGGACCCGCTCCACCGCCCCGGCGCCGTGCTCCACGGCCTCCCCGGCCAGCTGGGCGAGGCCGCGCCACCTGGCCGCGGGCCGGCTGGCCTCCTGGCCCGGCGGGGGGAGGGGTGGCGGGCGCGGGTCGCCGGCCGGCGCGGCGGCGACCGGGAGGTCGGCGGCGTGGCGCGTCGGGCGGGAGGGTGGGGTCGAGGCCGGCAGCTCCTCCTCGCACCAGTCGCGCACCTGCTCGTAGACCTCGAGCCGGCTCGCCAGCGCGAGGTGGGAGAGGCCTGGGAGGACCCGCACCTGGCCGCGGGGCAGCGGCGCGGCCTCACGGCCGGAGGCGGCGCCGTCGGTGGCGCTGGCCACGGAGACCAGCGCGT
Source organism: Anaeromyxobacter sp. (assembly GCA_016718565.1). NCBI lineage: Bacteria > Pseudomonadati > Myxococcota > Myxococcia > Myxococcales > Anaeromyxobacteraceae > Anaeromyxobacter > Anaeromyxobacter sp. Next base: position 295,632 of record JADKCZ010000003.1, on the reverse strand, counting down.
CGCCGAAGAGCGACGCCAGCCAGGGCTCCCGCGAGAGCGCGCCGGCCACCAGGTGGTGGCGGATGGACGGCAGGAGCGGCACCGGGTGGTGCGGGTCGCGCAGGGAGGGGCTGGCGAGGCGCCTGGCGCGGTCCTGGTGGCGCAGATCGGCGTCGCCGAGGTCCTTCACGCCGTCGCTGCGCAGGTCCGCCAGCTCGGCGGCCAGCCGGGTGTAGGGGTCGTCCACCGCCTGGAGCACCCGGGCCACCAGCCGCCCGGCCCGCTCCAGGGGGGCGCCCCGGTGCGGCGTGCCCACGTAGATGGCCCGGCGCACCAGCGGCAGCCAGCGGTGCCCCTCCAGGCTGGCCACGTGGCAGGCGCTGCGGGCCACCAGCCCGCCCATGCTGTAGCCGAGCAGCACCAGCTCCTCGAGCGGCGCCGGGTAGACCTCGACCAGCCGCTCCAGGAGGCTGGCCAGGGCCGCGCCGCTGTCGGCGATGGCCAGCCCGGAGTTGTAGCGGAGGTAGAGGGGCGTCAGGTCGAGGTCCCGCTCCAGCAGCGCGCCGTGGTCGCGGCCGTCCGCCAGCCGCCAGATGGCCTCGGTGGTCATGAGGCCGTGCAGCAGGACCACCACGCGGGGGCCGGCCGACGGCAGCGCCTGGGCCAGGGCGGCGCGCTCCAGCGCCACCGGCCGGCCCCGCGCCAGCAGGGTGAGCCCGGTGGCCAGGGCGTTCCCGGTCCGGGCCAGGTGATCCCCGATGGCCCCGTTGAGGATGGCCACGGCCGTGTCGCTCCTGTCGCCCGTGTGCACCTCGCGCCTCCATCATGGCACGGCCACGGCGCGCGCCCGCCAGCGGCGGGGCTCGGCCCGGGCGATCCGCCGGATCTCGTCGGCGATCTCCTCGGGCGAGAGCACCAGGTCGACGCACCCGCTGGCGACGGCGCTCTCGGGCATGGCGGGCTGCGCCGCGGTGTCGGACCGCTGCGCGATGGTGATGCCCCCGGCCTCCTGGATGCCGCAGAGCGCGGCGGCGCCGTCGCCGTCGTAGCCGGAGACGATGACGGCCACCAGCGTCCCGTCCCAGTGCTCCGTCAAGGAGCGCAGGAAGACCGTGATCACGTCGGGCCAGCCCCTGGGCTTGGAGATGGGCTTCAGGCGGAACTCGCCCTCCAGGACGTGCAGGTCCCGCTGCGGCGGGATGATGAAGACGTGGTCGGGCTCGATGCGCAGCCGCTCGGAGATCAGCTCCACGGGCATCGAGGTGTGGTGCGGCAGGATCTGGTGGAGCAGGGTGTCCACGGTCCGGAGGTGGTTGACGATGACCACCGCGACGCCCAGGTCGGGCGGGAGGTGGTCCAGCAGGCGGATGTAGGCGTCGAGGCCGCCGGCCGAGCCGCCGACGCAGACCACGGGGAAGTCGATGGCGGGGACCAGGGTGTTCATCGGTGCGGCACCTCGTGGCTTCGTTCCCGGGATCCGTATGCCGCCGGCCGCGCGCTGGCCGGGGTCAAACGGGGGCGGCGCGCCGCCGCGGCGACAGGGCCGGGTGGTGCGGGCGCTCGGTCGGCGTGGAGACCCGGACGCGACGCCGCCCCACCCCGACGGTGCGGGGCAGGGCGGCTGGTCTTGCCGGGCCCTTGGCGGGCCCGTGGTGTCGAGGCGACGCCCGGGGGTCACCGGGAGTCGACTCGACGACGGCTGGTCTACTGGGCTGCGCCGAAGTTGACCGTGCCGTTGTCGTGCGTACCCGAGGTCGGGTAGGTCAGCCGGCAGGCGGTGCCGGACAGCGCGGCGGCCATCCCGGTGGACGGCGTCCCCGCGCCGTTGTTGACCGGCCCGTGGCAGTTCGCGCAGCTCAGCGGCCTGCTCGCATGCGACCCGGTGCCGGGGGTCCCGTGGCAGGTGCTGCAGGAGGGGGTGGCCGTGGCCAGCGTGCAGGCCGGCACGAAGACGCAGGCCTGCATGGTGACCGGGGCGCCGCCGGTGCAACCGGCGGGCGACGAGGTCAGCACGGTGCGAGTCTGCGTGTTGTTGGACTGGCACGCGCCGTAGGCGGAGTAGGTGAAGGCGGTGCAGGTGGTGACGGGCGGCACGTAGGTGCAGGCCTGGGTGAGGACCGGCGAGCCGCCGGTGCAGCCGGCCGGCGAGGAGGTCAGCACGGTGCGGACCTGGGTGTTGTTCGGCTGGCAGGCGTCGAAGGCCGAGTAGGTGAAGCTGGTGCAGGTGGTGACGGGCGGCACGTAGGTGCAGGCCTGCGTGAGGACCGGGGCGCCGCCGGTGCAGCCGGCCGGCGAGGAGGTCAGCACGGTGCGGACCTGGGTGTTGTTCGGCTGGCAGGCGGCGAAGGCCGAGTAGGTGAAGCTGGAGCAGGTGGTGACGGGCGGCACGTAGGTGCAGGCCTGCGACGTGACCGGGGCGCCGCCGGTGCAGCCGGCCGGCGAGGAGGTCAGCACGGTACGGGTCTGGGTGTTGCTGGGCTGACACGCGCCGTAGGCGGAGTAGGTGAAGGCGGTGCAGGTGTTGACAGGCGGCACGTAGGTGCAGGCCTGCGAGGTGACCGGGGCGCCGCCGGTGCAGCCGGCGGGCGAGGAGGTCAGCACGGTACGGACCTGGGTGTTGTTCGGCTGGCAGGCGGCGAAGGCCGAGTAGGTGAAGGCGGTGCAGGTGGTGACGGGCGGCACGTAGGTGCAGGCCTGCGAGGTGATCGGGGCGCCGCCGGTGCAGCCGGCGGGCGTCGAGGTCAGCACGGTGCGGGTCTGCATGTTGCCGGGCTGGCACTCACCGAACGCCGAGTAGGTGAAGGCGGTGCAGGCGTTGACGGGCGGCACGTAGGTGCAGGCCTGCGAGGTGACCGGGGCGCCGCCGGTGCAGCCGGCGGGCGTCGAGGTCAGCACGGTGCGGGTCTGGGTGTTGCCGGGCTGGCACTCACCGAACGCCGAGTAGGTGAAGGCGGTGCAGGTGGTCCCGGGCGTGCCGGGGCCGGCCGGCATGTTGGCGGCCGTGAAGGTGCCCTGCGACAGCCGGTTGAGGTGCCCCGTGAAGATGACGCCGCCGGTCTCGCGGTTGGTCACGGTGACGACGCGGTGGCTCAGGGACACCCTCACGTCCCGGAGGAGCAGGCGGACGGCGTCGCGGTCGGTGCGCGGGTCGGTGATGCCATAGCGCTCGAAGAGCGGGGCCAGCACCACGGTCAGCTGGCCCAGGATGTACCGGGCCTGGGTGGCCGAGCCGTGCTTCCCGTCGTGGTCGGAGCCCTCGAAGACGCCGTCGTCCTCCTCCTCGTCGCCGTCGTCGTCGTCGTCCTCGTCGTGGCCGCCGCGGAAGGCCACGTCGGTGAGGGGGTTGACGTCCAGGTTCTCGCGCCCTTCGGACACGGCGTAGAGGCGGCGGGTGGAGCCCGCCTCGCTCCACTCCACGCGGAGCAGGTACGGGGCCGAGAGCCCGGCCATGTCGAGGGCGAAGCTCCCGTCGGCCTGCACCGGTCCGGTGCGGGACTTGGCGTCCGAGGACGAGTCCTTGAGCGAGACCACGCCCGCGCTGGACGAGTCGGTGAGGGCCTGGCCGGCGGACGGGGAGTCCGACGAGCCGCAGGCGGCGAGCAACAGGGCGAGTGACGCGGCGCCCAACCAGGTGGCTGCGGTGTACTGCTTCGGCTTCATCATGTGTCCTCCTCGGACCCTGCAGTGGCACCCGACGCTGCGGGTGGTGGTGCGAGACACGCCTCGCGGAACGTGCCCGTCGACGGCCTCCCGTCGCCGGCAGCGGTCCACCCCACGCCGGCGCGAGCCGGACGTTCGGGAAGAACCGCTGTCGGGTGAGTTCGGTACAGGCTGCACCCGCCGTGCCTCGCGCCGATCGACGCAAGTCCCTGATCTCGCGAGCGCTGCCCCCGCCGGGTGTGGTCGAGCGGTTGTTCGCGAACAGGCTTGGACGGCTGGCCCGTCCAGGGCGAGACGAGCGGGCTCGAGCGGGAGCGCCACGCTCCGGCCAGGCGGAGGGGCCAGCTGTCGCCGACGATCCGACTCACGCGGGACGCTGCCCGCGGTGCCCCTCATCTTCCGTCGGCGGAAGCTGCCGACGGCTCCACGACGTCGGCGAGCACCGCCGGCCCTTCGCACCGAAGTGGCCGCAGCTCAGCTCGACGGACCGGACGGCCGCTCAGGGCTGGACGGGTGCCAGCGGAACTTCGGAGGTGGAGGCGGCCCGTCCGAGGCGACGCAGCATGTGCGCCACGGCCTGGGTGGCCAGGAGGGACACCTCGCCCGGGTCGGTGGAGTAGCCCCGGGCGCCGTCGAAGGCGGCGGTGATCAGGTCGCCGAGGGGGGCGGTCGTGCGGGAGGCTGTCTTCATGGCGTGCTCCTTGGGGGATGACCTTCGAGACTGCACGCACCAGGCCACGCCAGCCGCTGCGGCCAGGCCCGCCGCGCGGATCCCAGGTCTGGCGGCCGATCCATCCGGTGCGCGCTCGGCGCCCCCGGCCGTGATCGCCTCGCCGATCGGCGGCCTGACGGCGCCCACGAACGTTCGTGAACGCGCCGCCCCGGCGGATCCGGTGCCAACCGGGCCCCGGAGCGAGGTGTGGCGCCTGCGCGGGCCAGGCACGGCGGGTGCAACCTCATCGATCGAACCCGGCGCCCTGGCTCTTCCTGGGCACGCCTTCGCACCACGTGAGGAACCCATGTCGACCAACACGCTGCTCATCGTCATCGTCCTGGTCCTGCTGTTCGGCGGAGGCGGATTCTTCTGGTCGCGCCGCGGCTGACCACGTCCGCCGTCCCGTGGCACCCGCGCCCTTCCGCTGCACGGTCCAACCCACTGACCTGGAGCACCACCATGAAGAAGCTCACGCTGACCATGCTCACCGCCGCCGGTCTGGCGCTGTCGGGCGCCGCCGTGCTGGGGTGCGCCACCACGCAGGCGGCCGACAAGTCCCCCGAGAGCGCCGGCCAGTTCGTCGACAGCTCGGTCATCACCACCAAGGTGAAGGCGGCCCTGCTCGACGAGCCCTCGCTCAAGTCGTTCCAGATCAGCGTCGAGACCTTCAAGGACGTGGTGCAGCTGAGCGGCTTCGTCGACTCGGCGCAGGCCGCCCGCCGGGCCGGGGAGGTCGCCGGCGGGGTGAAGGGCGTCCGCTCGGTGCGCAACGACCTGATCGTGAAGTAGCGGGCCTGCGGCGCACCCGCCAGGGAGGGGCCAGCCGGGCGCAGCCCCAAGCGAGCGAGCCCGCTCCCGTTGACGGTCCCGGGAGGTCGGCCCACGCTTCCAGGTGATGGGGCGTGCCTCGAGCGAGCCCACCGTCCGGTCGGCGGAACGGAGGCCGAGCGGCTGATCGCGCGCGGCAGCCCGCTGTCACGGTGGCGCCCGGCGCGCTGCACCGGCCCGCGCGCCCCGGGGGAGGGTCGCCATGAGCCGCTCCACGCTCCGGATCCTGGTCGCGGCGGTGCCGCTGGCGCTGGTTGGGTGCCCGGGCGGTGGCGGGGGGGGCGAGGGGAACCGGGCGCCCACCTTCACCAGCACCCCGGCCACCGCGGCCACCGAGGACCAGCCCTGGTCCTACCAGGTGGTCACCGCGGACCCCGACGCCGGCGACGTCCGCGCCCTGCGGGCCACCGCGCTGCCGGCCTGGCTCGCCCTCGTCGACCACGGCGACGGCACGGCCACGCTCTCCGGCGCGCCGCGGAACGAGGACGTGGGCGCGGCCGCGGTGGCGCTGGTGGTGGAGGACCGGGCCGGCGCCTCGGCCACGCAGGCCTTCGGCGTCACGGTGGCCAACGTCAACGACGCGCCCACCATCGCGGGTGCGCCGGCCACCACCGTGGAGGAGGGCTCGCCCTGGAGCTTCACGCCCGCCGCCGCCGACGTGGACGTGGGCGACGTGCTCACCTTCTCGGCGGCCGGCGCGCCGGCCTGGATCCTGCTCGACGCCGGCAGCGGGGTGCTGGCCGGGCTCCCGGGGCCCGGTGACGTGGGCGCCGCCGGCCCCATCACCCTCACCGTGACCGACCTGGCCGGCGCCAGCGCCGCGCTGCCGCCGTTCACGCTGGTGGTGACGGCGCTCCCGCCGGTGGTCCCGCCGGACCCGGCCACGGTGGCGCCGCCGCTGGACCCCACGGTGACCACCTCCTTCGGCGCGGCGGTCTCCTTCCTGTACTCGGGCTCGAGCCCCATCCAGAGCGGCGTCGCGGCGGGGACCATCGGCGAGCGGCGGGCGGCCGTGCTGCGGGGGCGGGTGCTCGACGAGGCCGGCGCGCCCCTGCCCGGGGTGCGGCTCACCGTGCTCGGTCACCCTGAGCTGGGGCGGACCCACAGCCGCGCCGACGGGCGCTTCGACCTGGCGGTGAACGGCGGCGGCGAGCTCACCGTGGACTATGCCCTGACGGGCTTCCTGCCGGCCCAGCGGAAGGTCCGGGCCCCCTGGCGCGACTTCGCCCACCTGCCCGACGTGGCCCTGGTGCCGCTCGACCCGGCGGCCACGGCGGTGGACCTCTCGTCTCCGGCGCCGTTCCAGGTGGCGCGCGGCAGCCTGGTGACGGACGCCGACGGCGCACGCCGCGCCACCGTGCTCTTCCCGGCGGGCACGGGGGCCGAGCTGGTCCTGCCCGGCGGCGCGACCCAGCCGCTCACCACCCTCACGGTGCGGGCCACCGAGTACACCGTGGGCCCGAGCGGGAAGCAGCGGATGCCCGCCGAGCTGCCGCCGACCACCGCCTACACCTACGCGGTGGAGCTGTCGGTCGACGAGGCGCTGGCCGCCGGGGCCACCCGGGTGACCTTCACCCGGCCGGTGCCGCTCTACCTGGAGGACTTCCTCGGCTTCCCGGTGGGGAGCGGCGTCCCCACCGGCGCCTACGACCGGGCGCTGGGCCAGTGGGTGCCGCAGCCGAACGGCCGGGTGGTGCAGGTGCTGGCGGTGACCGGCGGAGTGGCGGCGCTCGACACCGACGGCGACGGCGCGGCCGACGACGGCTCGGCCCTCGGCGTGACGGCCGCGGAGCGGGCGCAGCTGGGTGCGCTCTACGCCGCGGGCCAGCGGCTGTGGCGGGTGCCGCTGGCGCACTTCTCCCCCATCGACTGCAACTTCCCCTCCACCTTCGACCCGCCCGACGTGCCGCCGCCGGACCTCCCCCCGCCGCTCCCGCCCCGGCCCCGGCCAGCCGACCAGGACTGCTGCCGCCCCGGCTCGGTACTGGAGTGCGCCAACCAGGTGCTGGGGGAGGCCATCCCGCTGGCCGGCACACCCTTCAGCCTGCACTACGGGACGGATCGCACGGAGGGCTGGCGCACCGGTGAGTTCGACCTCCAGGTCACGGGTGCCTCCATCCACCCGGCGCTGCTGGCCGTGGACGTCCAGGTCTCCATCCTGGGCCAGGTCCTCTACCAGGAGTTCAGGCCGGCCGCCCCGAACCAGGTCTTCAGGGTCTCGACCCGGGGGCTGGTCGACCCCTACGGGCGTCCGGCCCTCGGGACGGTGCCGGTCACCGTGTACGTGACCTACCGCTACCCGGTGAAGTACTGGGCGGTCGGCGGGCAGTACTACCGCACCTTCGGCGACGCCCCGCCTGGCTCGGTGCCCACGCTGGTGACGGTGCGCGGCCTCGAGGAAGGCGGCAGGGTCGCGATGTGGTCGGGCACGCTGGAGGCGCTGCGCGGCCTCCCGGGGGCGGCGCTGGGCGGGTGGTCGCTGAGCCCGCACCACGCCTACCAGCCGGCCACCAAGGTGCTCCACCTGGGCGACGGGAGCCGGCAGGGCGCCACGCCCCACCGGGTGCTGCCGCTCATCGAGCAGGTGCCCGGCCAGACCAGCCCCCTCCTGCCGGCCTTCCGGCTCCTGGGGTCGCCGTCGCTCCGGGGCGGCGTCCGGCCCGAGGGGCTCGCCCTGCTGCCCGACGGGTCCCTCCTGGTGGCCGACACGAACTGGCACGTGGTGCGGCGCCTCGGGCCGCCCGTCGAGGCGCCACCGCCACCGCCGCCGCCGCCCGACGGGGCTGCCGGCCCGCCCACTGCCACCACGGCGCGGGCCGCCACCGGCAGCTGGAGCGTGTTCGCCGGGACGCCCGGCACGGCGGGGTACGCGGGCGACGGCGGTCAGGCCACCCTGGCCCGGCTCTCGGCGCCGGCCGCGCTGGCCGTTGGGCCCGACGGCAGCGTCTACGTCGCCGAGCGCGGCAACCGGGTGGTGCGGCGGGTGGCCCCCGACGGCACCATCACCACCGTGGCCGGCACCGGCCAGGCGGGGGACTCGGGGGACGGCGGACCGGCCACCGCGGCCGCGCTCACCGACCCCGCGGCGCTGGCCGCGTCGGCCGACGGCGCGCTCTACCTGGCCGACCGCGGCGCCCACCGGGTGCGGCGGGTGGCGCCGGGGGGCACCATCTCCACGGTGGCCGGCACCGGCCAGGCGGGCTTCTCGGGCGACGGCGGCCTGGCCGCGCTGGCCCAGCTCTCCCAGCCGACCGGCCTGGCCGTGGACCGCGCCGGCAACCTCCTCGTCGCCGACCTGGGCAACGCCCGGGTGCGCCGCCTGGACTTCGCCGGGCGGATCGAGACGGTGGCCGGCACGGGGCAGCCTGGCGCCACCGGCGACGGCGGCCCGGCCCTGGCCGCCCGGCTCACCCCCTACAAGCTGGCGCTGGAGCCCCAGGGAGCGCTCCTGGTCTCCGACGCGGAGCACCGGGTCCGGCGCATCGGGCCGGACGGGACCATCACTGCGCTGGCCGGGGCGCAATCCACCTGCATCGACCTCGTCTCCGGCACCTGCTTCGGGTGCGCCGGCGGCGACGGCAACTCGGCCGCCGGCAGCATCCTGTGCGGCCCGACCGACCTGGCCGCCACGCCGGACGGAGACCTCTACCTGCTCGACAGCGGCAGCTACCTGGTCCGGGTGGTGCGTGGTCCCGTGTCCTCGTTCCTGGTGGGCGATCTGGTCCTGCCCGACCTGGGAGGCGCGCGGCTCTACCGGCTCTCCAGCGGCGGCCGGCACCTGGCCACCGTGCACGCGCTCACCGGCCAGGTGCTGCACGCCTTCGGCTACGACGCCGCGGGCAGGCTCGCCGAGGTGCGCGACGGCGCCGGGACCCTGCTGGCGGCCATCGAGCGGCGCGCCGGCGGCGCGACCGTCGTCGCGGCGGGCGGCCAGCGCACCGAGCTCGGCTTCGGACCGGGTGGCCTCCTCGAGACGGTGGTCGATCCGGCCGGCGGCGCCTGGGCGCTCTCCTACACGCCCGACGGCCTCCTCACCCGGCTGGCCGACCCGGCGGGTGGCGTGGCGCGCTTCGCCTACGACGGGACCGGGGCCCTGACCCGCCACGAGGACCCGGCCGGCGGGGTGACCACGCTGGCGCGCGCGGGCACGCCGATGGACGAGCAGGTGACCGTCTCGCCCTTCGGCGGCGTGGCGACCACCTACCAGACGCACCATACCGAGGCCGGCGGCGTCGAGCGCACCGTCTCCCCGGCGGGCTGCCCGATCTCGTCCTGGCGCACCGACTCCAGCGGCGGCACCCGGGTGGAACACGCCGACGGCACCACCGTGGAGGAGGTGCTGGGCGCCGACGCCCGCTTCGGCTGGCTGGCCCCGACGCTGGTCAGCCGCACCGTGACCACCCCGGCCGGCCTCCGCTCGGTGGCGACCTTCTCGGAGCAGGTCACCCTGGCCACCCCGGGCGACCCGCTCTCCCTGACGGCCTCGCACCGCTCGGTGGTGGTCAACGGCCGGGCCTGGCGGCTCGACTGGGAGGCGGCCAGCGGCGCGCTCACCGCCACCACGCCGCAGGGGCGGGTGGTGCGGCGCACGCTCGATCCTTCGGGCCGGGTCACCTCCCTGCAGGTGGGCGCCCTGGCGCCGCTGGTCCTCTCCTACGAGGCGCCGGCGCGCCTCACCGAGCAGCGGCGCTCGGCGGGGCCGGAGACCCGCCGCACCGCGGGCCTGTACGGCGCGGACGGCACCCTGGCCCGGGTGACCGACGCCACGGGGCGCGCCGCCACCCTGGAGCACGACGCGGCGGCGCGCCCGGTGGCGGTCACCGGACCGGGCGGCGACACGCTGCGCGTGACCCGCGACGGCCTGGGCGCCGCGGTGGCGGTGGACACGCCGCTGGGCGCGCGCCACCGCCTGGTCCGCGAGGGACGCGGCCTGCTCGCGGCCCACGAGCCGCCGGCCGTCGGCGGCGACCCGCCTGGCGCCGACCGGGTGGCCTTCGGCTACGACACCGAGCGGCGGCTGGTGCGGCTCGACCTGCCCGGCGGCGCCGCCGTCGCGCAGGGGCGCGGCTGCGGCGGCCGCCTGGAGTGGCGCACCACGCCCGAGGGCACCACCACCTTCGACCACCACCCCGCCACCGGCACCCTGAGCCGCATCACCGACCCCCGCGGCGTGGTCCTCGACCTCACCTTCGATGGGCCGCTGCTGCTGCAGCAGCGCTGGTCCGGGCCGGTCACCGGGGCCGTGGCCAGCGCCTGGGACCGCGACTTCGCGCTGGCGCTGGAGACGGTGAACGGCCAGGCGGTGGACTACGGGCGCGACGGGGACGGCTTCCCGGTGCGGGCCGGGCCCTTGGCGCTCACCTGGGATCCCAGCGGGCTGCTCGCCGGCACCACGGCCGGCCTGCTGGAGACCCGCGCCGGGCACGACGCCTTCGGCGACCTGGCCTGGCTGGAGGCCTCGGCGGCCGCCAGCGGGCTGCTCTCGGCGAGCTACCAGCGCGACCCGCTCGGCCGCGTCGTCCAGATCGACGAGGTGGTCGAGGGGCTGGCGCGCAGCTGGGCGCTCGGCTACGACGCGGCCGGCCGGCTCGAGGCGGCCACGCTCAGCGAGGGCGCCGCGCCGGTGGCCTCCTGGTCCTACCTGTACGATCCCGCCGGGAACCGGGTCGGCGCGTCCGGCCCGGGTGGGCCGGCGACGGCCACCTTCGACGCCCAGGACCGGCTGCTGGCTCAGGGCGGCGAGGCCTTCGGCTGGAGCCGGTCCGGCCACCTGGTGCAGCGCAGCGGCGCCGCCGGGACCACCCGCTACACCGTCGACGCGCTGGGGAGCCTGGTGGCGGTGGACCTGCCGGACGGCCGCCGCGTCGAGTACCTCGTGGACGGCGCCGGGCGGCGGGTTGGCAAGCGGGTCGATGGGGTACCGGTGCAGGGCCTCCTGTACCGGGACGGCCGCCGGGTGGCCGCCGAGTTGGACGGGGCCGGCGAGGTGGTGGGCCGCTTCGTCTACGCCTCCCGGGCCGACGTGCCGGACCTGCTGCTGCGCGGCGGGTCCACCTACCGGCTGGTCACCGACCACCTCGGCAGCGTGCGGCTGGTGGTGGACGTGGCCACCGGCGCCACGGCCCAGCGGCTCGACTACGACCCGTTCGGTCAGGTGCTGGTGGACACCAACCCCGGCTTCCAGCCCTTCGGCTTCGCCGGCGGGCTGCGCGACCTCGACACCGGGCTGGTCCGGCTCGGCGTCCGGGACTACGACCCCGCCACGGGCCGCTTCACCTCGCGCGATCCGCTCCTCTTCGGCGGCGGCGGCAACCTCTACGCCTACGCGGGCGGCGACCCGGTCAACCGGGCCGACCCCACCGGCCTCTGCGGCGGTCCCTGCCCCGACGATCGCAAGCCCGACCCGGACGACCTGCTCAGGCGCCTGCGCGACCTGCTGGCACGGGCCGAGAAGGGGAAGAGCGCGCTGGGGCACCCCGATGGGCGGGATCCGCTCGGGGCGCTGCGCCAGCTCAAGGGGCTGCTCGACACGCTGAACGACCTGAACGGCGAGCTCGGTCTCCTCGACTTCGGCAACGTGCCGGTGGACTTCATCCTGCAGGAGATGGACGCGGCCCTCGACGCCCTGGAGCGGGGCCTGGACACCATCGAGGCCTACCAGGAGAAGGTCCAGAGCATCGACTGCTCCGGCAACCTGGACGGCACCACCAGCTGCCGCGCCAACTGAGGGGGAGCGGCGGCGGCGGCCCGACCCCGGGCGCGGGGGTTGCGCCGCCGGCCGCCGGCCAGTAGGCCTTGCGCCCATGATCGGCTTCCTGCTCCTCAACCTCGGCACGCCCGACGCCCCCACGCCCTCCGCGGTGCGCCGCTACCTGCGCCAGTTCCTCTCCGATCCCAGGGTCATCGACATCCACCCGGTGGCCCGCACGGCGCTGCTGGAGCTGGTCATCCTGCCGCTGCGCCCCAGGAAGAGCGCCGCCGCCTACGCCAAGGTCTGGACCAGCGAGGGCTCGCCGCTGCTGACCCACTCGCGCGCCCTGGAGGCGAAGGTGCGGGCGGCGCTGGGGCCCGGGCACCTGGTCGAGCTGGCCATGCGCTACGGCTCGCCCTCCATCCCGCAGGCGCTGGCGCGCCTCACGGCCGGCGGCGCGCGGCGCCTGGTGGTGGCGCCCCTCTACCCGCAGTACTCGTCGGCGGCCACCGGCTCGTCGGTGGAGGCGGTCTTCGACGAGCTGGCCGGCCGGGCGGTGGTGCCGCCGGTCTCGGTCCTGCCGGCCTTCCACGCCGACCCGGGGTTCATCCAGGCGTTCGCGGCGGTGGGCGCGCCGGTGCTCACGCGGGAGCGGCCCGACCACGTGCTCTTCAGCTTCCACGGCCTGCCCGAGCGCCACGTGAAGGCCTCCGACCACTCGGGGCGCCACTGCCTCCAGGCGGCCGGCTGCTGCGACGCCATGGGCGAGGCCAACCGCGACTGCTACCGGGCCCAGTGCTTCGCCACCGCCCGGGCGCTGGCGGCCAGCCTGGCGCTCCAGCCGGGCAGCTGGAGCGTCTGCTTCCAGTCGCGCCTGGGGCGCACCCCGTGGATCAAGCCCTACACCGACCTGCGGCTCGACGAGCTGGCCCGGGAGGGGAAGAAGCGGCTGTGCGTCTTCTGCCCGGCCTTCGTGGCCGACTGCCTGGAGACCCTGGAGGAGATCGGCCTGCGCGCCCGCGAGCAGTTCGTGGCGGCGGGCGGGGAGCAGCTCACCCTGGTGCCCTCGCTCAACGCCAGCGACCCCTGGGTGGAGGCGCTGGTGCGGCTCCTCCGGCGCACCGCCGGGGAGGAGCCCCGGCCGACGGCCTGAGCGAGGGGTGCCCGCCTACCTCGGCAGGGGCGCGAAGGGGTGGCGCGCCGGCGAGGCCACCCAGGCCGCCAGGCGGGGGCGCGCGATCATGCGGCCGGCGAAGGCCACCAGGGTGGGGTAGGCGGCCACGGCGGCGCCGAAGCCGTTGTCCTGGCACAGCTCGATGAGGTACCAGAGCGCCAGGTCGGCCACCGTGGTGGTGTCGCCCACCAGCCCGCCGGCGCCGCCGCGGTTGGCCTGCAGCTGGCGGTCGAGGTAGCCGAACCAGCGCGGCAGGAACTGCGTGGCCAGCTGCTGGCGCAGCGCGGCCCGCTCCTCCGGCGCCACGGTGGCCAGCTTGCGCAGCTCGGCCCGCACGTCGTCGAAGGCGCCCAGCATCTGGTCGCACTGGGCCGCCTCCCGCAGGGTCTTGCCCTGCAGCCCGTGGGTGCGGGCCAGGTGGCTGGCGATGGCGGCGCTCTGCGCCAGGACGAAGCCGTCCGGCTCCTCCCAGACCGGCGCGGCGCCGAAGGGCAGGTGCGGGGTGGCCTTGAGGGCCTGGAAGTCGGTGGGCCGACCGTCCCGCGGCGGCGTCCCCTGGCCGATGGGGTGCTCCTGGTAGGCGACGCCGGCCTCGGCCAGCACCAGGCGGATGAGCTCGGCGCGGCCGCGGGAGGGGAAGTAGGTGAGGAGTGGCTTGGACATGCCGGCACCCTAGCGCCCACGGCGGGCCGGCGCGGCGCCGGCCCCCAAGTGAGCCAGCGGCGGCCCCCGGGCCGGGCCCCACCGGGCGGCGCCGTCCGGCCTCCCCGCGCCGGCCGCCTTGCGCTATGAAGGACCGGTCCCGCTCCCCACCCTCCCGGAGGCCAGAGAGATGCCCACCCTGCCGCTGCGCCGCGCCCTCTCCACCCTGCTCCGCTCCACGCTGGCCGCCGCCCTGCTGCTCGGCGGCGCCGCCGGCGCGGCGGAGGAGAAGAAGGTCCTCAACGTCTACAACTGGGCCGACTACATCGGCGAGGACACGCTGGCGGGCTTCGAGAAGGAGACCGGCATCAAGGTCCGCTACGACAACTTCGACAGCAACGAGATCCTCCACGCCAAGCTGGTGGCCGGGAAGTCGGGCTACGACGTGGTGGTGCCGTCGTCCTACTGGGCCAAGGCCCAGGCGGCGGCCGGGCTGCTCAAGCCGCTCGACAAGTCGCTCCTGCCCAACCTGAAGAACCTCGACCCGGACCTGCAGGAGGCCCTGGCCAAGCTCGACACCGGCAACCAGTACGTGGTGCCCTGGCTGTGGGGCTACACCACCATCGGCATCAACGTGGGCAAGGTGAAGCAGGCGCTGGGCGACCTGCCCATGCCGGCCAACGCCTGGGACCTGCTCTTCAAGCCGGAGTACGTCTCCAGGCTGAAGCGCTGCGGCGTCAGCGTGGTGGACGCGCCCACCGAGGTCATCCCGCCGGCCATGCACTACCTGGGCAAGCCGGCCTACAGCCGCAACCTGGCCGACTACGCCGGCGTGCCGGCGCTGCTGGCCAGCATCCGCCCGCACATCACCCTGTTCAGCTCGGCCGGCTACATCGACGACCTGGCCAACGGCTCGCTCTGCCTGGTGATGGGCTACTCCGGCGACATCAACATCGCCAAGCGGCGCGCCATCGAGGGGAAGACCGGCCAGGAGATCCAGGCCCTCATCCCCAGCACCGGCGGCATCATCTTCGTGGACGCCATGGCCATCCCGGCCGACGCGCCGCACCCCAGGAACGCCCACCGCTTCATCGACTACATCCTGCGCCCCGAGGTGCACGCCGGGCTGACCAACAAGGTCTTCTACGCCAACCCCAACAGGGCCTCGCTGCCCTTCGTGACCCCCGAGGTGGCCGCCGACAAGACGGTCTTCCCCTCGCCGGAGGACATGAAGCGCATGGCCATGCCGGACGTGCTGGGCAACGACATCCGCCGCCACATGACCCGGCTCTACACCAAGTTCAAGACCGGCCGCTGATCCGGACGCCGCGCCCCCCGCGCCGCCCATGAGCGCCCAGCCGCCGCCCTACCTGCAGCTGCGGGACCTGGTGAAGGACTTCGGCACCGGCTCGCTGGCGGTCGACCACGTCTCCCTGGACATCACCAAGGGCGAGATCTTCGCCCTGCTGGGCCCGTCCGGCTGCGGCAAGACCACGCTCTTGCGCATGCTGGCGGGCTTCGAGACGCCCACCGCCGGCGAGATCCTGCTCGACGGGCAGCCGCTCTCGGCGCTGCCGCCCTACCTGCGCCCCATCAACATGATGTTCCAGTCCTACGCGCTCTTCCCACACCTGACGGTCTGGGAGAACGTGGCCTTCGGCCTGAAGCGCGAGGGGCTGCCGCGCGACGAGGTGGCGGCGCGGGTGGAGGCGCTGCTCAAGCTGGTGCAGCTGCCGGGCTACGCCACGCGCAAGCCGCACCAGCTCTCGGGCGGGCAGCAGCAGCGGGTGGCGCTGGCGCGCAGCCTGGCCAAGCGGCCCCAGCTCCTGCTGCTCGACGAGCCCCTGGGCGCCCTCGACAAGAAGCTGCGCGAGGAGACCCAGGTCGAGCTGGTCAACATCATCACCGAGGTGGGGGTGACCTGCGTCCTGGTCACCCACGACCAGGAGGAGGCCATGAACATGGCCTCCCGCATGGCGGTCATGAACGAGGGGTGCGTGCTGCAGGTGGGCCGCCCGGGCGAGGTCTACGAGACGCCGGGCACCCGCTTCGTGGCCGACTTCATCGGCAACGTGAACCTGATGGACGGCACGGTGGTGGAGGACGAGCCGGACTTCGTGGAGATCCAGTGCGCCGACTGCCGCCACCACGTGGGCCACGGCATCACCGGCACCGTGGGCATGGCGGTGACGGTGGCGGTGCGCCCCGAGAAGATCCGGCTGAGCCACGAGCGGCCGCTGGGCCGGCACAACCAGGTGCAGGGCACCATCCGCGACAAGTCCTACTTCGGCGACTACTCGGTCTACCACCTGGTGCTGAGGAGCGGCGCCACCCTCAAGGTGAGCGAGACCAACCTGGACCGCTTCCGCGAGGACGCCCCCGAGGAGGGCCAGGAGGCCTGGGCCTCCTGGGCCGACACCGCCCAGGTCGTGCTGGTCCAGTGACCCCGTGAGCCGCCCGGCCCCCTCGCTGCTCGACCGCCTCATCGGCCACCCGCTGGTGCGCCGCTACGGCCGGACCACGCTCATCGGCATCCCCACCGCCTGGCTGCTGGTCTTCTTCCTGCTGCCGTTCCTGATCATCCTCAAGCTGAGCGTCTCGCAGATGGAGGAGGTGACCTTCAAGGACCTGGTCACCTTCCAGGACGGGCTGCTCACCGTCGCGGTGAACCTCGGCAACTACCTGGCCATCTTCCGGGACGACCTCTACGTCCTGACCTACCTCACCAGCCTCAAGTACGCCGCCGCCACCACCCTGTGGTGCCTGGCCATCGGCTACCCCTTCGCCTACTTCATGGCGCGGGCCCGGCCGCGGGCGCAGCCGGCGCTGCTCATGCTGGTGATGCTGCCCTTCTGGACCTCCTTCCTGCTGCGCGTCTACGCCTGGAAGGGGCTCCTCATGGAGGGCGGCTGGGTGGCGCGCGTGCTGGTGGCGGCCGGGCTGGACGGGCCGCTGGCCTGGCTCGGGCTGATCGCGGCGCCCGGCCAGTTCATGAACACGCCCTTCTCGCTGGTGCTGGGCATGGTCTACACCTACCTGCCCTTCATGGTGCTGCCGCTCTACGGCACGCTGGCCAAGCTCGACCTGCGCCTGCTGGAGGCCGCCTCGGACCTGGGCGCCACGCCCTGGGTGGCCTTCTGGAGGGTGACGGTGCCGCTCTCCAAGGCCGGCATCATCGCCGGCGCCATGCTGGTGTTCATCCCCTGCATCGGCGAGTTCGTCATCCCCGAGCTGCTGGGCGGCCCGAGCACGCTCATGATCGGGCGCGTCCTGTGGGACGAGTTCTTCAGCAACAACGACTGGCCCATGGCGGCCAGCGTGGCGGCGCTGGTCATCCTGCTGGTGATCGTGCCGCTGGCGCTCTTCAACAAGTACCAGGCCGAGGCCCGCGAGGTGCGGCGGTGAGGCGGCCGCCGCTCCTGGGCGCGGGCGTCCTGCGCGGCTTCGGCCGGGGCTGGCTGGCGGCCGGCTTCCTCTTCCTCTACCTGCCCTTGGCCGCGCTGGTGGTCTACTCCTTCAACGACTCCCGCCTGACCTCGGTGTGGGGCGGCGCCTCGCTGCGCTGGTACCGGCAGCTGGCGGGGGACGAGGAGCTGCTGGGGGCCTTCTGGCTCTCGGTGGAGATCGCCGCCTACACCGCCTGCGCCTCGGTGCTGCTGGGCACCCTGGCCGCGGTGGCGCTGGTGCGCTACCGGCGCTTCACCGGCCGCACCCTGCTCTCGGGCATGGTGACGGCGCCGCTGGTGATGCCCGAGGTGATCCTGGGGCTGTCGCTCCTGCTCATGCTGGTGTCGGTGCAGCGCTGGCTCGGGTTCCCGGAGCGTGGCCTGCTCACCATCTGGCTGGGCCACGTCCTGCTGGGGCTGGCCTACGCCACGGTGGTGATCCAGGCGCGCCTGCAGGGCATGAACCCGGCGCTGGAGGAGGCCGCCGCCGACCTGGGGGCGCGGCCCATCCAGGTCTTCCTGCTGGTGACCCTGCCGCTCATGGCCCAGGCGCTGGTCTCGGCCTGGCTGCTCACCTTCACGCTCTCGCTCGACGACGTGGTGCTCTCGGCCTTCCTCTCGGGGCCGGGCGCCACCACCCTGCCGCTGGTGATCTTCTCGCGCGCCCGCCTGGGCCAGCGCCCCGACATCAACGCCGCCGCCACCATCATCATCCTGCTGGTCACGGTGGGGGTGACGGTGGCCAGCGTGCTCATGGCCCGCGCCGAGCGGCGGCGCACCGCCGAGCTGCTGGCGGCGCAGCGCCGGCCGGGCTGAGCGGCCGCCTCCCCCCTCCGCGAAATGCCCGGCCCGTCCTGGCGTAAGATGGGGGCGTGCTGGCCATCGAGGCGGAGGGGCTCACCAAGCGGTACCCGGGGCGCTTCGGCCGCCCCGGGCCGCTGGCGCTGGGCGGGGTGGACCTGCAGGTGCCGGCCGGCGCGGCCTTCGGCCTCATCGGCCCCAACGGGGCCGGCAAGACCACCTTCGTGAAGGCGCTGCTGGGGGTGGTCCACCCCAGCGCCGGGCGCATCCGGCTCTTGGGCGGCGACCCGCAGGACCCGCGGGTGCGCGCCCGGGTGGGCTACCTGCCGGAGCGGCTGGAGCTGGCGCGGGCCTGGACGCCGCTGGAGGTGCTCGGCTCGGTGGCCCGCTTCAAGCGGCTCGGCCTGGGGCGGGCGCAGCTGCTCGGCCACCTGGAGGCGGTGGGCATCGCCGCCGAGGCCACCCGGGCGGTGGGCGGCTTCTCCAAGGGGATGCGCCAGCGGGTCGGGCTGGCCACCGCCCTGCTGGGCGACCCGGAGCTGCTGGTGCTCGACGAGCCCACCGACGGGCTCGACCCCATGGGCCGGGTGGAGGTGCGCGGGCTGCTGGCGCGCGCCCTGGCCCGCGGCGCCACGCTGCTCCTCAACTCGCACCTGCTGGCCGAGACCGAGCGGGTGTGCGGGCGCTTCGGCGTGCTGGTGGCCGGGCGGCTGGTGCGCCAGGGGCCGCTGGAGGCGCTGGCCGCCTCCGGCGCGGCCTGGCGCGTCCGCTTCTCCGCCGGGGCGCCGCCGGCGGCGCTGGCGGGCGCCGGCTTCCTCCCGGGGGAGGGGGCCGCGCTGCGGTTCCTGGGCGACGTGGCCGCCCTGAACGCCGCCCTCGACGCCGCCCGCGCCGCCGGCGCCCTGCTGGTGGAGGTGGCCGCCGAGGGCCAGGACCTGGAGGCGGCGCTGGCGGCCGCCGTGTCGGGGCGCCCGTGAACGCCCTGCTGGTGGCCCTGGACCTGCTGCGCGAGGCGCGCTCGCGCCGCTGGGTGCTGGCGCTGGCGCTCGGCACCACCGGGCTGCTCCTGCTGGTGGCCTTCGGGCTGGAGCTGGAGGTGGTGGACGGCGCCCTGGCCGCCTCGCGCTTCCTGGGCAGCCGCGCCGGGCGCGACATCCGCCCGGCCGACGTGGCGCTCCGGCCGCTCTTCACCGGGGTGGCCTACGCGGTCTTCTACGGCGGCGCCGTGGTCGGCGTGCTGGCCTGCGCCGACTTCGCGCCGGCGGCGCTGGCGCCCGGGCGCATCGAGCAGCTGCTGGCGCTGCCGCTGCGGCGCGCCGAGCTGCTGCTCGGCACCTACCTCGGGGTGCTGCTGCTCCTGGCCGGGGGGGCGCTCTACGGCGGCGTCGGGCTCTCGCTCATCATCCTCTTCAAGACCGGCCTCTTCGGGTGGGCGCCGGCCGCGGCGGCCCTGCTCGGGGTGGCGGGCTTCGCGGCGGTCTACGCCGTCATGCTGCTGGCGGCGGTGCTGGTCCGCTCGGCGGCCCTCTCCGGCGCGGCCGGCGGCGCGGCCCTGGCGGCCTTCGTGGTGGCCGGCCAGCGGGCCGAGCTGGCGCCGCTCTTCTCGGCGGGGTGGGGCCGCAGCCTGTTCCTGGCCCTCACCGCGCCGCTGCCGCGGCTGACCGGCCTGGCCGAGCACGCCGGGCGGCTGGCCGAGGGGCGGCCGGCGGCGCCGTGGCTCCTGGCCGCCCAGCTCGGCGGCGCGGCCCTCTTCTCGGCCGCGGTGCTGCTGGTGGCCCTGACCCTCTTCGACCGGAAGGACTTCTGATGCGCCGCCGCACCTGGCTCGCGCTGGCGGCGCTGCTGCTGGCCGCCGCCGCCGGCCTGCTGGCCCTGGTGGAGGAGCCCCCCGAGCGGCCGCTGGCGCCGGTGGCCTTCCCCCGGAGGCTGCGGGAGGCGGAGCGGCGCCGGGTCACCGAGCGGCGCACCCTGCCGCCGGCGGCGGCCCCCGCCACGGCCGCTCCCGGCGCCGAGCCGTCTCCACCTGCGCCGCGCCGCGACCCGTTCCTGACCGCGCTGCCGGCCGCGCCGGGGGAGCCGGTGGTGATCTTCGAGGCCAACGCCCTGCGCCACTCCCGGCTCGGCGAGCTCTTCATCCGCTGCGCCCTGGCCAAGGACCCGGACTTCTTCGCCGGGCTCTCGCGCGAGACCGGCCTGGACGTCCTCAAGGACGTGGACCGGGTGGGCTTCGCCGGCGACGCGGTGGTGATCTCGGGCACCTTCGACGCGGCGCACTGGGAGCGGCTGGAGCAGCAGGCCGAGGCCACGCCCTACGGCGACGAGGGGCGGCTCTACCGCGACCGCGGCAAGGCCGGCGCGCCGGTGCTGGCCCGCTGGCGCGACCAGGTGGTGGTCTTCTCTCCGGACGAGGCCGCGGCGCGCCTGGCGGTGGACCAGCTGGAGGGCCGGGCCGAGGCCCCGCCGCCGCTCGACGGGGACCTGGCCTACGGCGAGGTGTACGGGGTCATCCCCGGCGCGGCGGTGCAGCGGCTCTTCTCGAGCCGGGACGCCGAGCTGGGCGCCCGGCTGGCCGCCGCGGCCAGCCGGGTGGAGCTGCACGTGGACGCCATGCAGGACGTGGCGGCGGTGGTGCGGGTCAACGGCGAGGACGGGGCGGCCCTCTCCGACCTGGCCCGTTCGCTGGGCGGGGCCATCGCGGCCGGGCGGCTGCAGGCCCAGGCCACCGGCGACGCCCGGCTGGCCGACCTGCTCGACGCGGCGCGGGTGGTGGACGAGGACGGGCGCTTCTCGCTGGAGCTGGCCCTGCCGGCCGACTCGCTGGAGCGCTGGTTCGAGGGCTGCGCCGGGGCGTCCGCGCCCGCGCCGCCGCCCTGAGCCGCGGGCCCTCCCGGCCGGCCTACATCCCGGCGAAGAGCATCCCCTTGTCGAGGATCACCAGGCCGAAGGCCACCAGCAGCAGGCCGGAGGCCCAGCGCACCACCAGCGGCCGGCCGGAGATGGCGCGGATGCGGCGGCGCAGCGCCTGCGAGCCGTAGCCCACCAGCAGCATGGGCACCGCGAAGCCGGCCGAGTAGACCAGCAGCAGCAGCACCCCGGCCGAGAGGGTCCCCTCGGCGGCCACCGTGGCCAGCACCGACGAGAGCATGGGGCCGACGCAGGGGATCCAGACCAGCCCCAGGCTCAGCCCCATGACCAGGCCGGACCAGCGCCCCCCCACCGACGGCTGGAGGCGCTGCAGCCAGCCCAGCCGCTTGAAGAGGTTGACGTCGGCCAGCAGGAGCAGCCCGAAGACCAGCACCAGCACCCCCACCACCTTCTCGAGCGCCGGCAGGGCGGGGCCGATGACGGCGCCGAAGAGGCTGGTGAGGACCCCCATGGCCACGAAGCTCAGCGCGATGCCCACCACCACCAGGGCGGGCCGCGAGCGGTGCTCCTCGGCGGTGCCGGTGACGATGAGCGGCACCACCGGCAGCACGCACGGGCTGGCCACGCTGGCCAGCCCGGCGCCGAAGGTGAGCGCCAGGGTCGAGAGGCCGAGCTCCATGGCGGGTCAGGGGGCCAGGAGCGACATGACCTGCGGCGGCGACTGGATGCCGGGCGTGGCGCGGCGCAGCTCGCGACCGGAGGCGTCGGTCACCACCAGCAGCGGCAGCGACCGGACGCCGTACTGCTGGAAGCGCTGCAGGTCGTTGCCGTCGGTGGTGCGGTAGTAGACCACCTCGGCGCGCCCCTGGAGCGAGCTGGCCATGCCCTGGAGGATCTGGTCCTGCATCTGGCAGGGGGGGCCGTTGGGGTTCATGAAGAAGATCAGCCGCGGCAGCTGGCCGGTGGCGGCGTGGCTGGCGCCGGCGGCGGGCAGGGCCGGGGCGGTCGCCGCGCCCGAGGCGTCGCTGCGGGCGCAGGCGGCGCCCGAGAGGGCGAGGAGGAGGGCGAGGGCGGACACGGGGGCGGACATGGCGGCTCCGGGGTGAGGGGCGACCCGTGGGAGCCTGGGGCGCCGCGGAGGGTTCGGGGAGCGGGTGGAGGGTTCAGGACCGGGCCAGACCGTGGTAATGACTCGCCGAAGGCCTTCCTGGCGAAACGGAGCATCCTCATCTTGAACGGCATGGAACGCAGTGGAAAGCGGCAGGCCCGCGGGGCCCGGCGCCAGCGGCGCGGACCCCGGGGCGCGGCCCAGCAGCGGCCGGCGCCCATCCCCGTCACCGAGGCGGGCGTCCCGGCGGCGGTGCCCGACGCGCCGGTGGCCTCGCCCGCGGTCTTCACCACCGAGGCCACCCGCGCCCTCTACCCGTGGGTGCCGGCGCGCGTCATCGCCGGCAGCGTCTGGCGGGGGCCGGGGCACCTCAAGGTGAAGGTGGACGCCAACGGCGAGGCCACCGTCTGGCCGCCGCCGCGGCCCTGAGCGGGCGGTCGGCCCGGCGCCCGGGCGGGGCTCCCGCCCCGGGCTAGCCCCCTGCGCCTGGGCGGCGGCGCAGCTCGCGGTGGATGGCGCGCGCCAGCTCCTCCGGCGCCCAGGGCTTCGGCAGGAAGCCGACCCCGGTGGGCAGGCCGGCCGCCAGGTCGGGGCCGTGGCCCGACATGACGAGCGCCGGCAGCCCCGGGTCCTCGGCGCGCAGCCGGCGCACCAGCTCCAGGCCGCTGGTCCCGCCCGGCATGACCAGGTCGGTGAGCAGCAGGTGGAAGGCGCCCGGCTCGGCCCGCCAGGCCTGCTCCGCCGCGGCGCCGTCGGCCGCCTCCGTCACCTGGTAGCCGAGGCGGCCGAGCCAGGAGCAGAGCGAGCGTCGCACCGCGGGCTCGTCCTCGGCCAGCAGCACCCGCTGCCCGGCGCCGCGGGGGAGCGCCGCCGCCTGGGGGACCGGCGTCATGGCCTGGACCAGGGGGGCCTCGGCGGCCGGGTAGTGGACCAGGAAGGTGGCGCCGGCCCCGGGCCGGCTCACCACCTCGATCCAGCCGCCGTGCTGCTTGACGATGCCGTAGGCGGTGGCCAGCCCGAGCCCGCTGCCCTGGCCGTGCGGCTTGGTGGTGAAGAAGGGCTCGAAGATGCGGCGCTGGGTGGCCTGGTCCATGCCGTGGCCGGAGTCGCTGACGGCCAGCTGCACGAAGCGGCCGACCCGGGCCTCGGGGTGGAGGGCCGCGGCCGCCTCGCCGAGCGCCACCAGGTCGGCGGCCACCACCAGGCGACCCCCGTCCGGCATGGCGTCGCGGGCGTTGACCGCCAGGTTCATGAGCACCTGCTCCAGCATGCCCACGTCGGCGTCCAGCCAGAGCGGCTCGCCGCCCAGCCGCAGCTCGAGCACCACGTCCTCGCGCAGCACCCGGCGCACCATCTTGAGGAAGGAGCGCAGCACCTCGGCCAGGTCGGCGCGCCGCGGCTGCAGCACCTGGCGGCGGCTGAAGGCCAGCAGCTGGCGGGTCAGCCCGGCGGCCGCGCGCGCCGCCTCGCGGATCTCGCCGACCACCTCGCGCGCCTCCTCGGGCAGGCCGGCCATCTCCTCCAGCGTCGCCAGCCCGGCCACCTGGACGGTGAGGAGGTTGTTGAAGTCGTGGGCCACCCCCCCGGCCACCTGGCCCACGGCCTCCAGCTTCTGGGCCTGGCGGAGCTGCGCCTCCATGTCGGCGTGGGCCGCCTCCAGGCGGCGCCGCTCGGTGACGTCCTGCATGCAGAAGAGGACGCAGGCCTCGCCGCCCAGGGTCACGGCGCGGGCCGAGTAGACCCCCTCCCGCAGGGCGCCGCTGCGCCGGCGGAAGGTGAACGGCTGGTACAGCACCTCGCCCCCGGCGGCCAGCCGCTCCACCATGTGGGTCCGCTCCGCCGGGTCGGCCCACAGGGCCAGGGCCAGGGTGGAGCGGCCCACCGCGTCCTGGCGCGGCCAGCCGGTGGCCAGCTCGAAGCCGGGGTTGGCGTCCAGCAGCAGGCCGTCGCCGGCGCGGGTCACCACCAGGGTGTCGGGGATGGTCAGGAAGACCTTGGAGAACTTCTCCTCGGACTGGCGCAGCCGCTCCTCGGCCAGCTGGCGCGAGCTGCTGTCGTCCGGCTGGCCCGCGCTGGACTCCTGCTCCGGCATGCCGCTCCTGGCGCCTGGCGCCTTGGGGTGGCGCTGCAGGCACGGGGACGGAGGGTACCAAGCGCCGGGCGCCGGCGTCGATCCAATCCCGGTCCGGCCGGTCGAAGCGGACGCTTGCAGAAGAGCGGGGGGTGGGCTATCCGCCCATGCGGGGGGGAGCTGCCGGCGGCGCCGGGCCCCCCCGGCGAGAGGAGCCCATGGGACGCATCTTCGAGACGCGCAAGGCCACGATGTTCGCCCGCTGGAACAAGATGGCGAAGGTCTTCACGCGCATCAGCAAGGACATCGTCATCGCGGTGAAGGCCGGCGGCCCCAGCCCGGACACCAACGCGGCCCTGCGCCGCGCCCTGCAGAACGCCCGCGGCGCCAACATGCCGAAGGACAAGGTGGAGGGCGCCATCAAGCGCGCCTCGGGCCAGGACCAGCAGGCCTACGAGGTGGTGCTCTACGAGGGCTACGCGCCCCACGGCGTGGCGGTGGTGGTGGAGACGGCCACCGACAACGTGGTCCGCACGGTGGCCAACGTGCGGGTGGGGTTCAAGAACCACGGCGGCAACATGGGGACCACCGGCAGCGTGGCCTTCCAGTTCCAGAAGATGGGCGCCTTCCGGCTGGCGCCGGAGGGGCTCGACCCAGACGCCCTCGAGCTCGACCTCATCGACCACGGGCTGGAGGAGCTGGGCGAGGGGACCGGCGAGAAGGGCGAGAAGCAGCTGGTCATCCGCTGCGCCTTCGCCAGCTTCGGGGCCATGCAGGCGGCGCTGGAGGAGCGCAAGCTGCCGGTCATCTCCGCCGAGCTGGAGTACGTGCCGCAGAACCCGGTGACCCTCCCGGAGGAGCAGGCCAAGGAGGTGCTGGAGCTGGTGGACGCGCTGGAGCAGGACGACGACGTCCAGCGGGTCTTCCACAACCTGGCCTGAGCGGCCGGCCCGGCCGGCCTCCGCCCCTGGGCCCGGATCGGTGGGGGGCCAGGGCCGCGGCGGCGGCGCTCAGCGCCGCGGGCGCCGCCCGGTGACGTAGGCCAGGAAGCCCGGCTGGTTGTCGGCGGCGCGGCGCGGCTCCCAGGCCGGGTCCGACTCCTGGGGCGTGGGGTCCCAGAGCACCTCGACCCCCTCGAACCCGGCCTCCGCCATGAGCTCGGTCAGCTCGGGCAGCGTCCAGAGCCGCCAGTCGTAGGTGAAGGCGCGCCGCAGCCGCTGGCCGCCGGGCAGCTGGAAGTGGATGGCGCAGCGGAGGCGGTGGGTGATGGGGTCGAAGGCCTCCTGCTGCCAGACGTAGGTGACCCCGCCGGCGATGCGGCGCCGCTCGGTGAGCGGCTTCTGGGCCAGCCAGCCGCCGAAGGCGTCGAGCACCATCACCCCGCCGGGCGCCAGGGCGCGGCGCGCCGAGGCCAGGTAGCCGCGCAGCGCCTCCCGGGTGGTGAAGACCTGGTAGCTGAAGTTGAGGGCCAGCACGGCGTCGAACGGGCCGCGCGGCCCCCGGCGCACGTCGGCCTGGACCAGGCGGAGGCGTCCGGCCCTGGGCCCCAGGGCGGGCAGCCGGTGGGTCCTGGCCCAGGCCAGCACCTCCGGGTCGAGGTCCACCGCGGTGGCGGTGCGGCGCGGGCCGCGCCCGATCCAGCTGGAGGCCAGCAGCGCCGTGCCGCAGAAGTCCTCGCGCAGCGACTGGGCCGGCCGCCCGGCCCGCCGCGCCACCCACTCCAGCAGCTCGAGCTCGCTGTCGGCGTGCTGCACCGCGCGCGCGTAGAGCACGTGGCGGTCCACCCCCGGCGCGGCGGCGCGGCCGGGCCGCGGCGGGCGCGGGCGCGGGCGCGCCGGACCGGCGGCAGCGGCGGCGCCGCGCCGGGCGGGGGCGCGGGTGGGGCTCGGCGGCGGGCGGGTCCTGGAGGTGGCCATGGGGGCCGCTCTCTTGCCACGCCGGTCCGCCCGGGTAAAGCCCGCGCCCGAGGGGCCGCGGCGCCGGGCGGCCCCGGCCCGACGCTACGGCGACAGCTGCTTCAGGATGGCCGGGTCGTGCTCGCCGTCGGCCAGCAGGGTGTGGCACAGGCCGCAGTCCTGCGAGAGGACCTTGCCCTCGGCGGTGGCGTGCTCCTCGTCGTGGCAGCGGAAGCAGCCGGGGGTGGCGACGTGGCCGAGCTGCGAGGGGTAGGTGCCCCAGGTGATCTTCATCTGCGGCCAGACGTTGCGGGCCCAGGCCTCGGCCAGCTCGGCGGCCGCGGCCGTCACGGCCGGCCCGCGCTGCGCCAGCACCTCGGGCCGCTCCCGGGCGTAGAAGGCGGCCAGGGCCGCCTCGATGCCCTGCCGCGCCTCGGCCGGCGATCCGTAGGGCGCGGTCATGGCCTTCAGCCCCTCCCGCCGCAGGAAGGGGAGGGTGCGGTCGACGCGGCCGGACTCCAGCGCCTGGTCGAGCTCCCACTCGGCGCCCCGGAACTGGTGGGTGGGCCGGTTGTGGCAGTCGATGCAGTCCATGGTGCGCCACTCGCCGTCCGGGCTGGCCGGCGGGGTCCCGGCCTTGGGCAGGTAGGTGAGGCGGGTCCCGTCGGCGTGGGTCACCTCGACGGCCCCCATGACCTCGCGCCGGGCGTCGGCCTGGTAGCGGACCACCACGCCCGGGCTGACGTGGTGGTGGATGCCCTGGCCGCCGCCGGCCCCTAGCCCGCCCACCCGCAGCACCAGCACCGTCTTCGTGGGCGTGCTGGCCTCGTCCTCGTCGTGGTGGGTCAGCACCTTGAGCCGGTCGCCCACGAACTTGGTGGGCCAGTGGCACTGCTCGCAGGTGTCGCGCGCCGGGCGGAGGTTCTCCACGGGGGTGGGGATGGGCGTGGGGTAGAGGTGCAGCATGACCGAGATCATCTGCCAGGAGCCGGAGAGCTTGGACTTCACGAACCAGGAGGCGCCCGGCCCGATGTGGCACTCGACGCAGCGCACCCGCTGGTGCGGCGAGCGGGAGTAGGCGGAGAACTCCGGGTCCATCACGGTGTGGCAGGAGCCGCAGAAGGCCGGCGACTCCATGGCGTGCACGCCGCGGTAGGTGGCCACCGCCACCACGATGACGTTGATGACCGTGAGCCCGGCGATCCAGAGGACCTTGCGGCGCGAGGAGACGTCGTTCAGGTCGAGCACCGGCAGCGGCGGGGACGGGGCGCCGCCGTGGGCGATGCGGCGCCGCTCCAGCCAGGCGCCGGCCGGGATGAGCAGCAGGCCGGCCACGAAGAGGGCGGGCAGGAGCATGAAGGCCAGCAGCCCGAAGTAGGGCCCGCCCTCGAAGCCGGCCAGCGACAGCACCAGCAGGGTCACCAGCAGCAGGCCGGTGACGGTGGCCAGGAACGCGCCGGCCAGGCCGAGCCGGGTGCGGGTCAGGTCGCTGAGCAGCCGCTTCATGGGGTCCCCCTGCTGGCCCTTCGGGCCGGTACCCCGGGGACGGTGCCACGTCCCGGGGCGCGCCGGGGGGAGATTGTGCCGCAGGGGCCGTCCCGGGCGACGAGGGGCGGCCGGGTCGGGCGGGTGGTCGGCGGGTGGCGCCCACCCGGGGTGGCGCCGCCCGGGCTACGGGATGCCTGCCAGCGCCGCGTCGAGGCGGGCCAGCGACTCGGCCCGGCCCAGGATCAGCACCACGTCGTGGATCCCCGGCGACGCGGTGCCGCCGGTGAGGGCCACCCGCACCGGCTGGGCCACCTTGCCGAGGCCCAGGCCGCGCGCGGCGGCCACCTGGTCGAAGAGCGCCTCGAGCTGGGGGGCGTCGGGGGCCTCCAGGCCGGCCAGGCCGTCGCGGATGGCCTGGAGGAGCGGCCTGGTCTCCGGGGTGAGGAACTTCAGCGCCGCCTTGGGGTCGAGCTGGATGGGGGCGTAGAAGGCGCGGGCCTGCGCCACGATCTCGGCGAAGCTCTTGGCCCGCTCGCGCAGCTGGCGCACCACCAGGCGCAGCTTCTGGTCGTCCTGGGCCGGCAGCCCGGCGGTGCGGAAGAAGGGCAGGGCGCCGCGCGCCAGGTCGTCGTCGGAGAGCGCCCGCAGCCACTGGTGGTTCACCCAGAGCATCTTGTCCAGGTTGAACACGCCGGCGGTGGCGCCCACCTGGGCCCAGTCGAAGTACTGGACCAGCTCCTCCATGGTGAAGATCTCCTGGTCCCCGTGCGACCAGCCCAGGCGCACCAGGTAGTTGGCCAGCGCCTGGGGCAGGTAGCCCATGTCCCGGTAGTCGGTGACGCTGGTGGCGCCGTGGCGCTTGGAGAGCCGCTTGCCGTCGGCCCCCAGGATCATGGGCAGGTGGGCGAAGACCGGCAGGCCGGCGCCCAGCCCCTGGTACATGAGGATCTGGCGGGCCGTGTTGTTGACGTGGTCGTCGCCGCGGGCCACCAGGGTGATGCCCATGGTGACGTCATCCACCACCACGCCGAAGTTGTAGAGGGGGACGCCGTCGCTGCGCAGGATGACCTCGTCCTGCAGCGTCTCGTGCGGCGTGGAGATGGGCCCCTTCACCAGGTCGTCCCAGCCGGTGGCGCCGTGGTCGGGCATGCGGAAGCGGATGACGTGGCGCTGCGAGCGGTCGTAGGCCTTGTCGCGGCAGGTGCCGGGGTAGCGGTACTGCACCTTGGCGGCCTCGGCCCGGGCGCGCCCGGCGTCCAGCTCCTCGCGGGTGCAGGTGCAGGCGTAGGCCTTGCCCTCCCCGATGAGCCGCTCGGCGTGGGCCCGGTAGAGCTCGAGCCGCTCGGTCTGGAAGTACGGGCCGCTCCGGCCCGGCCTGCCCGGCCCCTCGTCCCAGTCCAGCCCCAGCCAGCGCATCCCGTCGAAGATGGCCTCCACCGCCTGCTGGGTGGAGCGCTCCTTGTCGGTGTCCTCGATGCGCAGGAGGAAGGTGCCGCCGGTCTTGCGCGCCCAGAGCCAGTTGAAGAGCGCCGTGCGGGCGCCCCCGATGTGCAGGTAGCCGGTGGGGGAGGGGGCGAAGCGGACGCGGGGTGGGGTGGTCATGACCGGCGTGATCTACCACGGGGCGCGGCCCCCGGCGCGGGCCCGGGGCCCGCTCACACCGGGTCGGGCCGGCGAGGTATAAGGGGGGACCGATGGCCCGGAAGAAGACCGTCCTGGTGGTGGACGACTCGCAGGCGGTGATCGACGCGCTCACCGCGGCCTTCGAGGAGGGCGGCTACGCCGTGGCCGCCGCCAGCGACGGCGAGGAGGTCTTCCGCAAGATGGCCTCGGCCGACCCGGACGCCCTGCTGCTCGACATCTACATGCCCAAGCTGAACGGGGCCGACGTGTGCCGGCTCATCAAGGCCCACCCGCACTGGAAGAAGACCTACCTGGTGCTGATGAGCTCGCGCATCGGCGACAAGGAGGTCGAGACCTACCGGCGCATCGGGGCCGACGAGATCCTGAAGAAGCCCTTCGACCCGGCCGCGGCGGTCCAGCTGGTGGCCCGCGCCATCGGCTCCTCCGGCCTCTAGCCGGCCGCTCAGGGCAGGATGGTGAAGGCCCCGGCCAGCGGCGTCGAGCGCTGGGCGCCCCCCTGGTTCCAGATCGACAGCGCGTAGGTGCCCGGCACCGCCAGGGTGGTGTCGAGCGCCACGTCGATGCGGGTGGCCGAGGTCACGGTGACGGCCGCCGCGGGCAGCAGCTGGTCCACCACGCCGAGCGCGGCGGACGAGACCCGCACCTGCGAGCCGTTGTTGCCGGCCGCGTCCGGCCTGGCGAAGTTGGTCCCGTCGATGCGCACCGGCACCGGCGTCGCCTGCTGCCGGGCCGAGGAGGCCGACGGGCAGAGCGCGCCGGCGGCCGGCGGCAGGCTGGTGCAGGCCACCGAGGTCACGGTGGGCTGCCCGGGCAGCACCGTGAAGTTGTACGGGTTGGAGGGGGCGGCGCCGCTGGGGTTGACCACGGCCAGGGCGTAGACCTTGGTCTGGAGGCCGGCCAGCGGCAGCGACACCACCACCTTGTCGGCCGCAGGGAAGGACAGCGGGGTGGGCTCGAGGGTGAAGGTGGCGCCGGGGGTGGGGTCGGAGAGCCGCACCCGCACCGCCGACAGGGGCGGCCGGAGGTTGGCGACGGTGAGCGTCACCGCCACGGTGAGCCCGGCCTCGCCGCCGGCCGGCTGGGGCGTGGCCACGATGATGGCCCGGTTGGAGTCCACCCGCAGCGAGAAGGAGGCCGAGGTGGCGCCGGTGGGGTAGAGCAGCCGCACGTCCCAGCTGCCGGCCGGCGCCGCGCCCGGCGGCGTGCCGACCAGGTCCACCACCCCGGAGATGGCGCCGTCGGTGTTGGGCCTGAGCGGGTCGAGGGGGGCGGTGGCGAAGGCGCCGCCCGGCGGCCGCACCTGCAGCAGGCTGCCGGACAGCCCGCTGCCGCTGATGGTGACGGGCTGCAGGTCGCCCTGGTAGGCGGTGACCGGGGCCATGGCGCTCACCGTGCGGGTGGCGGCCTCGACGAAGAGCTCCTTCTGCTCGGAGACCTGCGGGCCGTTGCGCACCTCCAGCGTGTAGCGGTGGGTGGGGTCGGTGACCGGGCAGGGCGCGGCGGGGCAGCGCTGCAGGTCGAGCAGGTCCACGATGAGCCGGGTGGGGTCCACGAAGGTGGTGTTCTGCGCCAGGCCGGCCGGGAAGCCGGGCCCGGTGAACCAGACCTTGCTGGTGACGTCGAAGCCGGAGCCGAAGAGCTGGACGCCGGTGGTGGTGTTGAAGCGGGCCGAGGACGGGGCCAGGGTGGTCAGCACCGGCGCGGCGCTCACCACCTGGAAGGGGGCGCGCGCCGAGACGTGGTCGGCGTCGTTCACCACCCAGACGTCGTAGCGGCCCGGCTGCACGGAGGAGAGGTCGGCCTGGCACTCCAGCCCCGCCGCGGTCAGCTCGGCCGGGACCTCGCGCTCCGACAGGGTGGACCCGCCCAGGCGGCAGGCGCTGCCCACCATGAGGCCGGTGCCGACCAGGCGCAGGGTGCGCAGGCCGCCGGCCACCACCTGGGGCGGCGAGGCGCCGGGCGAGAGGTCCGGCACCGGGACCACCGCGGTGATGACCGGCGTGGGGATGACCACCCCGAAGGCCCGCCCGTTGGAGATGACCAGGTCCGGGTTGACCACCCGCAGCACCCAGGTGCCGGCCGCGGCGCCCGAGAGGTCGAGCGAGGCCAGCAGCGAGCCGTTGGCCTGGCGGGTGGTGGGCACGGTGACGGTGCCGAAGTCGCTGGAGGCGCGCAGGGAGGCGCCGTCGGCCAGCCGCTCGCCGGTGAGCGTCACCGCCACCGGGGCCAGGCCGCCGGTGGGGGCCAGGGAGGGGCTCACCCCGGTGAGCCGCGGCGCCACCGTGCTGGCCGGGCCGCACACGCCGTCGACGCACCAGTTGCCGGCCCCGCAGGCCTGGCCGCAGGCGCCGCAGTGGGACGGGTCGTTGAAGTGGTCGATGCAGCGGGACTCGGTCTCGCAGGTGCCGAGCGGCACCGCCAGCGCGGCGCAGGCCAGCGGGTCGAAGGGGGCGGCGGCCTTCTGGCAGCCGGCGGCCGGGAGGCCGGCCAGCACCACCAGGAGCAGGAGCCCGCCGCGCGGCGAGGCCCGGCCGGGCCGCCGCCGCCGCGCCAGCGGCAGCGCCAGCAGGAGCCCGAGCAGGGCCAGCGGCGAGCCGGCCCCGCCGCCGCAGCCGCAGCCGCTCGAGCCCTCGCCGCCGGCGCCGGTGCCCTCGGCCGGGCGGCGCACCGCGAAGCACTGGCCGTCGCGGCACTGGCCGGCCGGGCAGGTGACGCCGGCGCACGGGTCGTCCTCGCAGACCCCGGCCCGGCACTGCTGGCCCTGGCCGCAGGCCACGCCCACGCAGGCGTCGGCCACGCAGACCCCGTCGCGGCAGGAGAGGCTGGGCGCGCAGGTCTTCCCGGCGCACGGGTCGGCAGCGCAGAACCCGTCGCCGTCGCAGCGCTCGGCCGGGCCGCAGGTGACGAAGGCGCAGGCCTGCACGCAGTCGCCCTGGCGGCAGAAGGTGCCGCCCGGGCAGATGATCCCCTGGCAGGTGTCCGCCACGCAGGTCCCGGCCTGGCAGACCGAGCCGGCCGGGCAGCCCTCCGCGTAGCAGGCGCCGCCGGTGCAGTACCCGCCGGCGCAGGTGGAGCCCACGCCGCAGGTGATGCCGGCGCAGGGATCGCTGCAGGACCCGAAGTCGCACACCGTGCCGGCGTCGCAGGCGCCGCCCGCGCCGCAGGCGGTCAGCTTGCAGGCGCCGGCGATGCAGTCGTAGCCCTCGCGGCAGGGCACCTCGGGCCCGCACGACGAGAAGACGCAGACGCCGTTCTCGCAGGCGAAGCCGGCCCCGCAGGCCACCCCGTCGTCGACCTGGTCGTCGCAGTCGTCGTCCTTGCCGTTGCACAGCTCCGGCCCGGGCAGCGTCTGCTGGACGCAGCCGCCCAGCTCGCCGCTGGGCAGGCACAACACCGTGCCGCGCACGCAGACCGCGTCGGGCCGGGTGGGGGACTGGAAGACGGCGTCGGCCGGACCGGTCCAGCAGGTGACGACCGGGTCGGTGGGCTTGCAGGCGTTGCAGAAGGGCGGGTCGTCGTCGGTGGGGCCGTTGCAGTTCTCGTCCACGTCGTTGCGGCAGACCTCCTCGCCCGGCTTGACGGCGCCGGCGCAGGTGGACCACTCGCCGAAGCTGGAGCAGGTCTGGCTGCCGCGGCGGCACGGCCCCACCCCGTCGGTCCCGGCCGGGCCGTCGTAGCAGTCCCGGACCTGGCCCGGCGGGCAGGAGCCGCAGGCGTCGATGGCGCCGTTGCAGTCCCGGTCGAGCGCGGTGGTGCCGCCCTCCGGGGAGTTGCAGGGATCGCCCACCGGCGTGACCTCGCCGGCGCAGCCGCCCCAGGTGCCGGCGGTGCAGGTGCGGGTGCCGCCCCGGCAGGCGCCCACGCCCTGGGTGCCGGGCGAGCCCGAGTAGCAGGCCTCCGAGAGGCGCACGCTGGGGGCCAGCTCGTCCACCTCACCGTCGCAGTCGTCGTCCAGGCCGTTGCAGCCCTCGGGGGTCGGCAGCACCTCGCCCTGGCAGGCCGAGAAGCCGTAGCCGCCGTCCGGGTTCACCTGGCAGGTGCGGACGCCGGCCCGGCACAGCCCGACGCCCTGCGTGCCGGTGGGGCCGCCGTAGCACCCCTGCTCCAGGTCCTCGTCCACCAGGCCGTCGCAGTCGTCGTCGACGCCGTTGCAGGCCTCGTCGTCGCCGGTGGTGGTGGGCGAGCAGACCGGCTGGCCGCTGGCGGAGCAGCCCAGCACGCCCTGGCCGCAGGCGCCCAGCAGGCCGGTGGCGCACGACACGCCGCTGGCGGTGCAGGTGGCGCCCAGGTTGAAGAGCGTGTTGACCACCAGGCGCGAGCCGCCCGCCTGGAAGCTGCCCTGCACGCCGGAGTAGCTGTGGCCGGCCAGGTAGACCACCGAGCCGCGCCCGCCGCTGGCGGCGCGCGGCAGCAGCGTGAAGTAGTCGAGGGTCTGGTCGGTGGTGTCCTGGGTGAGCCGCACCAGCGGCGGCGAGGCGGTGACGTAGGCGCTGTAGGGCCGGTA
Organism: Anaeromyxobacter sp.; assembly: GCA_016718565.1. Classification (NCBI taxonomy): domain Bacteria; kingdom Pseudomonadati; phylum Myxococcota; class Myxococcia; order Myxococcales; family Anaeromyxobacteraceae; genus Anaeromyxobacter; species Anaeromyxobacter sp. The sequence continues at coordinate 262,121 of JADKCZ010000003.1, read as the reverse complement.
GATCTTGATGGCGCCGTCGTAGGGCTTGAAGGGGAAGTCGCCCAGCTGCAGCAGCGGGCTGGAGAAGCTGCCCGCGTAGAGCGGCGCGCCGGGGTTGCGCTGGTTGATGCGCATCCCGGAGAGGGTGTCCGGCGGGGAGGCGTCCACCGGCGTCTGCAGCTGGGAGGAGTGGTCGCTGGCGCCGTCCTCGTAGTCCAGCGACCAGCTGCCGTCGGAGCGCCGCACCCCCTCGAAGCTGCCCAGGCCAGCGCACTCGGCGAAGAGGTCGCCGCCGCCGGCCACGAACAGGCCGATGGTCTTCAGCACCTGGTCGACGCGGGCGGCCGAGTAGAGGGAGGCGGCGCAGGTGGCGTTCGAGCTGTAGTTGGAGCAGGAGCCAGGCGCCACCCAGTGCGGCACCCAGAGGATCTGGTAGCCGTTCTGGAAGAGCCGGCTGGTGCGCGGGTCGGTGGAGCCGGCGGCGGGCTGGAAGTCGTCGATGCCGAGCTTGTCGTAGATCTCGCCGTGCACGCCGGTGGCGGTGCCGCCGGCCGCGCCCGAGCCGATGCCGGCCCGGGCCAGGTACTCCTGGATGACCGGCTCGGAGTTCTTGGCGGAGTTCATCGTCACCGGCGAGGTGGCGGTGATGTTGCCCGAGCCGATGTCGAGCAGCGCCAGCTTGGGCGGCACGGCGCCGCCGGCGCCCCAGCCGCCGGCCATGGTCTTGGCCACGTTCCCCTGGAAGGCCACCGAGGCCACGTGCACGTTCACCGCGCCGAAGGTGGACTGGTAGGCCTTCATCACCGCGATGGCCTTGGCGGCGTCGCTGCCGTCCACCACGAAGGGGCCGCCCATGTAGCGGATGGTGGCGGAGGCCACCGGGGAGGCGCCGGGCAGGCCGGTGGCCCAGTCCAGCTCCGCCACCGGGAACCCGCCCTGGTACTGGATGGCCAGGTCGTAGCCGTCGATGGCGGTCTTGGCCGGGTCGATGACCCAGTAGACGGCCACGTCGTTGCGGATGAGCTGGTAGACCAGGCCGTAGGCCCGCATCACGTCGCCCTGGGCCAGCGCCTGGGGGCAGGCGTTGCCGGACGGGGCCGAGACCCAGCCGGTGCGGGCGCAGTTGCCGGTGGCGGCGTCGAAGCCGTCGGCCGACTGGCGCGTGCACTGGTAGCAGACGTCCATGGGGATGATGAGCGACCCCTTGGCGAAGGACTTCACGCCAGGCTGGAAGTCGCCGCAGGACGGCGCCAGCAGGGGGAGGGCGAGCCCCAGCAGGAAGAGCGGGGCGAGCCCGGCCAGCCAGCGGGCGGTGGTCCGTCGCGGTGTCGTCATGGCAATCTCCTCGAGGCCGGATCGTACCACGGGCAGGGGACCCGCCCGGACGCCGCGGCGGGCGACATGTCGGCAGGGCGCGCACATGGCTGGCGTCGGGGGCCGGGCCCTCCGGCCGGGCGCGAGCGGACCCAGCGTCGAGCGGGCGAACCGCGCCCGGACGGCGCCGCCGCGAGGTGTGCCGTTGACTCGACCGGGGTCGCGTGCGATCCGGGGGCGTGCCCCTGCCCAGCCCACCGCCGCCCCGGCCGGACGCCGCGCCGCCCTGGGCCGGCCAGGCGGGGCCGCCGCCCGAGCGCACCGGCGCGCTGCTGCGCACCTGGGCGCTGGCGGTGGCCGGCCTGGGCGCGGCGCGGCTGGTCTCCCTGGCCGATCCCACCGGCCTGGTCGGCGCCAACCTGGCCGGGGTGGCCGCCTTCCTCTTCGTCTGGCTGCCGGACCGCCGCCTGCGCGCCCGCGGCGAGGACTGGGAGGCCTACGGCGCCCCGCTGCACGGCCTGGGCGACGGGCGCACCTGGCGCGCCGCCGGGCGCGGCCTCTGGCAGGGGCTCCTCACCTGCGCCCTGGTCTTCCCGCTCTTCGCGGTGGGCTTCTGGCTCTTCGCCGAGGCCCTGCCCGGCCTCTCCCCCGGGCTGCGGGGGCTGCTGGCGCCCTACGCCGGCGCGCCGCGCCTCGCCTTCCGGCTGCCCGACCGGCTGCCGCTGCTGGTGCTGACGCAGCTGCTGGTGGTGGCGCTGCCCGAGGAGCTCTTCTACCGCGGCTGGCTGCAGACCAGCCTGGCGCGGGCCGCGCCGGGCGCCGGGATCACGGTGCTGGGGGCGCGCCTGGGGCGCGGCTTCCTGCTCACCCAGGTGCTCTTCGCGCTCGGCCACCTGGTGACCCTGCAGCCCTGGCGCGTCGGCACCTTCTTCCCCGGCCTGCTCTTCGGCTGGCTGCGGGAGCGGACCGGCGGGATCTGGGCGCCGGTGGTGGTGCACGCGCTCTCCAACCTCTTCCTGGCCACGCTGGAGCGCTCCTTCTACGCCTGACACCGCCCGCCCCGGGCGTTAGGACCCCGCCATGCCCCCGACCATCCGCGCCATGCTGGAGGACCTGGAGGCCCGCACCTTCCACCCGCGCGCCGCGCTGTCGGCCGGGACCCGGGGGCGCGAGCGGCCCGACCCCGAGGACGACATGCGCCCCGCCTACCAGCGGGACCGCGACCGGCTGCTGCACTGCAAGTCCTTCCGGCGCCTCAAGGGCAAGACCCAGGTCTTCCTGGCCCCCACCGGCGACCACTACCGCAACCGGCTGACCCACACCCTGGAGGTGGCGCAGGTGGGCCGCTCCATCGCGCGGGCGCTCCGCCTCAACGAGATGCTGGTGGAGGCCATGGTGATGGGCCACGACCTGGGCCACACCCCCTTCGGCCACGCCGGCGAGCGGGTGCTCTCCGAGGTGGTGGCCGGCGGCTTCCACCACGTCACCCAGTCGGTGCGGGTGGTGGAGGTGCTGGAGAAGGACGGGGCCGGGCTCAACCTGACCATCGAGGTGCGCGACGGCATCCTGCGCCACTCCAAGGGCAAGGGCGGGGTGCTGATGCGCGGCAGCGGGCCCAAGGCCATGACCCTGGAGGCCGAGATCGTGCGCCTGGCCGACGTCATCGCCTACGTCAACCACGACCTCGACGACGCGGTGCGGGCCGGGCTGCTCACCGAGGCCGAGGTGCCGCCCGACATCCGCGCCACCCTGGGCGGCCGCCACTCCGAGCGGCTGGCCACCCTTATCCGCGACGTCATCGTCCACTCCGACCTGGACGGCGGGGGGCACATCGAGCTGTCGCCCGGCGTGCACCAGGCCCTGCTGGCGCTGCGCGACTTCCTCTACGCCCGCGTCTACGAGAACCCGGTGGTGCACGAGGAGTTCGTCAAGGCCCAGCGCATCCTCAAGGACCTGCACCACTGGTGCCTGGAGGACGCGGCGCGCCTGCGGGCCACCTACGGGGTGGCGCCGCGGCCCGGCGAGACGCAGGAGCGGGCCGTCACCGACTTCCTCTCCGGCATGACCGATCGCTTCGCGCTGGCCACCTGGGAGGCGCTCTACGTGCCGCGCCCCTGGGCCATCGTCTGAGCGGGCCGCGGCCGGGCTGCGGCGCGGCGCCGCGCCCAGGCGGTTTGACAGCCCGCCGTACCGCCCACTAGCATCTCCCAACCCCCTGGAAACGCTGGCCGAAAGCACCATGAGCGACGACATCGCAGTCGGCATCGACCTCGGAACCAGCTACTCGTGCGTGGCCGTCGCGGACGGCGGATCGCCGCGGGTGGTCCCCAACGAGTGGGGCGAGCGCACCCACGCCTCGGTGGTGAGCTTCCTGGACGACGGCCACGTGCTGGTCGGCAACGACGCCAAGAAGAACATCATCACCAACGCGGAGAACACCGTCTACTCGGCCAAGCGGCTCATCGGCCGCTTCTACTTCTCCGACGAGGTGAAGAAGGCCCAGGCGGTCATGCCCTACGGCATCGTCGAGGGGGCCAACAACTCGGTGCGCATCCAGGTGCGCGACCGGCTCCTGGCGGTGCCCGAGATCTCGGCGCTGGTGCTCAAGGAGATGAAGGCGGTGGCCGAGACCCACCTCGGGCGCGAGGTGAAGAAGGCGGTGGTCACCTGCCCGGCCTACTTCAACGACAACCAGCGGCAGGCCACCAAGGACGCCGGGCGCATCGCCGGCCTGGAGGTGCTGCGCATCATCAACGAGCCCACCGCGGCGGCGCTGGCCTACGGCTTCGGCAAGGACATCTCCCAGAAGATCTGCGTCTACGACCTGGGCGGCGGCACCTTCGACGTCTCCATCCTGGAGATCGGCAAGGACGTCTTCGAGGTGCTCTCCACCGCCGGCGACACCTACCTGGGCGGCGACGACTTCGACGACCGCATCATGGGGTGGCTGGCCGACGGGTTCCTGCAGGCGCACGGCCTGGACCTGCGCCAGAACAAGTTCTGCCTGCAGATGCTCAAGGAGGCCGGCGAGCGGGCCAAGATCGAGGTGGGCCGCGACGGGGTGGCCGAGATCCACGTGCCCGGCATCTGCCAGTCGCCCGAGGGCCAGGTGCTGGACCTCCGGCAGCGCCTGCAGGCGGACCAGTTCAACCGCATGGTGATGGACCTGGTGCAGCGCACCTTCAAGGTGTGCGACGAGGCGCTCCAGTCGGCGCGGCTGACCGCCTCGGACGTGGACGCCGTCATCCTGGTGGGCGGCCCGACCCGGCTGCCCATCATCCGCAGCTCGGTGCGCCACTACTTCCAGCGGGAGCCGCTCACCGACGTGGATCCCGACGAGGTGGTGGCCATGGGCGCCGCCATCCAGGCGGCCGCCCTGCTCTCCACCAGCGCCGCCGAGTTCGGCCAGGCCAGCTACCTGCTGGACGTCACGCCGCTCTCGCTGCGGGTGGGCACGGTGGGTGGCTTCTCCGAGCGGATCATCGACAAGAACACCCCCATCCCCATCGAGAAGTCGAAGACCTTCACCACCAGCCGCGACGGGCAGGACCGGGTCAAGATCCGCGTCTACCAGGGCGAGTCGAGCCGGGTGGAGGGCTGCGAGCTGCTCGGCGAGTTCGAGTTCACCGGCTTCCGCATCGGCTACCGCGGCGAGGTGCAGATCCAGGTGACCTTCGAGATCGACTCGAACGGCATCGTCAACGTGGCGGCCACCGACCTGGAGACCGGGCAGAAGACCTCCACCATCATCAGCCTCTCCTCCGGCCTGTCCGAGCAGGACATCAAGAAGGCCATGGACGACAACGCCGGCATGGAGCTGGCCGAGCGCCAGGCCTGACCCAGGAGGCAGCCCCCCCGTGGACGCGCAGTTCCTCATCGAGGTCGAGACGCTGGCCGCCGTGCTCGACCAGCTCGACTACTACGGCGTGCTCAAGCTGCAGCAGGGCGCCGGCGCCGCCGACGTCAAGGCCGCCTACTACCGGGAGTCGCGCGCCTACCACCCGGACCGCTTCGCGGCGGTGGAGAGCGCCGAGCTGAGGGACCTGATCGGCCGCATCTACCGGCGCATCAACGAGGCCTACACGGTGCTGCGCGACGACCAGAAGCGGGTGCGCTACCTGGCCGACGTGTCGGGGCCGGACCGGGCCAGGAAGCTGCGCTTCACCGAGGCCGAGGAGTCGGCGGCGAGCGCCGACCAGAAGAAGAAGCTGGAGGAGCAGTTCGGCCAGACGCCCAACGGCCGGAAGTTCTTCGCCACCGCCATGCTGGAGGTGCAGGCGGGGCGCTGGGAGGCCGCCGAGCGGGCGCTCAAGAGCGCCCTCATGTACGAGGCCGCCAACCCCAAGTTCAAGGAGCAGCTGGCGGCGGTGCAGGGCGAGCTGGAGAGGTCCCGCGTCAAGGGCGACTACCGCATCAAGTGAGCCCGGCCACCCTCGACCTGATCATCCTGGGCCTGCTGCTGCTCTTCGCGGTGGCGGGGGCCATCTCGGGCGCGCTGCGGCAGCTGGTGCAGGTGGCGGCGGTGGTGGCCGGCTGGCTGGCGGCGCGCCACCTGGCCCCCTGGCTGGTCCCCCGGCTCCTCGGCGGCGGGCCGCCGCCCTGGCAGCGCTCGGCCCTGGCGGTGGGCTGCTTCCTGGCCGGCGCCGCGCTGGTCGGCCTGGTGGGCGCCCTGGTGGCGCGCCGGCTGCACGGGCCCGGCGGCTCCCCCGGCGCGCTGGACCGCGGCCTCGGCGCCCTCCTGGGCGGGGCCAAGGCCGGGCTGGTGGCCTGGGTGCTCCTGTCGGCGCTGGCGCTGGCCGGCGGCCCGCTGGTGCTGGGGCCGCTGCGCCTCGACACCCGCGGCTCCGACTTCGGCTCGCTGGCGGCCCGCCACAACCTGCTCAGCGCCGCGGCGCCCGAGCAGGCCAGGGCGCTGCAGCGGCTGCTCGAGGCCACCCGCGACCCGGCGGCGCGGCGGCGGCTGCTGGAGCGCGATCCCGGCATCCGGCGCCTGCTCGACGACCCCCGGTTCCAGGCGCTGGTGGAGCGCCCGGGCTGGGGCGACGAGCCGCTGCCGCTCACCGACCCGGAGCTGAAGACCCTGCTGGAGCGGCTGGAGCCGGAGTAGGCCGGGGCGGCGGCGCGATCCCCTGTCGATGGGCCGGGTGGCCATGTTAGATCAGGCACCCATGGCGACCACCTCCGAGCTGCCCGTCCTCGAGTTCGTCCTCAAGAACTACAAGAACTTCAACGCCCGCGCCACGCGCGACGCGCTGCTGGCCTACTGGCGGCACGTGCAGGGCGGCGGCAAGATGTTCTGGGCGGTGGCGGGGGCCATGAGCTCGGCCCAGCTCGGCATCACGCTGGCCCCGGCCATCCGCGCCGGCCTGGTCCACGGCCTGTCGGTGACCGGCGCCAACCTGGAGGAGTCGCTCTTCCGGCTGGTGGCGCACGACGGCTACAAGGACTTCCCCGACTACCGCTACTTCACCAAGGCGGACGACACCCGCATCCTCGACGACCGGATGCGGCGGGTGACCGACACCTCCATCCCGGAGGACGAGGCCTTCCGCGCGGTGGAGAAGTTCATCGTCCCCATGTGGACCAAGGCCACCAAGCAGAAGGCGCGCCGCTTCTGGCACGAGTACTTCTACGAGCTCATCCAGGCGCTGCCCAGGGAGCTCCACCAGGGCAAGGCCAGCGAGAGCTGGCTGCTGGCGGCGGCCAGGAAGCGGCTGCCCATCGTGGTCCCGGGCCACGAGGACTCCACCTTCGGCAACATCTTCGCCAGCCACGTCAAGACCGGCGAGTGCAGCCCGCTGATCGTCAAGTCGGGCATCGAGTACATGGCCGAGTGGTACGACCAGTACAAGAAGCTCTCCCGCGGCAAGGGCGTCGGCTTCTTCCAGATCGGCGGCGGCATCGCCGGCGACTTCCCCATCTGCGTGGTGCCCTCCATCAAGTACGACCTGCAGGAGCCGGTGAAGCCCTGGGCCTACTTCTGCCAGATCTCGGACTCCACCACGTCCTACGGCTCCTACTCGGGGGCCACGCCCAACGAGAAGATCACCTGGGACAAGCTCACCCAGGACACGCCCATGTTCGTGGTGGAGTCGGACGCCACCATCGTGGCGCCGCTCATGCTGAGCGCCCTGCTGGAGGCCAAGGCGCACCCGGCCGAGGCCGACGCGCTCATCGCGCGGTGGATGAAGTAGGGGAGGGCCGGCGCCGGGGCCGAGCCCCCGGTCAGGGGCGCGGCGCCTCGGGCGGGTGCAGCTGTACCAGCCCCACCTGGCCGTCGGCCCGGGCCTGGAAGGCCAGGTCGGCCAGCTTCGACTGCCGGTAGACGTCCAGCATCCGCTCCTGGCCCATGCGCCAGACGCTCACCATGGTGCAGGCCGAGGTGTGGCCGCAGGCGTCCTCGCCATCGAGGCAGACGTTGAGGGCCACCGGCCCCTCCACCGCCTCGATGACGTCGAGGAAGCTGATCTCCCCCGGGGTGCGGGCCAGCGCGTAGCCGCCGTGCGGCCCGCGCGTCGACTTCACCAGCCCCTGGTCCACCAGGGTCTTGAGGATCTTGGCCAGGAAGTCCTCCGGTACGTCCATCTGGCGTGCGATCTCCCGGAAGGGGACCACCGACTCCAGCGGGATGGAAGAGAGGTAGATCATGGCCCGCAGGCCGTAATCGATCTTGCGGGAGATCCGGAGTACGTGCTGCATTCGTCGCTCCGCTGGTTGGGTCCGACTGGGACCTTCGGGGGGAGCGAACTCTAGCACGAGGGGAGGGAGGGAAACATGAGCGCACCTGGCCGCATCGACCTGCACAGCCACTCGCTGGCCTCGGACGGGCAGTACCCGGCCGCGGAGGTGGCGGTGCTGGCGCGGCGGGCCGGCCTGGGCACCTGGGCGCTGTGTGACCACGACACGGTGGCGGGGCTGGCGTCCGGCGCGGCGGCGGCGGCGCGCGAGGGGCTGCGCTTCGTCCCCGGCATCGAGCTCTCGGCCTTCCTGGAGCGGCGCGAGATCCACCTGCTGGGCCACTTCGTGGACCCGGCCCACCCGGCCCTGGTGGCCTTCGAGGACTTCCTGGCGGTGCACCGGCGCGAGCGGGTGCGGCAGATCGTGGTGCGGCTGGCGGCCCTGGGCGTGTCGGTCACCGAGGAGGCCATCGAGCGCCACTCGGGCGGCAAGACCATCGGCCGCCCGCACGTGGCGCGGGCCATCGTGGAGACCGGGGCGGTGGCCACGGTCCGCGAGGCATTCGACCGCTGGCTCGGGGAGGGGCAGCCGGCCTACGTGCAGCGCTACCGGCTGGAGGCGGCCGACGCGGTGGCGCTGGTGCGAGGGGCCGGCGGCACGGTCACCATCGCCCACCCGGGCGTGTCGAAGCTGGAGGTGGCCGAGGTGGCCCGCCTGGCCGAGGCCGGGGTCTCCGGCATCGAGGTCATCCACCCCGACCAGAACCCCTCGGTGCGCGACAAGTACGCCCGCGCCGCGGCCGCCAGCGGCCTGGTCATGACGGCCGGCTCCGACTACCACGGCCCGGACGTCACGCCGGATCGCCAGCTCGGCATGGTCACCATGGACCAGGCGGCGCTGGCGGCGCTGGAGGCGCGGCGGCCGTAGGCCTCAGGCCACCTGGGTGGCGGCGCGCAGCGCCCGCCCAGGCCTGGTCGTGCACCTTGCACGGGCGGGTCGCCGCAGCGGCCGCCAAGGGCTCGTCACCACTCGGGCCCCCGGGCTGGCGAGGACGATGCATGGCTGGGCTTCGACGCGCCACCCCGGCGCGCGGAGTCGCCACCATGCTCGATCTCGTCTTCGTCCTCGCCACCGTCGCCTTCTTCGGCGCGTCGCTGGCCCTGGCCCGCTGGCTCGACCGCCTCGATGGCCCGGGGTCGCCATGACCTTCGACCACGCCCTCGGCCTCGCCGCCGCGGTCCTGCTGTTCGCCTACCTCGGGTACGCGCTGGTGCGCCCCGAGAAGTTCTAGGGAGGCCCGATGTCCCTCCACGCCTGGGTCCAGGCGGCCGCCTTCGTCGGCCTCCTCCTCCTGATCACCAAGCCGCTCGGCGCCTTCATGTTTCGGGTGTTCGAAGGGTCGCCGCCGCTGCCGGCCACCCTCGGGCGGCTCGAGCGGCTGATCCACCGGCTCTCGGGCGTCGATCCGGCTGCCGAGCAGGGGTGGGTGGCCTACGCCGCCAGCCTGCTGGTCTTCAGCGCCCTCGGCATGCTCGGCACCTACGCGCTGCTCCGGCTCCAGCAGCTGTTGCCGCTCAACCCGCAGGGGCTGGCCGCGGTGCCGCCCGCGCTGGCGTTCAACACCGCCGCCAGCTTCGCCACCAACACCAACTGGCAGTCCTACGCGGGCGAGAGCAGCATGTCGTACCTCTCGCAGATGGCCGCGCTGGCATGGCACAACTTCACCTCGGCGGCGGCCGGCATCGGCGTGGCGCTGGCGCTGGCGCGCGGCCTGACCCGGCGGCTCGAGCCGGGCGCGCCGCGCACCCTCGGCAGCTTCTGGGTCGACCTGACCCGCGCCACCGTCTACCTGCTCCTCCCGGCCAGCCTGGTCTTCGGCCTGGTGCTGGTCTCGCAGGGCGTGCTGCAGACGCTGGCGCCCTCCCTCGAGGTGACCACGGTGGAGGGGGTGAAGCAGGTGCTGGCCCTCGGGCCGGTCGGCTCGCAGGAGGCCATCAAGCAGCTCGGCACCAACGGCGGCGGCTTCTTCAACGCCAACAGCGCCCACCCCTTCGAGAACCCCACCCCGCTCACCAACCTGCTCCAGATCCTCCTCATCCTGGCCATCCCCGCCGGGCTCACCTGGACCTACGGCCGGATGGCGCGCAACACGCGGCAGGGCTGGGCGCTCTTCGGCGCCATGCTGGCCCTCTTCCTGGCCGGCTACGCCGCCGTCACCTGGGCCGAGCACCAGCCCAACCCGGCCCTGGCCGGGCTCGGGGTGGACCAGGCGGCCGGCAACCTGGAGGGCAAGGAGGTGCGCTTCGGGGTGGACGGCACCGCGCTCTTCGCCACCGCCACCACGGCCGCCTCCTGCGGTGCGGTCAACGGGATGCACGACAGCTTCAACCCGCTGGGCGGCCTGGTGCCGCTCGTCAACATCCAGCTCGGCGAGGTGATCTTCGGCGGCGTCGGCGCGGGGCTCTACGGGATGCTGATCTTCGTGGTGCTGACGGTGTTCATCGCCGGCCTCATGGTGGGGCGCACCCCCGAGCTGCTGGGCAAGAAGATCGAGCCGCGCGAGATGAAGCTGGCCACGATCTACATCCTGGTCTTCCCGCTGCTGGTGCTGCCGCTGACCGGCTGGGCCGCGGTCACGTCGGCGGCGGCCAGCGCCCCCAACGCCGGCCCGCACGGCCTCTCGGAGCTGCTCTACGCCTACACCAGCGCCGCCGGGAACAACGGCTCGGCCTTCGGCGGGCTGGACGCCACCAGCCCCTTCTGGACCGTCACCCTGGGCGTGGGCATGCTGGCCGGCCGCTTCCTCATGATCGTGCCGGCGCTCGCCATCGCCGGCTCGATGGTCGGCAAGAAGGCGGTCGAGCCCGGCCCGGGCACCTTTCCGACCGAGAGCTGGCTCTTCGGCGCCCTCCTGGTCTCGGTGATCCTGGTCGTCGGCGCCCTCACCTACTTCCCCGCCCTCACCCTCGGACCGGTCCTGGAGCACTTCCTCGCCGGCGCCGGGAAGGTGTTCTGACATGACCGCCAAGACCGCCGCCCCCACCACCTTGCTCGACCCGGCCCTCCTCCGCCCGGCCCTGCTGGAGAGCCTGAAGAAGCTCGACCCGCGCCAGGTGGCCAGGAACCCGGTCATGTTCGTGGTGGAGGTCGGCAGCGTGCTCGTCACGCTGCTCTGGCTCCGCGACCTCGTCGCGCCCGGGCCGGGCGCCGCCCCCGGGTGGTTCACCTTCTCCGTGGGCTGCTGGCTCTGGTTCACGGTGATCTTCGCCAACCTGGCCGAGGCGGTGGCCGAGGGGCGCGGCAAGGCCCAGGCGGCGGCGCTGCGCCGCACCCGCACTGACACCACCGCCCGCCGGCTCCGCGACGGGCGGGAGGAGCAGGTGTCGGCCAGCACGCTGCGCCGGGGGGACAGGGTGGTGGTGGAGGCCGGCCAGGTCATCCCCGGCGACGGCGACGTGGTGGAGGGGATCGCCTCGGTGGACGAGTCGGCCATCACCGGCGAGTCGGCCCCGGTCATCCGCGAGTCGGGCGGCGACCGCTCGGCCGTCACCGGGGGCACCCGGGTGCTCTCGGACCGCATCGTGGTGCGCGTCTCGGTCGACCCGGGCGAGTCGTTCCTGGACCGCATGATCGCCCTGGTCGAGGGGGCGGCCCGCCAGAAGACTCCCAACGAGCTCGCCCTCCACATCCTGCTGGTGGGGCTGACCATCATCTTCCTGGTGGCCTGCGTCACGCTGGTGCCGCTGGCCGCCTTCTCCTCCATCCCGCTCTCGGTCACGGCCGTGGTGGCCCTGCTCGTCTGCCTCATCCCCACCACCATCGGCGGGCTGCTGTCGGCCATCGGCATCGCCGGCATGGACCGGCTGCTGCGCAAGAACGTGCTGGCCATGAGCGGCCGGGCGGTGGAGGCCGCCGGCGACGTCGACGTGCTGCTGCTCGACAAGACCGGCACCATCACGCTCGGCAACCGCATGGCCAGCGAGCTCCTGCCGGCGCCGGGGGTGCGGCTCGAGGCGCTGGCCGAGGCGGCCCAGCTGGCCAGCCTGGCCGACGAGACGCCGGAGGGGCGCTCCATCGTGGTGCTGGTGAAGGAGCGCTTCGGCCTGCGCGGCCGCGAGCTGGGCGAGGGCTACGCCTTCGTCCCCTTCACCGCCAATACCCGCATGAGCGGCTGCGACACCGCCGGCCGCGTCATCCGCAAGGGGGCGCTCGACGCGGTGGCGCGCCACGTGGGCACCATGGGCGGCGCCCTGTCGCCCGAGGTCGAGCGGGCCGCGGCCTCCATCGGCGACACCGGCGGCACCCCGCTGGCGGTCTCCGACGGCGCCCAGGTGCTCGGGCTCATCCACCTGAAGGACGTGGTCAAGGGCGGCATCAAGGAGCGCTTCGAGCGGTTCCGCGCCATGGGCATCCGCACCGTGATGATCACCGGCGACAACCCGCGCACCGCGGCGGCCATCGCCCGGGAGGCCGGGGTGGACGACTTCCTGGCCGAGGCCACCCCGGAGGCCAAGCTGGCGCTGATCCGCAGCGAGCAGGCCAAGGGGCGGCTGGTGGCCATGACGGGCGACGGCACCAACGACGCGCCGGCGCTGGCCCAGGCCGACGTGGGCGTGGCCATGAACACCGGCACCCAGGCCGCCAAGGAGGCCGGCAACATGGTGGACCTCGACTCCAACCCCACCAAGCTGCTGGAGGTGGTCGAGGTCGGCAAGCAGCTCCTCATGACCCGCGGGGTGCTCACCACCTTCTCCATCGCCAACGACGTGGCCAAGTACTTCGCCATCCTGCCGGCCCTCTTCGTGGCCGCCTACCCGGAGCTGGCCCCGCTCGACGTGATGCACCTCGCCTCGCCCTACAGCGCCATCCTCTCGGCGGTGATCTTCAACGCGCTGGTGATCGTGGCGCTCATCCCGCTCTCCCTGAAGGGGGTGCGCTACCGGCCCATCGGCGCCGCGGCGGTGCTCCGCCGCTCGCTGCTGATCTACGGGGTCGGCGGCCTGATCGTGCCCTTCGTCGGCATCAAGCTCATCGACCTGGCCCTCTCCGCCGTCGGGCTGGTCTAGGAGGACGACATGACCCCCACCACCAGGCCCCTCGACACCCACCCCCTCGACCTGGGCCGCCTGTTCGCCCAGGGCCTCCGCCTCACGCTGGTCACGCTGGTCCTGACCGGCCTCGCCTACCCGCTGCTGGTCACCGGCCTGGCCCAGGTCCTCTTCGGTCACCGCGCCGGCGGCAGCCTGGTCGAGGACGCCAGGGGCGTGGTGGTCGGCTCCGAGCTCATCGGCCAGGCCTTCACCGGCCAGGCCTACCTCTGGCCCCGCCCGTCGGCGGCCGGAGCGAACGGCTGGGACGCCTCGGCCTCGAGCGGCTCCAACCTCGGCCCCACCTCGGCCAGGCTCCGGGCCCGGGTCGAGGCCGAGGTGGCCCGCCTGCGCGCCGAGAATCCCCAGGCCCCGGGGCCGGTGCCCGCCGAGCTGGTCACCACCTCCGCGAGCGGCCTCGACCCGCACCTCACGCCGGCTGGCGCCGCCTGGCAGGTGGCGCGGGTGGCGGCGGCGCGCGGCCTCGCGCCGGCGCGCGTCCAGGCGGTGCTCGACGAGGCCGTCGAGGGGCGCGACCTCGGCATCCTGGGGGAGCCGCGCGTCAACGTCCTGGTGGTCAACCTGGCGCTCGACCGGCGGTTCGGAGCGCCCGCCCCGGCGGGACCCCAGGCCGGGCCCGCCACCCCGGCCCGAGCGCGCTAGAGTCCGGCCGGATGACCCGCCCCCGCGCCACCCCCGAGGACTTCCTCGAGCTGCTGGAGCGCGGCAAGCGCGGCCGGCTCAAGCTCTACCTGGGGTACGCCGCGGGGGTCGGCAAGACCTACCGGATGCTGGAGGAGGCCCACGCCCTCCAGGCCCGGGGCGTGGACGCGGTGGCGGCCTTCGTGGAGACGCACGGCCGCGCCGAGACGGCCGCCCTGCTCGAGGGGCTGGAGCAGGTGCCGCGCCGGCGGGTGGAGTACCGCGGCGTGGCGGTGGAGGAGCTGGACCTCGACGCCGTCCTGGCCCGCCGCCCGTCCGTCGCGCTGGTGGACGAGATCCCCCACACCAACGCGCCAGGCTCGCGCCACCGCAAGCGCCACCAGGACGTCGAGGCGCTGCTCAAGGCCGGCATCCACGTCATCGGCGCCATGAACGTGCAGCACCTCGACAGCCTGAACGACCTCATCGAGCGGGTCACCGGCGTGCGGGTGCGCGAGACGGTGCCGGACGCCTTCCTGGAGCTGGCGGACCAGGTGGTGAACCTGGACCTGGCGGTCGAGGACCTGCTCGACCGCCTGCAGCGCGGAAAGATCTACGCCCCCGAGAAGGTGGCCTGGGCGGTGGAGCACTTCTTCAGGGGCGGGAACCTGTCCACCCTGCGCGAGCTGGCCCTGCGGGAGGTGGCCCAGACGCTGGAGCGGACCGCCCGGGCGGCCGAGCCGGAGACCGGCTCGTCGCGCCTGGCGGCGGGGCGGCTCCTGGTGTGCCTCTCCTCCCACCCGCCGCGCGGCGCCGCCCTGCTCCGGCGGGCCTCCCGCATGGCCGGGCGCCTGGCCACCGACTGGTTCGCCGTCTACGTGGAGACGCCCCGAGAGGCGGCCGACCGGATCGACGCCGAGAGCCAGCGCCACCTGCTCGACAACCTGGAGCGGGCCCGCGAGCTCGGGGCCGAGGTGATCCGCCTGAAGGGGAAGGACCCGGCCGCGGCGCTCCTCGACTTCGCCCGCTCCCACCGCGTCAGCGACGTCATGGTGGGACGCTCCAGCCAGCCCTGGTGGCGCCGCGCGCTCGGCCGGTCGCTGCCGCAGCGGCTGGTGGACGAGGCCGACGACCTCGACGTGCACATCGTGGCCCTCGACGTCGAGGAGGAGCGGGCGTGACGCTCAAGGCCAAGCTGCTGGGCGCCCACGCCGTGCTGGCGGTGGCGCTGGCGCTGGTGGGTCTCATCGCCATCGGCAGCGTCCGCACGCTGGGGCACGCCACCGACGAGATCCTCAAGGACAACTACCGGAGCGTGCTGGCGGCCCAGCGCATGAAGGAGGCGGCCGAGCGGCTCGACCGCGCCGCCCTCTTCCGGGTGGCCGACCGGCCCGATCGGGCCGACGAGCAGGTGGCCCCCAACCGGGCAACCTTCGAGGCCGAGCTGGCCGTCCAGCAGGGCAACGTCACCGAGCGCGGCGAGGCGGACGCCACGGCGCGGCTGCGGCAGGCCTGGGACGCCTACCGGGAGGCCTCCCTCCGCTTCGAGGGCCTGGCTGGCCGCCCCGCGCTGGAGGCGGCCTACTTCGACGACATGGAGCCGCGGTTCCAGGGCGTCAAGGCCGCCGCCCAGGAGGTGCTCGATCTCAACCAGGACGCCATGGTGCGCCGCAGCGAGCGGGCCCGGGCCCAGGCCCGGAACCTCATCGCCCTGGTGGTGGCGGCCACCCTGGGGGGCCTCCTGGCCGGCACGCTGCTGGCCTCCGGCCTGACCGCGCGCATCGTCCGGCCGGTCACGGTCCTGGCGCTGGCGGCGCAGCGCATCGCCACGGGCGACCTCACGGCGCGGGCCCGGGTGGCCGGGAAGGACGAGATCGCCGGGCTGGCCCGGGAGTTCAACGCCATGGCCGACCGCCTGGCCGAGTACCGGCAGAGCAGCCTGGGCGAGCTGCTGCAGGCCCAGCAGGCGGCCCAGGCGACCATCGACGGCCTGCCCGACCCGGTGCTGATCCTGGACCTGGCGGGGAACCTGCAGAACGCCAACGGCGCTGCCGAGGCGCTGCTGCGCCTCGGGGCCGGGGGGTCGACCGCCGGGCCGCTGGCGGCGCTGGACCCGGCCCTGCGCGCCGCCGTGGAGCGGGTGCGGGCCCACGTGGCGGCCGGGCTGGGCCCCTGGCAGCCGCGCGGCTTCGAGGACGCGGTGCGGCTCGACGGGCCGGACGGCACCCGCTGGCTGCTGCCTCGCGCCGCCCCCCTCCACGCCGAGGGCGGCGGCGTGAGCGGGGCCGCGGTCGTCCTGCAGGACGTGACGCGCCTCATGCGGGTGGACGAGCTCAAGAACGACCTGGTGGCCACCGTGGCCCACGAGTTCCGCACCCCGCTCACCTCGCTGCGCATGGCCATCCACCTGTGCGTGGAGGAGGCGGCTGGCCCGGTCACCGAGAAGCAGACCGACCTGCTCCAGGCGGCGCGCCAGGACTGCGAGCGGCTCCAGGGCATCGTCGACGACCTCCTCGATCTCTCGCGCATCCAGGCCGGCCGGGTCGAGCTCGTGCGCCGCCCGGTGGCGCCGCGCACCCTGCTGGAGGACGCCGCCACCGCCGCCCGCGACGCCGCGGAGGCGGCCGGGGTGGCGCTCCAGGTGCGCGCCGAGGGGCTGGGCGTGGAGGTGGCGGCCGACCCCGACCGGCTGGCGCTGGTGCTCTCCAACCTGGTCTCCAACGCCCTGCGCCACACGCCCCGGGGCGGCCGCGTCACCCTCGGCGCCGCGTCGGCGGGCCAGGCGGTCCGCTTCGAGGTGGCCGACAGCGGCGAGGGCATCCCGCGGGAGTGGCAGGAGCGGGTCTTCGATCGCTACTTCCGGGTGCCGGGTCGCCGCGGCGGCGGCGTGGGCCTGGGGCTCTACCTGGTGCGGGAGCTGGTCCAGGCCCACGGCGGCGAGGTGGGGGTCGAGAGCGCGCCGGGCGAAGGGAGCCGGTTCTGGTTCACCGTGCCGCTGGCGGCGCCTGGCGCAGGGGACGGAGGCTGACATGACGGACTCGGAGCAGCGCAGGATCGCGCCGTGGTCGCTGGCGGGCGTGCTGGCGGTGATGCTGGTCCTCGCCCTGGTCTGGCGCTTCGGCGAGGCATCGAGCCCCGCCACGGCGCTGGCCTCCAAGGCCGGCCGCGTCGACCTGGTGGGGCAGATGCAGGTCGGGCTGGCGGCGGCCGCCGAGGCCGAGAAGAGCGCGGTGCTGGCGGCCACCGACCAGGAGTCGCAGCTGTTCGCCGAGCGCTCCCGGGCCGCCCTCGCCGAGGTGGAGCGCGGTCGGGTCGAGCTCGGCGGGCGCCTCGGGGCCGGCGGCACCGAGGCCGAGCGGGCCCTGCTGGCCCGGTTCTCCGGGAACTTCACCGCGCTGCGGGCCGTCGACGAGGAGGTGCTCGGGCTGGCGGTGAGGAACACCAACCTGAAGGCGCACGCCCTGGCCTTCGGGCCCGCCGCCGAGGCCCTGGCCGGGCTCGACGCGGCCCTGGAGCGGGCGGCCTCGCAGGCCACCCCCCCCCGGGCGGCCCAGGCCCAGCGCCTGGCGGACCGCGCCCGCGTCGGGGCCCTGCGCATCCAGGCCCTGCTCGCACCCCACATCTGGGAGGCGGGGGAGGACCGCATGGCGGCACTGGAGGCCACCATGGCCGGGGAGGTCGAGCAGGTGCGCCGGGCCCTGGACGGGCTGGCGGGGCTGGCCGGGGCGGCCGCGGTGGCGCCGGCCGCGGCGGGCTTCGCCCGCTACCTCGAGCTGCAGGGGCAGGTGCTGGTGCTCTCACGCGAGAACTCCAACGTGAGGTCGCTGGCGCTGTCGCTGGGCCGGAAGCGGGTGGCCCAGGTGGTCTGCCAGGATGCCCTGGCCGCGCTGCAGCAGGCCATCCTGGAGGAGCCCATCCCGGGCGTGGCCTACGGGCGGGCCAGCCCGACGCGCTGAGGCCGGGCCGGAAGGCCGCCTACCGCCCCAGCTTCTTGCGCTTGCGCCAGAGGGTGGAGGTGTCGATCCCCAGGGTGCGGGCCGCCTCCTCCATGGTCGGCGCGGTGGCCAGCACCCGCAGCAGGTGCTCCTGCTCGATGGCCTCGACCGTGAAGGGGCCGCCCAGCACCGGCACCTCGGCCACCTGGGCCCGCAGCCGCTCCGGCAGGGCCGCCAGGTCGAGCACCCGGGCCGGCGAGAGGATGACGGCGCGCTCCATCACGTTGCGGAGCTCGCGCACGTTGCCTGGCCAGCGGTGGGCCAGCAGCGCCCGCGCCGCCGCCTCGGCCAGCTCCGGCACGGGGCGGCCGGCCCCGGCGGCGAAGAAGGCCAGGAAGCGGCGCGCCAGCGGCAGCACGTCCTCGGGCCGCTCCCGCAGCGGCGGCACCGTCACCTCCACCACGTTGAGCCGGTAGAGCAGGTCCTCGCGGAAGCGGCCAGCCGCCACCTCCTCGGCGAGCGCGCGGTTGGTGGCCGCCACGATGCGGACGTCGGCGGTGCGGGTCCTGGTCTCGCCGACCCGCTCGAACACCTTGTCCTGGAGGAAGCGGAGCAGCTTGGCTTGCAGCGGCGGCGTGATCTCGGCGATCTCGTCGAGGAAGACCGTGCCCCCCTCGGCCGCCTCCACCCGGCCCGGCTGGTCGCGGACCGCGCCGGTGAAGGCCCCCTTGGCGTGGCCGAAGAGCTCGCTGGCCAGGAGCTCGCCGGTGAGGGTCGGGCAGTTGACGGTGACGAAGGGGCGGGCCCGCCGGGGCGAGGCGGCGTGCAGCGCCCGCGCCAGCACCCCCTTGCCGGTGCCGCTCTCACCGCCGAGCAGCACCGGGGCCCCCGAGGCGGCGGCGCGCAGCACCACGTCCAGCACCACCTGCATGCGCGGGGAGGCGGTGTCGAGCGCCACCTCCGGCGCCGCCTCGCCGAGGCGGGCCTCGAGGTCGGAGCGGCGGGCCGCCTCGGTGCGCCTGGCCGAGAGCCGGGTCACCAGCAGCCGGATCTGGTCGGGGGAGAAGGGCTTGGGCACGTAGTCCGCGGCGCCCCGCTTCACGGCCTCCACCGCCGTGTCGTAGGTGGCGTAGGCGGTCACCACCACCACGTCGAGCCCAGGCCGCTCGGCCAGCAGCCGCGGCAGCAGGTCGAGGCCGCTCTCCTGCCCGAGCCGGAGGTCCAGGAAGCAGAGATCGAAGGGGGCGTGGCGCAGCGCCTCGACGGCGGCCCCGCTGGTCGAGGCCTGGGTCACCTGGCAGCCCAGCCCCTCCAGGCAGAGGGCCAGGGTGGCGCGGATGTTCCGCTCGTCGTCCACCACCAGGACGCGCAGGAGGGGGAGGCCGTGGTCGGCAGCCATGGCCTGGATGATGCCACGGCGCCGTCGGGCCTGGACGGCCGGGACGGGGCGTGCAAGGTGCACGGCCCCCTCACCCAAGCCCTCTCCCCCAGCAAGCTGGGGGAGAGGGGGCTCGAGCGGACGAGGCCTGCTCGCAGTCCAGCCTGAAAGTGGGCACACCACGTCGGCTCCCTCTCCCCTCCGGGGAGAGGGCAGGGGTGAGGGGTGCCGCGACCGCCAGGCGCCGCGGTCGGGGCGCCACGCGGATGGGCCCGGGCAAGCGAAGAGGCCCGGCCGCAGCGGCCGGGCCTCCGGTGCGGCGCGGGGAGGCTCGCGCCTACCCGTGGAACATCTGCAGCGAGCTGGTGGTCCAGTCCACCACCGGCGTCCACCACAGGCCGAACACCAGCATGGCCACGGCGGCGCTGCCGATGAGCACGCTGTAGAGCGCCGGCGCGCGGATGGGGGCGGGCTCGGCGTCGTAGGGCGGGTCGATGAACATGGCCCGTACGATCCGCACGTAGTAGTAGAGCGAGACCGCGCTGTTGAGCGCGCCCACGATGGCCAGCACGGCGTACCAGTTGCCGCCGGGCCCGGGCACCCGCTCCAGCACGGCGTAGAACAGGTACCACTTCCCCACGAAGCCGGCGAAGGGCGGCAGGCCGGTCAGCGAGAAGAGGAAGATGGCCATGGAGGTGGCGGCCAGCGGGTGGCGCCTGGCCAGCCCCTTGTAGTCCAGGATGGACTCGGAGCCGGTGGCCTCGGCCACCAGGATGACCACCAGGAAGGCCCCCAGGTTCATGACCAGGTAGATGGCCATGTAGATCATGATGGCCTGGGCGCCCAGGTCGGTGGCGGCCGAGAGCCCCATGAGCGCGTAGCCGGCGTGCGCGATGGAGGAGTAGGCCAGCAGGCGCTTCAGGTTGGTCTGCGACAGCGCGGTCAGGTTGCCGAGCGTCATGGTGGCGGCCGACATGACGCCCACCACCGCCGGCCAGGGCACCCCGCCCACCGCCGCCGGCAGCCCGCCGAGGACGCCGGACGGGCTGGCCAGCGCGCCGTAGAAGAAGCGGATGGCCAGCGCGAAGCCGGCGGCCTTGGGGCCCACCGAGAGGAAGGCCGTGAAGGGGGTGGGGGCGCCCTCGTACACGTCCGGGCACCACATGTGCCAGGGCACCGAGGCCACCTTGTAGCCGAAGCCGGCGGTGACGAAGACCACCGCCACCACCAGGGTCAGCTTGGTGGCGGCCTCGGGCAGGCCGGCGGCCTGCAGGTCCTGGATGCGCGAGGCCATCAGGTGCAGGTCGGTGGTGCGCAGCAGGCCGTACAGGTAGCTCATGCCGAAGAGCATCACCCCGGAGGCCACGCCGCCGTAGATGACGTACTTCAGCGAGGCCTCGGCGGCGCGCCGATCGCCCTTGCGGAACCCGGCCAGCACGTAGCTGGTCATGGAGACCAGCTCGATGGCCAGGTAGGCCATCAGCAGGTCGGTGGCGCTGGCCATGAGGAACATGCCCAGCACGATGGCCATGAGCAGGGCGTAGAACTCGCCCAGGCGGGCCGGCGGGAAGGAGGTGCCGGGGGCGGCGATCATGACCGTGAGGGCGCCGGCGGCCAGGAAGAGCCACTTGAAGAAGGTGGCGAAGCCGTCGTTGGCGATCATGCCGTTGAAGAGCGAGCGCGCCTCGACCGGCTGGAAGGCCAGCAGGCCGGCCGCCACGGCCAGCACCAGCAGCGCCGAGGCGGCCAGCCGCCCCGAGCGCCCCGGGTGCTTCTTCCAGGCGAGATCGACGAGGAAGAGCGCCATGGTCCCGAAGGTCAGGGCCAGCTCGGGCCGGAAGAAGCCCGCGGAGCTCAGGTTGCCGTCGACGAGGGTGAGGAGATCCGTCACGGAGGGCTCCCGGGCCTACAGCGGCCGGATGTTCTGCACCAGCGCGTGCAGGGTGCCGTTGATGGCCGAGAGGATGGCCTGCGGGTAGAAGCCCAGGACGATGGTGATGGCCGCCAGCGGGTAGAGGGTGAGCCGCTCGCGCCACACCAGGTCCGGGTAGTTGGCGTACACCGGGTTGAGCTTGCCCAGGAACATGCGCTGGATGGCCCACAGGTAGTAGGCCGCGGTGAGGATGACGCTGGTGGCCGAGATGATGGTGTAGGTGGTGAAGACCGGGAAGGCGCCGGTGAAGACCATGAACTCGGCCACGAAGCCGGCCAGGCCGGGCAGGCCCAGCGAGGCGAAGAAGGCCAGGCCCATGATGGCGGAGTACTCCGGGACCACGGTGGCCAGCCCGCCGAACCTCTCGATCTCGCGGTGGTGGGCGCGGTCGTAGATGACGCCCACGATGAGGAACAGCATGGGGCTGATGATGCCGTGGGTGAAGAGGTTGAGCACCGCGCCGGAGATGCCCTGGGGCGTCATGGCCGCCATGCCGAGCAGCGAGAAGCCCATGTGCGACACCGACGAGTAGGCGATCATCTTCTTGATGTCCTTCTGCGCCAGGCAGACGAACGCCGCGTAGACGATGTTGATGACGCCGAACACGGCCATGGCGTTGGCGGCCCAGGCGGTGGCGTCGGGCAGCAGCGCGTAGTTGAAGCGCAGGATGCCGTAGATGCCCATCTTGAGGAGCACGCCGGCCAGGATGACCGAGATGGGCGTGGGGGCCTCGACGTGCGCGTCGGGCAGCCAGGTGTGGAAGGGGAACATCGGGATCTTGATGGCGAACCCGATGAAGAGCCCCACGAAGACGATCTTGGTGAAGGCGAAGCCCATGATGGGGGCGGCCGCGGCGAAGGTGCCGGCCTGGGCCTGGCGCGCCATCTCGATCAGGTTGAAGGTGTGCCCGCTGGACATGGTGCCGTCGGCCAGCAGGGCCGGGCCGCTCTGGTAGTAGAGGGCGATGATGGCCAGCAGCATCAGCACCGAGCCGGCCAGGGTGTAGAGGAAGAACTTGATGGCCGCGTACTCCTTGCGCGGGCCGCCCCAGATGCCGATGAGGAAGTACATCGGCAGGAGCATGACCTCCCAGAAGACGTAGAAGAGGAACATGTCGAGGGCCGCGAAGGTGCCCATCATGCCGGTCTGCAGCAGCAGCAGCATGGCCATGTAGCCCGGCACCATGCGCACCGAGAAGTGCTTGGGGTGGTGCGGGTCGTCGTGGCCGTCGTCCTCCATGCCGGCCATGTGGCTGGTCTGGTGGTTCGACCACCAGGGCATGGAGGCGATGGTGGCGATGAACGACACCAGGCCGGACAGCAGGATCATCGAGATGCTGAGCCCGTCGGTGCCGACGTAGTACTCGACGTTGAAGACCTTGATCCAGACGGTCTTGGCCACCAGCTGCACGCCCGCCACCTGCGGGTCGTAGAGCCGCCAGGCCGCGACGGAGGCCAGGAAGGACAGGAAGCTGAAGACCAGGGCGGTCCAGCGGCTGGCCTCGTCGACGAGCTTCTTGTCGAGGCCGACGAAGGCCCGGGCGATCATCATGAGGACGATGAGCGCCGCGCCGGCGAGCGGGAAGAAGGTGGCCCAGCTGAGGACGTTGCCTTCGGTGAAGAAGAACATGGACGAGGCTCCGGTTTGGCTCAGGGAAGCAGGAAGTTGAGGAGGACCACCACCAGCGCGCCGCCGAGCGCGCCGTAGAGGTAGGTCTGGATGCGGCCGGTCTGGAGGGTGCGGAAGGAGTGGCCCAGGCCCTGGGTCAGGTTGGCCACCCCGTTGACCGCGCCGTCGACCAGGTACTTGTCGATGGCGCCGTCCACCGTGGCCACGCCGCGGGTGACGACGCCGGCGGCGTTCACCAGCCCGTCGACCACGCTGCCGTCGAACCAGGAGAGGGCCCGGCCCACCATCAGCGAGGGCTTGAGCACCAGCCAGGCGTACAGCTCGTCCACGTAGTACTTGTTGTAGACGGTGGTCCAGACGCCCTTCCAGCGCTCGATCATCGCCAGCAGCGCCGCCTCGTTCTTGTTGTCCTTGTAGACGGCGCGGGCGGCCACGAAGCCGATGGTGGCGGCCAGCACGCCCAGCCCCTGGAAGAGCCACTCCATGGCGTGGCTGCCGTGGCCGAACTCCACCTTGGCCAGCAGCACCGGCTCGAGCCAGTGCTCCAGCGCCGGCGGGGCGTGGCTCCACAGCATGGGGATGCCGAGGAAGAGGGTCAGCACCGAGCCGCCGGCCAGGATGGCCAGCACCATGGTGATCTGCCAGGGCGACTCGTGCGGGGTGCCGCCGTGGTGGCCGTGGGCGTCGTCGTGCGCGGCGGCCGGCGCGGCATGGCCGGCGTCGTGGCCGTGGCCGGCGTCGTGGCCGTGCCCGCCCGCGGCGGCGCCGTGGTCGGCCAGCGCCTGGGACGCGTGGCCCCCGGCGTGGGCGTGGGCGTGGCCGTCGGAGGCGTGCACCTTGGCGGACAGCGCCGAGTGGGGCGCCGCCACCGCCGAGTGCGGGTCCTCGTTGTGCTCGTGGCCGTGCCCGCCCGCCCCGCGGTACTCGCCGGAGAAGGTCATGTAGTAGGAGCGGTACATGTAGAAGCTGGTGCCGGTGGCGGCGACGAGGCCCAGCACGTAGATGGCCGGTCCGAGCCACGGCACCGGCGTCCCGAAGAGCGCCAGGTGGTGGCTGGTGAAGGCCTTCCAGAGGATCTCGTCCTTGGAGTAGAAGCCGTTGGCGATGGGGAAGCCGGCGATGGCGATGGTGGCGATGAGGTAGGTCCACCGGGTGATGGGCATGTGCTTCGCCAGCCCGCCCATCTTCCGCATGTCCTGCTCGTGGTGGCAGCCCAGGATGACCGAGCCCGACCCGAGGAAGAGGGTGGCCTTGAAGAAGGCGTGCGTCAGCAGGTGGTAGACGCCGGCCCAGTAGGCGCCGGTGCCCACGCCGATGAACATGAAGCCCAGCTGCGACACGGTGGAGTAGGCCAGGACCTTCTTGATGTCGTACTGGAAGAACCCGATGGTGGCCGCGAAGATGGCGGTCAGGGCGCCGATCAGCGCCACCCAGCCCATGGCGCTGGGGGAGAGCACGAAGAGGAAGTTGAGCCGGGCCACCATGTAGACGCCGGCGGTGACCATGGTGGCGGCGTGGATCAGGGCCGAGACCGGGGTCGGGCCGGCCATGGCGTCGGGCAGCCAGACGTAGAGCGGGATCTGGGCGCTCTTGCCCATGGCGCCCACGAACATGAGCATGCCGATCAGCGTCAGCAGCGAGATGCCCCACACGGTGGTGCCGGCCAGGTGCTCCTTCACCCCGGTGGCCTCGATGACCACCTGGTCCCGCAGCTCGCGGAAGTTCATGGTGGGGCCGACCTTGACCCCGTGGACGCGGGGCGCCAGCTCGTCGGACTGGGCCGCGGTGGCGGCCCCGGCGGTGGCGTTCATGGCCACGTCGGCGCGGAACTCGGTGTTGCGCAGGAACTCGGGCCGCGCCTCCCAGGCGCCGCCCAGGCCCCAGAACAGCAGCATCAGGCCGACGATGAAGCCGAAGTCGCCGAAGCGGTTGGCCACGAAGGCCTTCATGCCGGCCTTGGCCTTCTCCGGGTCGGTGTACCAGAAGGCGATGAGCAGGTAGCTGGCCAGGCCCACGCCCTCCCACCCGAAGAACATCACCGCGAAGTTGTCGCCCATGACCAGCAGCAGCATCGCGAAGACGAAGAGGTTCAGGTACGAGAAGAACCGCCAGTAGGCCGGCTCCTCCGCCATGTACCCGATGGAGAAGACGTGGATGAGCGTGCCGATGCCGGTGATGACCAGCACCATCATGATGCTGAGCTGGTCCAGTGCGAAGGCCAGGTCCACCGAGAGCCGCCCGGCCGTGAACATGTTCCAGAGCGTCTGCTGGATGAAGCGGTCCTCGGCCGGCAGCGCCTTGAGCTGGAAGAAGGCGTAGAGGGCCACCGCGAAGGCCGCCGCCATGGCCGTCACGGCGATGGAGTGGACCAGCTGCTTGCCGCGGCCGCCCTTGGCCTCCGGCTTCTCGCCGAAGAGGGCCTGGAGCTTCCAGCCGAAGGCGGCGTTGATGGTGGCGCCGATGAGCGGGAAGAGCGGGATGAGCCAGAGGTACGAGACCCGGCTCACCACCAGCGGCGCGAGCTCTGTGGCGTGGTGTTCCATGTCACTCCCGCATCAGGTCCGCGGAGCGGACGTCGATGGTCTTGAAGGTCTGGAAGACGGCGAGGACGATGGCCAGGCCCACGGCGGCCTCGGCGGCCGCCAGCACGATGACGAAGAGGGCGAAGACCTGCCCCGAGATGCCGCCCACCACGTAGTGGTTGAAGGCGGCGAAGTTGACGTTGGCGCCGTTGAGGATGAGCTCGACGCCCATCAGGATGCCGACGGCGTTGCGCCGGGTGGCGACGGTCACCAGGCCGAGGCTGAAGAGCAGGGCGCCGACGACGAGGAAGTGGGGGAGGGAGACCTGCATGTGTTCTCCAGGGCCTAGGGGGCGGGGCCGGATCGAGGGGGACCGGGGCGGGAGACCTCAGTCCGCCTTGATCTCCTTGCGGGCGATGACCACGGCGCCGACCAGGGTGGCCAGCAGCACCAGCGAGGCGACCTCGAAGGGCAGGAGCCAGCGGGTCAGGAACCCGTCGCCGATGGCCGCGGTGGTGTGTTCCATGGGGCCCGGGACCTGGGCCGCGAAGGGGGTCAGCACCGCCACCGCCACCAGCACCGGGGCCGTCGCCAGGAAGAGCATGACGCCGCCGAACAGGCCCACGCTGGAGTTGGAGACGGTGATCTCGGTGATGCGGTTGGTCAGCATCACCGCGAACATGATGAGGACCAGGACGCCGCCGATGTAGACCAGCAGCTGGGTGACGGCCAGGAAGTCGGCCCCCAGGAAGATGTAGAGCGAGCCGGCCCCCAGCAGCGCCATGAGCAGGCCGATGGCGCTGTAGAGGATGTTGCGGGAGAGGGCCACCCCGGCGGCGCCGGCCACCGTGAGGGCGGCCAGCAGGTAGAAGAGGATGTCCGGCAGCGTGAGCGGCGTCGCGGCGCGGGCCGCCACCGCCTGCTCGGCGGGCTTGATGGCCAGCAGGGTCATGGCCACCACGAAGACGATGGTGGCGGCGGCGCCGGCGGCCCAGCGGACGAGGTTGCGCTTCACGGGGCTGCTCATGGCGTGCCCTCCGGCTTGGTCGGGGGGGGAGGTGGGGAGGCCGGGGCCGCGGCGGCGCCGGCCGGGGCCGGGGCGGCGGGGGCGGGGGCGGGAGCGGCGGCGGCGCTGGGCGCGGGCGCCGCGGCGGCGGGCTCGGCCGCGGCCTTGGGGGCCGCCGGCTTGGCGGCCGGCTTGGCGGCGGCCTTGGCCGCGGCGGCCGCAGCGGCGGCGGCGGCCTCGGCGGCGGCGGCGGCGGCCAGCTCCTCCGGCGTGGGCGGCGGCAGGTAGTCCGGGCCGTTGGCGTTCCAGCGGTGCGCGCTGAACTTGGCCCGCACCAGCGAGCCGAGCTCCGCCCGCGGGAAGTACTCGGCGGCCTTGTCCACCTTGTAGACCGGGAACGGCGCCAGCGGGTCGGCCCAGCGGATGGTCAGGTTGCGGATGTCCGCCATCGACCCCTCGAACTCACGGGTGTGCTGGATGGCGCCGGTGGGGCAGGGCTCGACGCACAGGCCGCAGAACATGCACTTGGCCTCGTCGATGTCGAACTGCGTGACCACCCGCTGCTTGGGGTTGGCCGGGTCCTTCTCCAGGGTGATCTGCATGCAGGCGATGGGGCAGGCCCGCTCGCAGGCCTGGCAGCCGGTGCAGATGGCGACGTCCACCTCGAGGAACCCGCGGTAGCGGGGCGGCAGCGTCTCGCGCACCGGCAGCGGCGTGCGGTCGGGGTACTGCACCGTGGTGGGCCGGCGCAGCAGGTAGGAGAAGGTGATGGACAGGCCGTGCCAGATGGACCTGACCGTGTCGCGGAAGGAGCCGTTGTAGGTCTGAGGTGCGGACATGGCGGCTCCGTTCACCAGTTGGTGAGGTCGACGTGATCGCCGGCCGCGGTGAGGTTGGCCTTCACCTGGCGCCCGAAGAGCACCAGGGTGGCCAGGAAGGCGAGGGTGAGCACCACCCCGGTGGCGGTGGAGAGCACCGGGGCGCGCGCCACCACCAGCTGCCACAGCAGCGAGAAGACGAAGGTGACGAAGGCCCAGGGCACCAGGTACTTCCAGCAGAGGTTCATCATCTGGTCGATGCGCATGCGCGGCAGCGTCCAGCGCACCCAGACGATGACGTTGAGCACCAGGATGGTCTTGGTGGCCATCACCACCATCGAGACGATCTGCAGGCCCCACCAGGCCAGGGCCGGGAAGGCGCCGCTGCCCTTGGCGGCGGCGTAGTCCTCCGGGCCGACGCCGGGGATCTGCCACCCGCCGAGGAAGAGGGTGGCGGCCACCGCGGCCATGACCCACAGGTTGCCGAACTCCACCAGGAAGTAGAGGGCGAAGCGGAAGCCCGAGTACTCGGAGAGGTAGCCGGCCACCAGCTCGGACTCGGCCTCGGGCAGGTCGAAGGGCGTGCGGTTGCCCTCGGCCAGCTGCGAGATGAAGTAGATGACGAAGGCCACCGAGCAGGCCGGGTTGGTGAAGGCGTGCCACTGCCAGGGCCAGGCGCCCTGGGCCTGGATGATCCCCTGCATGGACAGCGTGCCGGACATCAGCACCGGGACCATCAGGGCGATGCCGGCCGGGATCTCGTAGGAGACCACCTGGGCGGCGGAGCGCATGCCGCCGAAGAGCGCCCACTTGGAGTTGGAGGACCAGCCCGCCAGCAGGATGCCCACCACCACCAGGGCGGTGACGGCGGTCAGGTAGAAGATGCCCACGTTCAGGTCGGCGGCGATGAGGCTCTCGCCGAAGGGCAGCGCCACGAAGGTGAGCGCGAACCCGGTCATGACGAAGTAGGGGGCGGCCCGGAACAGCATCGAGTCGGCCTCGGCCGGGATCAGGTCCTCCTTGAAGAGGAGCTTGACCGCGTCGGCCACCCACTGGAAGAAGCCGCCGGCGCCGGCGCGGTTGTATCCGACGCGGCTCTGCATGCGGGAGGAGACGCGCATCTCCCACCAGACCGTCATGCCGGAGATGATGGCTCCGAAGTTGATGAGCACGAAGGCCAGCAGCCCCACCACCAGGCCGTAGATCAGCTTGGTGTAGGGCCAGGTGGCCGGGTCGTGGCCCAGCACCGAGCCGACGAACCAGTCCACCATGAGCGGCTTGGTGACCGGCGAGAGGACCAGCACCGCGGCGAAGAGCACGGCGGGCAGGCCCAGGCCGACGGCCAGGGTGAGGATGACGACGGCGCGGGGCGACAGCTTGGGGAGCTTTGGCGTGCGCGGCATGGCTAGCGGTCGATCTCCGGGGCGACGACGTCCAGGGAGGCGATGAGGGCCACCAGGTCCGCGATCATCAGGCCGCGGCTGGCGGTCTCGATGATCCCCATGGCGGTGAAGGAGCCGGTGCGGGTGCGGACGCGGTAGGCCTTGTTGGTGCCGTCGGCCACCACGTAGAAGGCCATCTCGCCGCGCGCCGACTCGACGCGGGAGAGGGTCTCGCCGGCCTCCACCTTGAGGTTGCGCGAGACCTTGGGCGCCATGATCTCGCCCTCGGGCAGCTGCAGCAGCGCCTGGCGGACGATCTTGCTCGACTCGCCCATCTCCAGGCAGCGGCAGTAGTACCGGTCGTAGCAGTCGCCCACCGTGCCCTTGAAGCCCACGCCCACCGGGACGGCGAACTCGAAGTCCTCGTAGGCCCCGTAGGGCAGGTCGCGGCGCAGGTCCCAGTCCACCCCCGAGCCGCGCAGGTTGGGGCCGGACAGGCCGTACTCGGTGGCGTCCTTGCCGGTGATGATGGCCACGTTGGCGAGGCGCCGGATGTAGATCTCGTTGAAGGAGATGAGCCGGTCGAACTCCACCAGGAAGCGATCGAAGTGGTCCAGGAAGGCGATGGTCTTCTCCTTCCAGCCCTCCGGCAGGTCGAAGGCCACCCCGCCGATGCGGTGGTAGTTGTAGGTGAGCCGCGCGCCGCACAGCGCCTCGATGAGGTCGTTGATGGTCTCGCGCTCGCGGATGCCGTGCAGCATCGGGGTGAAGGCGCCGATGTCCATGGCCATGGTGCCCAGCGACACCAGGTGGCTGGCGATGCGGCACAGCTCGCAGGAGATGGCGCGCAGGTACTGGGCGCGGCGCGGCACCTCGATGCCGGTGAGCCGCTCCACCGCCGTGGCGTACCCCTCGTTGGGGAACATGGCCGCCACGTAGTCGATGCGGTCGGTGAAGGGCATGAACCCGTGCCAGCCGGTGACCTCGCCGATCTTCTCGATGGAGCGGTGCAGGTAGCCCACGTCCGGCACGGCCTTGCGCAGCACCTCGCCGTCGGTCTCGACGATGAAGTTGATGACGCCGTGGGTGGACGGGTGCTGGGGACCGAAGTTGAGGATCATCTCCTCGTTGTTCCGGTCGACGCGGCGGAGGATGAGCTTTTCCATGGTTCCTCCGATCAGGCCTTGCTGGTGGGGGCGGGCGCGGCCGGGGGGGCGGGCGGCGCCGGCGGGGGCGGCGGGGCGTTCCTGGCCAGCTCGGCGCGGGCCGCGTCGTCGAGCCGCTTCAGCTCCACCAGCGGGTTCTCGCGCTCGTTGGAGATGCCGTGCCAGCCGCCGGCCTCCTGGTAGTCCTTGCGCAGCGGGTGGCCGACCCAGTCGTCGGGCAGCATGATGCGGCGCAGGTCGGGGTGGCCGGTGAAGGTCACGCCGAAGAGGTCGTAGACCTCGCGCTCGAACCAGTCGGCGCCCTTCCAGACGGGGTAGAGCGAGGGCACCACCGGCGCGGCCCGGTCGGCCTCCACCTTGAGCTTGATGGTGTGCTTCAGCTGGTAGGACATGAGGTGGATCACCACCTCGATGACGTTCCGCTTGGGCCAGTCGACCGCGGTCAGATCCTCGAGGAAGTCGAAGTCCAGCCCGGCGGTCTCCTTGAGGAAGGCGCAGACCTCCACGAGCCGCTCGCCCTTCACCGGCAGCCAGGTGTCGCCCTTCACCTCGGGCGGCGCGCCCACCGCCTCGCCGAAGCGGGCCTTGAGCAGATCGTGGATCTCGCTGGTCGTCATTTCGCTCCCTCTTGCGACAGGGGCGAGCTACTCGCGTTCCCGCGAGCGCTCGCCCCGTCCCACGACCTCTCAGGTCGCGCTTCGCTGCCTCTGCTCCAGCCTCGAACGACTCGTCAGACCGCTCCAGCCGCCGCGGGCGCCCGCCGCTTGTCGGCCCACCGCTCGTTGCGCACCAGCTCCTGCAGCCGGATCAGCCCCTCGGTGAGGGCCTCGGGCCGCGGCGGGCAGCCGGGCACGTAGACGTCCACCGGCACCACCTTGTCGACGCCCTTGCAGACCGAGTAGGCCAGCTGGAAGAGCCCGCCGCAGTTGGCGCAGGAGCCCATCGAGATGACGTACTTGGGCTCGGACATCTGGTCGTGCAGGAGCTTGGCCCGCTCGGCCATCTTGTAGGTGAGCGTGCCGGCCACGATCATGAAGTCGGCCTGGCGGGGGGAGGCGCGCGGGATGGCGCCGAAGCGCATCAGGTCGGCGCGCGGGCCGCCGGTCTGGATCAGCTCGATGCCGCAGCAGGCCAGGCCGAACAGCAGGTACCAGAGCGAGTTCTCCCGGGCCATGTTGATGAGCTGGTCGAGCTGGCTGGTGTGGAAGAGGGTGACGTCGCCACCCACGCCGGAGTCGAGCTTCTCGCGCATCGGTCTGCTCCTCCCCGGCCCTAGGCGGCCTTGCGGGCCGGCACGCCGGCCTCGCGGGTGGTCTTGGTGGCGTCGGCGGACAGGCCCTTGACCCACTCGAGGTCGCCGTGGCCCCAGGTCCAGATCAGGCCGACCACCAGGATGGAGACGAAGAGGATCAGCTCGACGAAGGCGACCCATCCCAGCATCGGGCTGGCCTCGGTCCAGCTGCGGTAGACCGCCACCACCGGGAAGGTGAGGGCGATGTCGACCTCGAAGATCACGAAGACCAGGGCCACCAGGTAGAAGCGGGGGTTGAAGTTGAACCAGGCAACCCCGATGGGGCGCTCGCCGCACTCGTAGATGGTGGACTTCTCGGCGTTGTAGATGCGGGGGCCGATGGCCCGCGACAGGGTGATGCCACCAAAGGCAAACCCAACGGCGACGATGGCGAACACCAGAACGGCGCCAAACTCGAAGCCCATCAGGGATACCCCGTGTCGTTTGTTGTGGGGATGTGAAGCCGCGGCAGTCTACTGATCGAGACTGTGAAGTCAAGAGCCGCATTTCGCTTGACGAATTCAACGGATCTGGGCACTTAGAATGCCCACCCGACACCCCCTCTCTATGCTCACACCCCTCCAGACCTACTTCCCCATCGGTGTGGTCCTGCTGGTCGCGGTCGGGCAGGCCTTCCTCCTCCTGACGCTGGCCAACACCCTCGGCCCGCGGCGTCCGAGCGCGGTCAAGTCCGCCCCATTCGAGTGTGGGTCGGAGCCGGTCGGCTCCGCCCGGGACCGCTTCGGCGTGAAGTTCTACGTGGTCGCGCTCCTCTTCATCGTCTTCGACATCGAGGCGATCTTCCTGTTCCCGTGGGCCGTCCTCTTCACCGAGCTGGGTTGGGCTGGCTACATCGAGATGGCCATCTTCGTCTTCACCGTGGTCATCGGCCTGGTCTACGTCTGGAAGAAGGGCGTCCTGGACTGGAACGACTGACCCCGAGGCTCCCCATGTCCACCGAGCTCGACAGCCTCCCCACCGTCATCCCCACGCGCCGGGACGAGGCCGTCGGCGTGCTCCAGCAGATGGTCTCGAAGGGCCTGGGCTGGGCGCGCAAGTACTCGCTCTTCCAGTACCCGTTCGTCACCGCCTGCTGCGGCATGGAGTACATGACGGTCGGCGCCTCGCGCTACGACCTCGACCGCTTCGGCGCCGCGCTGCCGCGCTTCTCGCCGCGCCAGGCCGACCTGCTCATGGTCACCGGCACGGTGAACTGCCGGCAGGCGCCCATCCTGAAGCGCGTCTACGAGTCGATCGCCGAGCCGAAGTGGGTGGTGGCCTTCGGCGTGTGCGCCTCCACCGGCGGGTTCTACGACAACTACGCCACGCTGCAGGGCATCGACCGCATCATCCCGGTGGACGTCTACATCCCGGGCTGCCCGCCGCGACCGGAGCAGGTGCTCGACGGCATCATGATGCTGCAGGACAAGATCCAGGGGCAGTCGCACCAGCTCACGGAGCGCAGGCCGCTGCCGGTGGTCGGGCAGGGATCCCGCCGGCGCTAGACGAGGGAGCCGCATGGCCAAGGTCGTGATCGACGCGCTCCTCGAGCGCTTCCCCAGGATCGTCACGGACGCCTACACGGGCCCGGGCGGCGACGACGTGGTCTTCGTCCGCAAGGACCAGATCGTGGAGGTCTGCCGCTGGCTCAAGACCGACCCGCGCCTGGCCTTCGACATGGCCCCCTACGTCACCGCGGTGGACTACCTCGGCCAGGAGCCGCGCTTCGAGGTGGTCTACAACCTCTACTCCACCACGCTGAACCACCGGGTGCGGCTGCGGGTCAAGGTCCCCGAGGACGACGCCGTGGTGCCCAGCGTGACCGGCCTGTGGCGCGGCGCCGACTGGTTCGAGCGCTACTGCTTCGACATGTACGGCATCCGCTTCACCGGGCACCCCGACCTGCGCCGCCTCTTCATGTACGACGAGTTCGTCGGCCACCCGCTCCGCAAGGACTACCCGCTGCGCGGCCGCCAGCCGCTCACCGAGGAGCGCGACGTCCCCGACCACTTCCGCGGGCCGGGCCCGGCGGGCCGGGACTAGCCACCACCACTCCTGACGGCGCCGCCTGGTCGGCGTCGAGCGAGGTTCCATGTCCACCGAGTCGAGCGGGACCGTGAAGCCGGCGGCGGCGCCAGCCAAGGCGCCGCCGAGCGCGCTCGACGCGCCCATGCCCACCAAGCGGATGCTGGTGAACCTGGGCCCGTCGCACCCGGCCATGCACGGGACCACCCGCGCCGTGGTGGAGCTGGAGGGCGAGAAGCTGGCCAGCTGCAAGCTGGACATCGGCTTCCTGCACCGCGGCTTCGAGAAGAGCTGCGAGAACGTCACCTGGACCCAGTGCTTCCCGTACACCGACCGGCTGAACTACGTCAGCTCGATCATGAACAACGTCGGGTTCGCCCTGGCGGTGGAGAAGCTCTGCAAGCTGGAGGTGCCTGAGCGCGCCCAGTACCTGCGCGTCATCACCAGCGAGATCCACCGCATCTGCGACCACCTCACCCTGGTCGGCGCCATGGGCATGGAGCTGGGCGCCATGACGGCGTTCCTCTACGCCATCGAGGGGCGCGACCTGCTGTGGGACCGGCTCACCGAGCTGTGCGGGGCCCGCCTCACCTCCAACTACGCCCGCGTCGGCGGCGTCTCCCGCGACCTGCCGGACGGCTGGGTCGAGAAGACCACCCGCACCCTGGACCGGGTGGTGCTGCTGCGCGACGAGCTGGACGGCCTGCTGACCCGCAACCGCATCTTCGTGGACCGCACCAAGGACGTGGCGGTGGTGTCGCGCCAGGACGCCATCGAGCTGGGCTACACCGGGCCGTGCCTGCGCGCCTCCGGCGAGCCCTACGACATCCGCAAGGCGGCCCCCTACCTGACCTACGACCGGCTCGACTTCGACATCCCGGTGGGCTCGAAGGGCGACAACTTCGACCGCTACCTGATGCGCATCGAGGAGATGAAGCAGTCGGACTCGATGATCCGCCAGTGCTTCGCCCAGCTCACCCCGGGCGAGATCGTGGTCAAGGACTTCCGCTACGCGCTGCCGCCCAAGCCGCTGGTGTACTCCTCCATCGAGGGCGTCATGGCCCACTTCAAGCTCATCATGGAGGGGATCCAGGTGCCGGCCGGGGAGGCCTACGGCTACACCGAGGCCGCCAACGGCGAGCTGGGCTTCTACCTGGTCTCCGACGGCGGCGGCCGGCCCTACAAGCTGGGGCTGCGCGCCCCGGGCTGGCCCATGCTGGCCTCCCTGCCCTGGATGCTGCGAGGCGCGCTGCTGGCCGACCTCGTCCCCACCTTCGACTCCATCAACATGATCGGCGGCGAGGTCGAGCAGTAGCGGCCCGCCTACTCGGAGAGGAACACGATGGCCGAGGACAAGAAGCCCGAAGCCCCCGCCGCCGCGGCCCCCAAGCCGCCCCCGCCGCCGGGTCCGCCCGCGCCGCCGCCGCCCAAGAACCCGGGCCTGGTGACGGCGGTGGTGGACGGCCGCGAGGTGGTGGTCAAGCCCGGCACCACCGTCATCGAGGCCGCCCAGGGGATGGGCATCGACATCCCCTACTACTGCTGGCACAAGCGCCTCTCGGTGGCGGCCAACTGCCGCCAGTGCCTGGTGGAGATGTCCAACGCGCCGGGCGGCAAGCTGGTGCCGTCCTGCCAGGTGCCGCTCACCGAGGGCGTGGTCGTCAAGACCGACACCCCCAGGGTCAAGGATCAGCAGCGCGCCAACCTGGAGCTCCTGCTGCTCAACCACCCGGTCGACTGCTCCATCTGCGACCAGGCCGGCGAGTGCAAGCTGCAGGACTACTACATGCAGTTCGACGCCCAGCCGTCGCGCCTCGACATCCCCAAGAACACCAAGGGGAAGCGCATCGAGCTCGGGCCCACCGTCACGCTCGACCAGGAGCGCTGCATCCTCTGCACCCGCTGCGTCCGCTTCATGCGCGAGGTGGCCAAGAACCCGCAGCTGGGCGTGGCCAACCGCGGCACCCGCAGCGTCATCACCACCTTCCCGGGGCAGCCGCTCGACGACCGGTACGCCGGCAACGTGGTGGACCTCTGCCCGGTGGGCGCGCTCACCGCCACCGACTTCCGCTTCCGCGGCCGCGTCTGGTTCATGAGCTCGGCCCGCTCGCTCTGCACCGGGTGCGCCCGCGGCTGCAACGTGGCGCTCGACTACCTGGACACCACCGCCTACCGGCTGCGCCCGCGCGAGAACGCGGACGTCAACCAGGAGTGGATGTGCGACCAGGGCCGCACCACCTACAAGGCGCTCAACGCCGGGCGGGTGCTGGCGGCCCGGCTGGGCCGCGGCGCCGCGGCGGCGCGGGCCACGCGCGACGAGGCGCTCAAGGCGGCCGGGCTGGCGCTGGCCGAGGCCAGGCGCGCCGGCGGGGTGGCGGTGCTGCTCTCGCCGGTGGCCTCGCTGGAGGACCTGCTGGCGGCCTGCCACGTGGCCAAGGAGGGGCTCGGCGCCGCCGAGGTCTTCGTGGGCGGGCGGCCGGACGGGTGGCAGGACGACTTCCTCAAGAAGGCCGACGAGAACCCCAACCGCAAGGGGCTGGAGCTGGCCGCGCAGGCCTACGGCCTGGCGGTGCGCCCCTTCGCCGACCTGGTGGCGGCGGCGCGCGCCGGTCGGGTGGGCGCGCTCTGGGTGGTGGGGGCCGAGGTGCCGGACGCCGCCGGGGCCGAGGCCCTGGCCGCGCTGCCGGTGCTGGTGGTGCAGGCGGTCAACGAGGGGCCGCTGGCCGCCGCGGCCACCGCGCTGCTGCCGGCCTCGCCGCACGCCGAGGGCGACGGCACCTTCGTCAACTTCGAGGGCCGGGCGCAGCGCTTCGAGGCCGCCTGGCACCCGCGCGGCGAGGCCCGCCCGCACCTGGCCCTGGCCGGCGCCCTGGGCCGGGCCCTGGGCCTCAAGGTGCCGTGGGGCACCGCCCGGGAGACCTGGCTGGCGCTCTCGCCACGCCTGGCCGGGGTGGCCCTGTGGGACTTCAAGTGGGACTCGCTGCCGTCGGTGGGGCGCCGCAAGGGGCACCTGCCGCTGGCCGCGGGCACCGTGGACGGCCGGCTCGCGGGACAGAAGGAGCGGCTGCCACCCGAGGGGAGCGAACCCGCCAAGCGCGGCGTCGCCCCGACCAGCTGGTGAAGGGGAGGGACGCGTGAAGCGCTTCTTCGGGATGTCGTTGGCGTTGGTGATCCTGGTCGGCGCCCTGATGGCGCTGAGCGGCCTCTTCTACCTGGCGGCCGCCGGCCTGGGCTGGGGCTTCAACGTCTGGTTCGGCGAGCCCGGCCGGGTGGACCCGGCGCTGGTGCACTACGGCGCCAGCCTGGCCAACGTGCTGACGCTCATGATGGTCGTGCTCATGATCTCCGGCTCGCTGCTGACGGTGGCGGAGCGCAAGTGGTCGGCGCTCCTGCAGAACCGCGTCGGCGCCAACCGGATCAAGGTCTTCGGGAACCCGCTCGGCGGCATCCCGTACCTGGCGGCCGACGCGCTCAAGATGCTCACCAAGGAGAAGATGGAGCCGCAGGCCGCCACCCGCATGCTCTACGAGCTGGCGCCCGTGATGGCCTTCGCCCCGGTCTTCTGCCTCTTCGCCATCGTGCCGGTCGGGCCCGCCATCGACCTCGGCTCCATCTTCTCCGGGGCCGCCGGGGCGGGGCAGACCATCGCCCTGCAGGTGGCCAAGATGGACGCCGGCCTGCTCTTCCTCTTCGCCATCTCCTCGCTGTCGGTCTACGGCACCTCGCTGGCCGGCTGGGCCTCCAACAACAAGCTGGCCCTGCTGGGCGGCGTGCGCGCCTCCTCGCAGATGATCAGCTACGAGGTCTCGCTGGGGCTCTCCCTGGTGGGCGCCATGATGGCCTACAAGTCCCTCCAGCTCGACGAGATCGTGGTGGCCCAGGGGCAGGGCGTCCTGGGCATCGCGCCGGCCTGGGGCCTCCTGCTCCAGCCGGTCGGCTTCCTCATCTTCTTCACCTCCGGCTTCGCCGAGACCAAGCGCGCGCCCTTCGACCTGCCCGAGGGCGAGAGCGAGATCGTCGGCTACTTCCTCGAGTACTCCGGCATGAAGTTCGGCATGTTCTTCCTGGCCGAGTTCCTGGAGATCGCCATCTTCGCCGGGGTCATCACCGCGGTCTTCCTGGGCGGCTGGCACCCGCTGCCCATCGCAGGCGCCACCGAGTGGCTGCGCGCCCACCTGCACCCGCTGGCCTTCGCCTCGGTGGGGGGCGGCATCTTCCTGGCCAAGATGATCGTGCTGATGTGGCTGCAGCTGACCATCCGCTGGCTGCTGCCCCGCTTCCGCTACGACCAGATCCAGCAGCTGTGCTGGAAGATCCTGCTGCCGGCCGCCCTGGTGAACGTCTTCGTGACCGGCGCCGCCATCCTCATCGACCCGTCGCTGCAGCTCCTCGCCGGCCTGGGCCTCCTCACCATGGTGGTGGTGGCGGTGCTGGTCGGCGCCACAGGCAAGGGGGCGGCCCCCGCCGCCGCCCACGCCCACGGCGGGGGTCACTGACATGCCCTACCAGCTCGACAACCGCCCGGCCGACCTGCGCGAGCAGATGTACTTCCCGGAGATCATCCGGGGCATCGGCGCGGTGACGGCCCACTTCCTGCGCAACCTCTTCTTCACCCGCGACGCCAACCCGGACATCCTCGACCGGCCGCGCGGCCTGGGGAAGTCGGACAACGTCACCATCTTCTACCCGGAGGAGAAGGCGCCGTACCCGCCCGGCTACCGCGGCCTGCACCGGCTGGTGCCGCGCGGCGACGGCCTGCCGCGCTGCGTGGCCTGCTACATGTGCGCCACCGCCTGCCCGGCCCAGTGCATCTACATCGAGGCCGGCGAGTACCCCGGCGACCCGGTGGAGAAGTACCCGGT
This sequence comes from Anaeromyxobacter sp., assembly GCA_016718565.1. Lineage (NCBI taxonomy): Bacteria > Pseudomonadati > Myxococcota > Myxococcia > Myxococcales > Anaeromyxobacteraceae > Anaeromyxobacter > Anaeromyxobacter sp. The sequence continues at coordinate 224,474 of JADKCZ010000003.1, read as the reverse complement.
CAAGTTCGTCATCGACGAGCTGCGCTGCGTGGTGTGCGGGTTCTGCGTGGAGGCCTGCCCCAAGGACGCCATCCGCATGGACACCGGCGAGCACGCCCCGCCCAGCTACGAGCGCGACGTGCAGCAGCTGCACGAGCAGGCGCTGCTGCGCGGGCCGTCGGTGGACTACGCCGGCGACCCCTGGCTGAAGCGCGCCGCGCCCTCCATCCCGGCCGACAAGCTGGCGGCCATGAAGGCGGCCGCCACGCCGTACCCGGCGGACGCCACCGACGAGTACGCCCAGACGCCTGGCTTCTCGGTGAAGGCGCTGGCCGCCGAGGCCCGCGCCCGCTCCGAGCGGGGCGGCCGCTAACGGCGCGGCCGGCCGCCGGCCGCGGGGGCGCCCGGTGAGCGAGGGCGCCGCCGGCCCGCCCGCCCACCCCGGCGCGGCGGCTGGGCCCCTGGTCGGGCCGGGCCTGCGGCGCACCCTGGCCCTGCTGGCGGCGCTGCTGGCCGCCGCGGCCCTGCTCGATCTCGGGGCCATCCACCGGCTGGAGCACGGCGACTCGCTGGTGCCGGTGCTGGTCTCGCTGCAGGCCTGGACCCCGTTCTACTGGGACCAGGAGCGCTACGGGATGCTGGTCCCGGCGCTGGCGCTGCCGCTGCGCCACCCGCTGGCCAACCTGCTCCTGCAGCGCGGCCTGCTGATCCTCTCCGGCCTGGGCGCGGTGGTGCTGCTGGCCCGCCACGTCCTGCCGGGGCGCGACTGGCCGCTGGCCGGCGCGCTGGCGGCCGCCCTGCTGCTCCTCCTGGCCCCGGCCGCCTGGTCCTTCGAGTTCCTGGGGGACCAGCCCTACGGCCTCTCGCTGGCGCTGGCCCTGGCCGGCCTGGCGCTGGCCGAGCCGCGCCCCTGGCGCGGGGAGGGCGGCGAGGCCACCTGGCGCCGTCACCCGGTGCGCCTGGCCGCCGGCCTGGCGCTGGTGCTGCTGGCGCACTGGGTCAACGCCGCCACCGGCGTGCTGCTGGGGGCGCTGGCCCTGGCCCGGGCCACCGAGGACCTGCTGGAGGGCGAGGACCACCGCCTGGTGGTCGGCCGGGTGCGGGTGGACGCGGCGCTCCTGGCGGCCGGCCTGGCGCTGGGCCAGGTGTCGGTCTGGGCCTACCCCTGGCTCACCGGCAACCCGCTGCGGCTCCCGGTCGGCTTCCTGCCGCCAGGCCAGTGGCCGGCCGCCTGGCGGGCCACCGCCGCGGCGGCCCTGGCGGACCAGGGGCCCTGGCTCGCCGCCGCGGGGGCGCTGGCGGTGGTGGGCGTGTCGCTGCTCTCGCTGCCAGGCCTGCGCCCGGCGCGGCGCGGGGCGCTGCTGCGGGCGGCGGCGCTGGTGGGGGCGGCCCTGCTCTACGCCGCCTTCGCCGGGGCGCTCCGCTGGGTGGCCGAGAACCGCTTCCACTGGCGCTACCTGGCGCCGAGCGCCGTGCTGGTGCACCTGGCGGCCGCCTCGCTGCTGGCCGAGCCGCTGGCGCGCGCCGCCCGGGTGGCGCGGCCGGCCTTCCTGGCGGCGCTGGCGGCCCTGCCGCTGGCCGCCCTGGTGGCCGGCGGCCCGCCCTCGCTGGCCGGGGTGCGGCGCGACCTCGACGGCGTGGCGGGGCGCTGGACCGAGGACGTGCTGGCGGCCCGCTGCGACCTGGTGGCCGGCGACTACTGGAGCGTCTGGCCGGCGGTGTGGCACGTGGCCCTGACGGCGCACGAGCGCGGGCTCGACCGCGCGGTGTACGGCGTGACCCACCGCGCCAACCCGACGGTGGGGGCCTGGTGGGGCCGGCCGCGGGAGGGGCTGCGCCTCTGCCGGCCGCGCGGCGCCGCGCCGGAGCGCGAGGCCGAGCGCTGGCTGCGCGCCTACGGGCTCTGGCCGGTGGTGCTGCTGGAGCGGCGCGAGACGGTGGACGTGATGGGTCTGGCGCCCGGCCGCCCCCCCTGACCTCAGCCGGCGGCGGCCGGCGGCGGCGGGGCGCTGGTCACGTCGGCCTGGCCGAACGGCGCCAGGCGCTGCAGGAAGACGAACCCCGGCACGGCCACCACGGTGGCGCAGGCGGCGAAGAAGACGGGGTAGCCGAGCGCCTCCACCAGGAACCCGGAGGGGAGGCCGGCCCCCCAGCGGCCCAGGGCGAAGAGGCTGGTGAGCAGGGCGAACTGGGTGACGGCCGTCTGCCGGCTGCAGACCCGCAGCAGGAGCGCCCCCTGCGCCACCGAGGCCATGGCCTGCGCGCCCTGCTCGCCGGCGATGGCGGCGTAGGCCCACAGGCGGGTGGCGGTGTCGAGCGGCGGCAGGCCGGCGGCGCACAGCGAGGCCTCCAGCGGGACGGCGCGGGAGAGGGCGGCGCCGGTGTAGAGCAGGTTGGCCAGGGCCTGCACCGCGCCGAAGATCCAGAGCGCCCGCCCCACCCCGAGCTTGAGCGTCAGGGCGGCGGCGGCGGCGCTGCCCAGCATGGAGGCCACGATGCCGATGGTCTTCACCGCGGCGCCCAGCTCGGCGTTGGAGAAGCACAGGTCCTTGAGGAAGGGGTTCACCATGGTGCCGGCCATGTTGTCGCCGAGCTTGTAGGTGATCAGGAAGAAGGCGATGGCCAGGGCGTCGCGGCGCGAGAAGAAGCTGCGGAAGGGCTCGACCACCGCCTGGGCCAGGGAGCGGGCCGGCACCACCGGGTTCTCGGGCTCGGGGCAGGCCAGCACCAGCGGGATGCAGGCGGCGAAGAGCAGGCCGAGCAGCAGGAAGACCAGCGGCCAGCCGAGCAGGTCGGAGAGCCCGACCGCCACGGCGCCCGCCAGCAGCATGCCGAGCCGGTAGTAGATGGAGCGGACGCCGGGCGCGGCGCCGTGCTCCTCGGGGCGCAGGAGCTCCACGGCGTAGGCGTCGTAGGCGATGTCCTGGGTGGCGGCCAGGAAGGCCACCCCGAGGGCCAGCAGGCCAGCCGCCAGCGGCACCCACCCGAGCGGGTCGCCGGCCGCCCGGGCCGCCAGCGCCCGCCAGGCGAAGGCGGCCAGGCCGCCGAAGGTGAGCGCCAGCCCGAGCTGCGTCAGCATCACCCAGCTGCGCCGCCGCCCGGGCCAGGGCAGGGCGTAGCGATCCACCAGCGGCGCCCAGAGGAACTTGAGCGTCCAGGGCAGGGAGACCGAGGAGAGCAGGCCGATCTGGCTGCGGGTGAAGCCGAGGTCGACCAGGAAGACCTGGAAGGTGGTGAAGACCCAGCCGAGCGGCATGCCCGAGGGGACCGAGAGGAGCCCGAGGAGCTGGATCCGCTTCGTGAAGACGATGCGCTTGGCCACGGTCGGGGGAGCGTAGTCCCGGCCCCAGGGAGCGACAAGTTCGCGGCGCTGGCCGCAGCGCCCCCTCACCCCGGCCCTCTCCCCCAGCAGGCTGGGGGAGAGGGAGAGCAGAACGTGCCGGCCCCGACCCCGGGGTTGTGCCCTCCCCCTCCCGACCCCAGGGTTGTGCCCTCCCTCTTCCCTCCCCGGGGTTGTGCCCTCCCTCTCCCGACCCCAGGGTTGTGCCCTCCCTCTCCCGACCCCAGGGTTGTGCCCTCCCTCTCCCCTTCGGGGAGAGGGCCGGGGTGAGGGGCTCGACCTCGACCTCGACCTCGACCTCGACCTCGACCCCGACCTCGACCGCGACCTCGACCTCGACCCCGGCCCCGGCCCCGGCCTCGACCTCGACCCCGACCCCGACCTCGACCCCGACCTCGACCTCGACCTCGACCTCGACCTCGACCTCGACCTCGACCTCGACCCCGACCCCGACCCCGACCCCGGCCCCGGCCTCGACCTCGACCCCGAGCGGATCCTTGTCCCCTCCCATCCCCCCGGGTACCGTCTGCGCCTCCATGCGCCGCCCGATCCCCCGCACCACCGCCACCTTCGCCCTGGCGCTCCTCGCCCTGGCGCTGGGCCTGCTCGCCTGCGCCGCCGAGAAGCAGCCCTTCCGCTCGGTGGCCCCGCCGGAGCTGCTGGTGGAGGTGCTGCCGCGGCAGGCCCTGCTCGAGCTCGACGGGGTGGGGGTGGGCCGCGGCAGCCGGGCCGTCGAGGCGCCGGAGCCGGGCGAGCACGTGCTGGTGGCCAGCGCCGAGGGGTTCGAGCCGCTGGAGCGGCGCCTCCCGGCGGGCTCGCTGGACGGCGTGCGGGTGGGCCTGGTGCTGGCGCCGGACGGCTTCGGCGCGGGCCGGGCGCTCGACCTGGACGAGCCCACCGGGCTGGCGCAGGCGGCGGTGGCGCTGTCCCGGGCCGGGCGGCACGCCGACGCCCTCGACTACGCCGGCCGCGCCGCGGCGCTGGACCCCCGCCTGCCGCTGGCGCAGCGGGCGCTGGGCGACGCCCTGGCCGGGCTGGGCCGCCGCGGCGAGGCGCGCGCCGCCTGGGCGCGCTACCTCCTGCTGGTGCCGGACGCCCCGGACGCGGCCGCGGTGGAGCGGCGGCTGGACGAGGGGCGCACCACCTACGACGTGCCGACCAGGCGCTCGCCTTCGGGGAACTGAGATGGGACACCACCAGCACAGGCAGGAGGGGCCGCGGCGGGTGCGCCTGGGAGTCATCACGGCCTCCGACACGCGCGGCGAGGCCGAGGACGAGAGCGGCCGCTTCCTGCGCGAGGCGGCCGCGGCGGCGGGTCACGAGGTGGCCTTCTACCGGGTGGTCAGGGACGAGCCGTCCGCCCTGGGCGCCGCGCTGGACGCGGCCGCGGAGGCCGGCGCCGAGGTGGTGGTGGTGGACGGCGGCACCGGCATCGCCGGGCGGGACCGCACCTACGAGGCGGTGGCCGGCCGGCTGGAGAAGCGGCTGGACGGCTTCGGCGAGCTCTTCCGGATGCTCTCCTTCGCCGAGATCGGCAGCGCCGCCATGCTGTCCCGCGCCGTGGCGGGCACCTGGGACGGGCGGGTGGTCTTCTCGGTGCCGGGCTCCCTGCCGGCGGTGCGGCTGGCCTGGGAGCGGCTCATCGGTCCCGAGCTGGGCCACCTGGTGCGCGAGCTGCGCAAGGACCGGCCGCCGCGCGGCTGAGGCGCACCGTGGGCGGCGCCGGGCAGCGGGGAGGGTCGCGCCGCGGGGGAGGCCGGCCCGCCGGGCGTGGCGTGGCCGCGCGTCCGGGGCGCGTCCTGCCCACCCCGCTCACGCCGGCCCGCGCCGCCGCGCTCCGGCCGCTCCTCGACCGGCTCGACGCCACGCTGGACCGCGCCGCCCGGCTGGCCGCCGATCCGGTGGAGCTGCCGCGCCGCTACGCCTCGCCCCACGACCAGGAGGTGGCCGGCCTGCTGGCCGCGGCGCTGGCCTACGGGCGGGCCGACCTCTTCAAGCCCATCCTCACCCGGCTGCTCGACCAGCTCGGCCCCTCGCCGGCCGCCGCGGTGGAGGCCTTCGCGGCGGCGCCGGACCCGCGGGCGCTGGGCTGGTTCCGCTACCGCTTCAACCAGCCGCCGGACCTGGCGGCGCTGCTGGCCGCCATCGGCCACCTGCGGCGGGTGCACGGCTCGCTGGGCGCCCGCTTCGCAGCCCTCTTCGCCGCCGCGGGCGGGGGCCCGCCGGCGCTGCGGCCGGCGCTGGCCTCCCTGGGCGAGGAGCTGCGCGGCGCGCCGCCGGTGGCGGCGCTCCTGGCGGGCCGGGGCCAGCGCGGCCTGCGGCACCTCCTGCCGGACGCCGCCGGGCCAGGCGCCGCCAAGCGCTGGAACCTCTACCTGCGCTGGATGGTGCGCGGCCCGGACGCGGTGGACCTGGGCGCCTGGCGCGGCGTGCCGCGGTCGGCGCTGGTCGTGCCGCTGGACACCCACGTGATGCGGGTGGCCCGCTGCCTGGGCCTGACCCGCCGCGCCGACGCCTCCTGGCGCACCGCCGAGGAGATCACCCGCTCGCTGCGCCGCCTCGACCCCCAGGACCCGGTCCGCTTCGACTTCGCCCTCTGCCACCTCGGCATGAGCGGCGGCTGCCCGGCCCGGCGCAGCCCGGCGCGCTGCCAGGCCTGCCCGCTGGCGGAGGCCTGCCAGGGCGCGGCGCGCCGCTGAGCCCGCCGCTCAGGGGGTCGGCCGGCGCCAGCGCGCCAGCGGGATCGCCGCGTCCGGCGGGACGGTGCAGCGCCACAGGTCGAAGGTGGTGACGGTGGCCTCGCGCCGGCGCACCACCTCGGGCGCCAGGGCCTCGAGCGGCCGGCACAGCTCGACGCGCCGGCCGCACACGTCCTTCTCGCGGCGGTCCACCACCAGCAGCAGCTCCCGGCCGCGCAGCGCCGCCGGGTCGAGCCACTCGTCGAACTGCAGCCCGTTCTCGCCGAAGATCCCGGACGACTGCGCCTGCGGCTGGCCGGGCAGGTGGTACATGAGCTCGGCCGCCGGCTTGTAGGTGCAGCCCACCACCAGCCGCTCGCCGCCGGGCCCGCGCCGCTCGGCCTCGACCCGCGCCGCCAGCTGGGTCCAGCCGGCGGTGTTCTCGTCGCGGGCCAGCAGCCGGTCGGTGGCGGCCGGCAGCAGGGCCGGGAAGGGGGCCAGGTGGAAGAGGCCGGTGGCCAGCGCCGCCAGCCCGCCTGCCGACCAGGTGAAGACCCGCACCCAGCGCCGCCGCCAGTGCTCCAGCGCCAGCGCCGCGAAGGCCAGCAGCGCGGCCGGGTAGGCCGGCGCGCCCCAGTTGCCCTTCACCCAGTGGACCGGCGAGAGCCCCAGCATGAGCAGCACCAGCGGCAGGGAGAAGAGCGCCGCCACCCGGTAGGACGGCTCGCGCCAGCGGCGCGCCGCCAGGAAGGGCACCACCATGACCGCCACCCAGAGCAGCGGCGAGACCAGCAGGGCCTGCAGCCCGACGAAGCGCCCCACCAGCACCGGCCGCAGGGCGAAGGTGCTGGTGCGCCCCTCCGACTGGAACAGGAAGGAGACCCACTGGCGATCGGCGTTCCAGAGCAGCACCGGCGAGAAGGTGGCGGCGGCGACGGCCACGCCCAGCCAGGGCCACGGCGTGGCCAGCAGCCGGCGGCCCCGCGGGTCGAGCAGCAGCGCCAGGAAGATCTGCGGCAGCAGCAGGAAGCCGGTGTACTTGCCGAGCGCGGCCCAGCCGGCCGCCAGGCCGGCCAGCACCAGCCAGCGCCCGCGCTCCTCGTCGATGGCCCGCACGGTGAAGTAGAGCGCGGCGGCCCACCCGGAGAGGAGCGGCGCGTCGGGGGTGATGATCACCTGGCCGAGCGCGGTGATGGGCGCCAGCAGGGCGAAGCCCAGCCCCAGCAGCGCGGCCCTGGAGCCGAAGAGCCGCCGCCCGGCCAGGAAGAGGAACAGCAGGAAGAGCCCGGCGTGCAGGGTGGCGGCCAGGCGGATGGCGCGCGGCGTGCCGCCGGCCACCTCGGTGGCCAGCCGGATGGTCCAGGCCGCCAGCGGCGGGTGGTCGAAGTAGGAGAGGGCCAGCCGGCGCGACCAGGACCAGTAGTAGGCCTCCTGCGGCGACAGCCCGATCAGGCCCGCGTAGAGGACGTGCAGGCCGAGCGAGGCGGCCGCCAGCAGCAGGGCGGCGCGGGCCGGCGGGAGGCGGCTGGCCCAGCCGGGCCGGACGCTCACGACGCGCCACCGGCGCGGCGGCGGGCGGCGGGGCGGCGGCTCATACGCGGCGGATGCGCTGGCGGAGCTCGAGGACGATCTCGCCCTCGCGGAAGACCCGCACCGTGCCGGTGGTCTGCGAGACGGTGATGGCCACCGCCTTGGTCTCGGCGGTCATGGAGGCGGCCGCCGAGTGGCGCGCCCCCAGCCCCATGGGCAGCTTGACGTCCCGGCTCATGCTGAGCAGGTAGCGCCCGGCCGCCAGCACCACCCCGTCCTCGCGGATGACGAAGGCGCCGTCGAGGGCCGAGAAGGTCTTGACCGCCTCGCGGATGGGCGGGTCCATCGAGTTGCGGTCGGCCTCGCTCATGCCCTGGAACGGGTTGAGGATGAGCTGGCGGCTCTTCTCCATCACCTTGGTGGCGTCGCCCACCACCACGATGGTGCCGATGGCGTGCCCCTCGTAGCCCTCGGCGCCGATCTCCATGGCGGTGTGGATGAGCCCCTCGATGACCTGGGTGCTGAAGCCAGTGGGCAGGCCGAGGGTGTCCACCCGGATCTTCTCCTCCGGGTCCTCCGAGCCGATGGTCACCTTGATCATGGTGTCGGCAACCTTGTCGTCGCCGGGGCCGCAGCAGGCCAGCACGGTGTCGCCGTCGCGCAGCAGGCCGGCCGACTGCGCCGCCACCACCGCCACCTTGATCTTCTCCACCCGCGTGTAGTCGTACGGCGGGATCACCACCGCGTGGTACTTCCTCGACTTGAGCTGGTGCGCCAGCCCCTCGCTGGTCACCGCGTAGACCAGCTTCTTCTTGATGGGGCGGCCGCGGATCTCGTTCGGCGAGAGCGGCTGGTCCGACACCAGCAGGAGCCGGTCCACCTCGGGGCGGGTGGTCAGCGCCAGGGCGGACTTGAGGAACTCACGGTCGAACTTCCCTTCCGACATGGGCCGAGTATCAGGCCGGTCCCGGGGGGAGTCAAAGGACGCGGCGCAGCGCCTTGACACCTCGAAGACGGGCGAATAGGGTCTCGGCTCTTTCACGCGGCCCAGGGGGGCCCACGGGCCGGAGGAAGTCGCTTGAACAAGAAGGATCTCAAGAAGTTCAAGGCGATGCTCGAGGAGTCGAAGCGCCAGCTGCTGGCCTCGGCCAAGAAGACGCTGACCGAGGAGGCCAGCTTCGACACGGACGATCTGCCCGACGAGATCGACCAGGCCTCCAGCGAGTACACGCAGTCGATGATCTTCCGCCTGCGCGACCGCGAGAAGTTCCTGCTGGCCAAGATCGACAAGGCCCTGGCGCGGGTCGAGACCGGCAACTTCGGCGTCTGCGAGAAGTGCGAGGAGGAGATCTCGGTGAAGCGCCTGGAGGCGCGCCCGGTCACCACCCTGTGCATCCGCTGCAAGGAAGAGCAGGAGCAGAAGGAGAAGTCGTTCGGCTAGTCGCCCGGCGTGGCCAGGCGTCGGACGGCACCAGGCGGCCGGGTCCCTTCGGGATCCGGCCGTTCGCCGTCCTGGGGCCGGCGCGCCGGCGCGCCGTCGCTCAGGCGTCGAGCCGGAGGAGCTGCGTCCCCAGCAGCAGCTGGTCGCCCGGGGCCAGCTCCACGGCGCCGGCCACCCGGACGAAGGTGCCGTTGGAGCTGCCCAGGTCGGTGAGGGTGATCACCCCGTCGGCCAGGTCGAGCCGGGCGTGGCGCGCCGACACGTAGCGGTCGCCCGGGAAGGTGACGTCGCCGGCCTCGCGCCCCAGGGTGTTCTCGCCGTCCCGCAGCGGGAAGATCTCGCCCAGCCCGCCGCCGTCGAGGAGCTGGGAGAGGCGCAGGGTGGCCCCGCCGTCGGGGCTGCCCCAGGGGCGCACGCCCCGCTCGTCGGCGGCCGCAGGGCGCGGCACGGGCTCCAGCCGCAGGAGCTGCCGGCCCAGCCGCAGCTCCTCGCCCACGCCCAGGCGGTGGGGCGCCTTGAGCCGCAGGTAGGTGCCGTTGACGCTGCCCAGGTCCTCCACCACCACCGCCGCGCCGCGCCGGGTGAAGCGGGCGTGGCGGGGCGAGACGGCCGGGTCGTCGGCCAGCCGGATCTCCCCCTCGGCGCGGCCGCACCAGGTCTGCTCGCGGTCCAGCGGGAAGACGGCGCCGGGCAGGCCGTCGTGGCGCACGGTGGCCAGGCGCGGGGCGGCCGACGCGGCCGCGGCCGGCTCGCCGGCCGGGCGGGCCGGGGCCAGGCCGCCCCCGGTGGCGGGGCGGGCGCGCCCGGTGGCCGGGGGCGCGGGGGCCGGCGTGGGGGGGCGGGGCGCCACCGGCGTGCCGCAGTGGCCGCAGAACTTGAAGCCAGCCTGGAGGCGCGTGCCGCAGGCGGTGCAGAAGGCCTCCGGCGCGGCCGGGCCCGGGGGCGGCGCGGCCGGCTTGAGCGGCTGGCCGCAGTCGAGGCAGAAGGCGAAGCTGGGATCGTTCTCCCGCCCGCAGCGCGCGCACTTCACCGGCTTCGACATGACGCCATTGTCGCCACGGCCGGCCCGGGGGGTCAACGCGCCGTGTTCGTGGGACGCGCGCCGTGTAGTATGGGCCGGCCCATGCGCCCCTGCCCGGAGTGCCAGCAGCCGATCGCCGACGAGGCCCGCTTCTGTCCCTTCTGCGGGGGCGCCAGCGCCGCGGCCGTCCCGGTCGACCCGATGATCGGGGCCACCGTCAGCGGCAAGTTCAAGGTGGAGCGGCTGGTGGGGCAGGGGGGCATGGGCCGGGTCTACCGGGCCCGCCACCTCACCCTGGACCGGCTGGTGGTCCTCAAGATGCTGCACAAGGCCTACTCCGAGGACCCGCAGATCGTGCAGCGGTTCCAGCGCGAGGCCCGCGCCGCCTCCCGGCTCAACCACCCCAACTCCATCGCGGTGCTCGACTTCGGCGCCGCCGAGGACGGCACGCTCTACATGGCCATGGAGTACCTGGCCGGGCGCGACCTGGCCCGGGTGGTGGCCGAGGACTTCCCGCTGCCCGAGCCGCGCATCATCCGCATCGGCGCCCAGATCCTGTCGGCCCTGGCCGAGGCCCACGCCCAGGGGATCATCCACCGCGACCTGAAGCCCGAGAACGTCATGGTGGAGCCGCGCCGCGACGAGGCGGACTTCGTCAAGGTGCTGGACTTCGGCATCGCCAAGATCACCGCCGCCGCCGAGAACGAGCCCAAGCTGACCCAGGCCGGGCTGGTGTGCGGCACCCCCGAGTACATGAGCCCGGAGCAGGCGCGCGGCGCCGACCTGGACGCCCGCAGCGACCTCTACTCGGTGGGCGTCATCCTCTACCAGCTGGCCACCGGCGAGCTGCCCTTCCAGTCGGACACGCCGGTGGGGTTCCTCACCAAGCACCTGGTGGAGGTGCCGGTGCCGCCGCGGCAGAAGCGGCCGGAGCTCTCGGAGCCGCTCGACCGGCTCATCCGCCGGGCCATGGAGAAGGAGCCGGGCCAGCGCCACGCCGACGCGGTGGCCATGCGCGAGGCGCTGCTGGCCTGCGCCACGGCCGCCCCCCCGGCCCGGCCCGCCGCCCCCGCCCGGCCCGCGCCGCCGCCCACCTTGATGGTGGACATCACCGAGGACGTCCCCGCACCCGCCGCGAGCCCGCCCCCGCCGGCCCGGGCCGCGGCGCGCCCACCCGCGGCGCCGGCGCCGGCGCCCCCACCTGTGGCCGCGCCGGCACCGGCACCCTCCGGCTCCAAGCTCCCGCTCGTCGCCGGGCTGGTGGTGGTCGCGCTGGTAGGCGTGGGCGCGGCGGTGTTCCTGGGCAAGGAGCAGGGGCCGCCGACCCCGACCGCGACCCCGACCCCGACCGCGACCGCGACCCCGACCCCGACCCCGACCGCGACCCCGACCCCGACCGCGACCGCGACCCCGACCGCGACCCCGACCCCGACCGCGACCGCGACCCCGACCCCGACCCCGACCGCGACCGCGACCGCGACCGACCCGACCCGACCCCGCCCGACCCCGACCCAGACCCCGACCCGACCCCGACCCCGACCGCGACCGCGACCCCGACCCCGACCGCAACCGCAACCCCGACCGAGCCCGCGCCCCCGACCGCTCCCACGGCGCCGGCCCAGACCGCGACCACCTCCCCGCCGAAGCCGCCCCGCCCGGACCGGGCCCGGGCCAGGGCGCTCCTGGCCAGGGGCGACGCCTCCCGCGGCCAGCTCGACCTCGACGGCGCCATCCGCAGCTACCTGGCGGCCGAGGCGGCCGACCCGTCCCTGGCCGAGCTGCAGAAGAAGCTGGCGCTCTGCTACCAGCAGCAGGGGAACGACCAGGCGGCGGCGGCGCGGTACCGGCGCTACCTGGCCACCGACCCACCCGACGCGGCCAAGGTGAAGGCCATCCTCTCCACGCTCCAGTAGCGGCGCGGGGCTGCGCCGCGGCGCCCGAGCGCTACGGCTCGCGCCCCTCGGCCTCGCCCCGCAGCCGCTCCTCCACCGAGCGCATCTTGCCGGCGATGGTGTGGACCTTGTCCCGCCGGTCGTCGATGCGCAGCGAGGTGGAGACCCGCTGCGCCCCCTGGGTGAACGGGTGCTCGTGCATGCGGCGAACCACCGCCAGGATCTCGTCGAGGTCGCCCTCGATGATGGTCCCCATGGCGGTGAGCTGGTGGGTCAGCGTGGTCTCGCGCAGGAGGCGCTCCACCCCCGCCACGTAGCGGGAGACGCTGGTGGTGGCGGTGCCGAGCGGCGTGATGGTGAGGAAGGCGACGGGCACGGTGGCTCCTCCGGGGTGGCGGGCGCCGCGGCCGCTGGGCCGGGCGGTCAGGCGATGGCGATGCGCAGCACCTCGCGCCCCATCCTGAGCCCATCGCCGTCGTGCAGCTCGCGCTCGGCGTGTGGGGGGATGCGCACGAAGGTGCCGTTGGACGAGCCCAGGTCGCGCAGCCGCGCCCCGCCCTCGGCGTCCAGCACCAGCTCGGCGTGGGCCTGCGACAGGAAGGGGTCGTCCCCCAGGTTCACGGCGCAGCCGGCGCGGCCGATGGTCACCGAGGGGCCGGGGCGCACGAAGACCCGGCCTCCCACCCCGCCCTCCAGCCACTCCTCCACCACGGCCGCGGGCGCCGCGCCGCCAGGCCGGGGGGCGCCGAAGCGCCGGGTGCCGTCGGGCGGGCCCGGCGGGGCGGGCGGCAGGGGGCCGGCGAAGCGGAGCAGCCGGTCGCCCACCACGAAGAGGTCGCCGGGACGGAGCGGCGCCGAGGGGCCGCGCAGGCGGAGGTAGAGCCCACCCGGCGCGCCCTCGTCGCGGACGTGCAGGGCGCCGTCCCGGTAGAAGAAGGTGGCGTGGTGCGGCGCCAGGCAGGGGTCGCCGGGGAAGACCACCTGCCCCTGGGTCCTGCCGGCCGTGACCTGCTCCGCGTTGAGCCGGAAGGTGGCGCCGTCCAGCCCCTCGCCACGCTCCAGCACCAGCTTGGCCCGCCCCGGCGCCAGGGCGCCGAAGACCTGGGTGGCGCTGCGGGCCGGGGGCGGCTGCTGCAGCACCTGGGTGCCATGCGCGCCCAGCGCCTGCCCGCAGCGCTGGCAGAACTGGCTGGGGCCGGTCTCCTCGCCGCAGCGGGCGCAGCGTGGCCCGGTGGCGCCCGCGCTGGCGCCGAGGCCAGGGGAGGAGGGGACCAGCGGCACCAGGCGGGTGGCGGCCGGGGCGCCCTTCCGGAAGGCGCGCACCACCGGCTGGCCAGGCTGGGACGGCGCCGCCGCCCCGGGCGCGCCGAGGGAGGGCGCCACGGGCGTGGGGGCGCCGCCCGGCTCCGGCACCTCGAGCCCCTCGACCGGCAGGTCCAGGGGGAGGTCGACCTGGAAGTCGAGCGCGGCGTCGCCCGCCGGGGGCGCGGTCGCGGCCGCCAGCGCCACCGCCGGGGTGGCCGCCGCGGAGCCGATGGCCGCGCCACAGGCGGCGCAGGCCCTGGCCCCGGGCTCGTTGTAGGCGTCGCAGGCGCGGCAGACGATGCCGAGGATGCCGGTGAGCCGCCCCAGCTCCAGGGCCACGCCGCAGGCGGGACAGTCGCTCATGGTGAGATCGAGCGCGGCGCCGCAGGACTTGCACGTGAGCACGGGGGACGACCTCCGGGAGGATCTCTACCCCGCGGCTGGCTCCGCGCTCAACTCCCGGGCGCGGGCCGGCTCGCCGGGGGGGCTGCCAGGCCCCGGCCCCACCCGCCCGAGGGCCGGGCGCCCGGGGTGCGCGGGGCGCCCCGGCGCCACCGCTCCCTGGCCCGCCTTGCCGCCCCCGGAGGTGGGACGCTAGGCTGTCCGTCCTTGCTGCGACTCAACGACATCCTGGACCGGGTCGCCACCTACCACCCCGACCCCGACCTGGACCTCATCAAGAAGGCCTACGTCTACTCGGCCAAGGTCCACCAGGGGCAGCTGCGCAAGTCGGGAGAGCCCTACCTGGTGCACCCGCTGGAGGTGGCCGGCATCCTGGCCGAGCTCAAGCTCGACGAGGCCTCGGTGGTGACCGGGATGCTGCACGACACCATCGAGGACACCCTGGCCACCAAGGCCGAGATCGCCGAGCTGTTCGGCGAGGAGATCGCCGACCTGGTGGACGGGGTCACCAAGCTCTCCCAGTTCAGCGCCGCCAACACCCAGGTGGAGAAGCAGGCCGAGAACTTCCGCAAGATGGTGGTGGCCATGGCCAAGGACATCCGCGTCCTGCTGGTCAAGCTTGCCGACCGCACCCACAACATGCGGACCCTCGACCACATGAAGCCGGAGTCGCAGGAGCGCATCGCCCGCGAGACCCTCGACATCTACGCGCCGCTGGCCAACCGCCTGGGCATCCAGTGGGTCAAGGCCGAGCTGGAGGAGCTGTCCTTCAAGTACCTCATGCCGGCCGACTTCGCCGACATCACCGGGCGCATCGCCGCCCAGGGCAAGGAGAAGGAGCGCTTCGTCCAGGACGTGGTGGGCATCATCCGGGAGAAGCTGGCCGCCCAGGGGCTGGAGGCCGACGTCTCGGGGCGGCTCAAGCACGCCTACTCGGTCTTCCGCAAGATGCGGCAGCTCGACGTGGACTTCGACCAGATCCAGGACGTCATCGCCTTCCGGGTCCTGGTCGACTCGGTGGCCCAGTGCTACGAGTCGCTGGGGGTGGTCCACACCCTGTGGAAGCCGGTGCCGGGGCGCTTCAAGGACTACATCGCCATCCCCAAGCCCAACGGCTACCAGTCGCTGCACACCACCGTGGTGGGCCCCCGGGGCGAGCGGGTCGAGGTGCAGATCCGCACCCGCGAGATGCACCGCATCGCCGAGGAGGGCGTGGCGGCGCACTGGGCCTACAAGGAGCAGGGCCGGGACGGCAAGGGCGCCGGGCAGCTCTCCAAGAAGGACGCCGCCGAGTACGGCTGGCTGCGCCAGCTGGTGGAGTTCCAGCGCGAGGTGGACGACCCGCGCGAGTTCCTGGAGACCGTCAAGGTCGACCTCTTCTCCGACGAGGTCTTCGTCTTCACGCCCAAGGGCGACCTGAAGGCGCTGCCGCGCGGCTCCACCCCGGTGGACTTCGCCTTCGCCATCCACTCGCAGATCGGCCAGCACTGCGTGGGCGGCAAGGTCAACGGCAAGCTGGTGCCGCTGCGCCACAAGCTGAAGAACGGCGACTCGGTGGAGATCCTCACCTCGCCGCACGCCCACCCGTCCAAGGACTGGCTCACCTTCGTCAAGACCAGCCGGGCCCAGGCCCGCATCCGCCAGTACATCCGGGGCGAGGAGCAGCGCCGCTCGCTGGAGATCGGCAAGGAGGTGGCCGAGAAGGACCTGCGCAAGTACGGCCTCTCGCTGGCGAAGCTGGAGAAGTCGGGCGAGCTCACCAGGGCCGGCGAGAAGCTGGGCTACCGCGGCGTCGACGACCTGCTGGCCGCGGTGGGCTACGGCAAGGTGACCACCGCCCAGCTGCTGGCCCTGCTGCTGCCCCAGGACCAGCTGGCCGCGCCGCCGCCGCCCGAGGCGGCCCCCTCGCGCCTCTCCGAGCTCTTCCGCAAGGTGGCGCGCCGCTCGCTCTCCGGGGTGCGGGTCAGCGGCGTGGACGACATGCTGGTGCGCTACGGCAAGTGCTGCAACCCGGTGCCGGGCGACCAGATCGTGGGCTTCATCACCCGCGGGCGCGGCGTCACGGTGCACACCGCCACCTGCGACAAGGTGCTGGAGAGCGCCACCGAGCGGCGCGTCGACGTCACCTGGGACGTCAAGGGCGACTTCAAGCGCCCGGTGGCGCTGCGGGTGGTGGGCGCCGACCGGCCCGGCCTGCTGGCCAAGATCTCCAGGGCCTTCGGCGAGGCCGACGTCAACATCTCCCAGGCCACGGTGCGGACCACCGCCGAGAAGGCGGTCTTCGACCTCGAGGTCACCATCGGTGACCTGAAGCAGCTCACCGGCATCATCCGGTCGATCGAGCGGATCGACGGGGTGCAGACGGTCAAACGGGTCTAGGCCGCGCGGCCCGGACCGCCCATCCGCGCGGAGCCCATCCCATGCCGAGCCACCAGCGCCACGTCATCGCCACCGCCGACGCGCCCCGGGCCATCGGCCCTTACAGCCAGGCGGTCTCCGTCCCGGCCCCGGCCCTCGCGGGGCTGCTCTTCCTCTCGGGGCAGATCCCGCTCGACCCGGCCACCGGCGAGCTGGTCAAGGGGACCATCGAGGAGGAGACCCGCCGGGTGATGGAGAACCTGCGGGCGGTGCTGTCGGCCGGCCAGGCCGGTTTCCAGGACGTGGTGAAGACCACCATCTACCTCACCGACCTGTCCGACTTCACCCGGGTGAACGAGGTCTACGGCAGCTACTTCCCGGCCCACCCGCCGGCCCGCGCCACGGTGCAGGTGGCGGCGCTGCCGCGCGGGGCCCGGGTGGAGATCGACGCCATCGCGGCGCCCGGCCTCTGAGGGCGCCCGGCCGGCGCGCCGGCGCCGCCCGCTCACGGCTCGTCGTAGGTGAACTCCTTGCCGGCGAAGTTCCTCAGGGTCCACTTCTTCCCCTCGTGGCGCACCACGTAGTCGGGGTTGACCGGGATCTTCCCGCCGCCGCTGGGCGCGTCCACCACGAAGTACGGCACCGCCAGGCCGGAGGTGTGGCCGCGCAGCGAGCGGATGATGCGCCGGCCGGCCTCGATGGGCGTGCGGAAGTGGCTGATGCCCTTGGCCAGGTCGCACTGGTAGATGTAGTAGGGGCGCACCCGCATCAGCAGGAGCTTGTGGTTCAGCTCCTTGACGGTGCGCGGGTCGTCGTTGACGCCCTTGAGCAGCACCATCTGGTTGCCCAGGGCGCAGCCGGCGTCGGCCATGCGGCGGCAGGCGTCGAAGGCCTCGGCGGTGCACTCGCGGGGGTGGTTGAAGTGGGTGTTGACGTAGACCGGCTGGTGCCGGCGCAGCATCCGCACCAGGTCGTCGGTGATGCGCTGGGGCAGCGTCACCAGGTTGCGCGTGCCCAGCCGGAAGATCTCGACGTGTGGGATGGCCCGCAGCCGCCCCAGGATGTAGTCGAGCCGGTCGTCGGAGAGCGACAGCGGGTCGCCGCCCGAGACCACCACGTCGCGGATCTCGGTGTGGTGCTCGATGTAGGCGAGGCTGTCCTCGATCTGCTTCTTGGCGGCCGCGCTGGAGGGGTCGGCCACCTTGCGCTTGCGGGTGCAGTGGCGGCAGTACACCGGGCAGTTGTGCGTCGTGTAGAAGAGCACGCGGTCCGGGTAGCGGTGGGTCAGCCCCGGCACCGGCATGTCCCGCTCCTCGGCCAGCGGATCCTCCAGGTCGGCCGCCGCCACGGTGAGCTCGCCCATGGTGGGCACCGACTGCAGCCGCACCGGGCAGGTGGGGTCCTCCGGGTCCATCAGCGCCGCGTAGTAGGGCGTGATGCCCATGTGGAACTCGGCGTCGGTGGCCACCACCGCCTGGCGCTCGTCCTCGGTGAGCCGGATGACCCTCTCCAGCTGGTCCAGCTTGGTGATCCGCTCGCGCTGCTGCCAGTGCCAGTCGTTCCAGCTGGAGTCCGGCACCCCGCGCCAGATGGCGCGCGGCCCGAGCGGGAAGCGGGAGCGGACGTGGGCCACCGGGCGGACGTCGCCGGCGGTCGTGGCGGGCGGAGTCACGGCGGCCTCCGCGCCGTCCGGCGGCGGGCCTGCGCTGGCGGCGCCGTTCGACCCCGCGCCGCTGGTGGGGGCGGCTGGCGAGGCTGGCGCCTCGGCGGCGGCCTCAGGCTGGCTGCGGACCGGGGTGCTCGGCAGGGGCACGGTCTCCATGGACGCTCCCTTCGGGCGCGCGGGCGCCTCGCGCCATTCATAGCGCCGAAGCCGCCCGGGGACACCACCGGCGACACCCCTGGGACGCGCTCCCCTGGGTTTGACTCGGCCGTCGCCGCGCGGGTACGTTCCGCGGCCGCCGCGCCGGGGAGGCGCCGGCGCCACGAGAGCCCACCCGTCCATGCCCTGGCGCGAGCGATTCCCCGGCGTCTCCGAGACCGACTGGCGCGACTGGCGCTGGCAGCAGCGCCACGTGCTGCGCGGCGCCGCCGACCTGGAGCGGCTGGTGCGGCTCACCCAGGACGAGCGGCGCGGGCTGGCCCTGGACGGGCTGCGCACCGGCGTCACGCCCTACTACGCGGCCCTGATGGACCCCGAGCGCGCCGACTGCCCGGTGCGGCGGCAGGCCATCCCGGTGGCCGCCGAGGGCGACCTGGCCCCCGGCGACCTCGCCGACCCCACCGGCGAGGAGGTCCACCGGCCGACCCGGGCGGTGGTCCGGAAGTACCCGGACCGCGTGCTCCTGCTGGTCACCGACACCTGCCCCGTCTACTGCCGCCACTGCACCCGGCGGCGCATCACCGGCGGGGCCGAGGGGGCCTTCGACCGGGCGGCGGTGGAGGAGGGGATCGCCTACGTGCGGGCCCACCCGGAGGTCCGCGACGTCATCGTCTCCGGCGGCGACCCGCTGACGCTCTCCGACGAGCGGCTGGAGGCCACCCTGGCGGCGCTGCGCGCCGTCCCGCACGTGCGGCTCCTGCGGGTGGCCACCCGCGCGCCCGCGGTGCTGCCGGCCCGCGTCACCGGGGACCTGGCGGCCACCCTGCGCCGCTTCGCCCCGCTCTTCGTGGTGACCCACTTCAACCACCCCAAGGAGCTGACGCCCGAGGCCCGCCAGGCCTGCGAGCGGCTGGTGGACCACGGGGTGCCGGTGGAGAACCAGGCGGTGCTGCTGCGCGGCGTCAACTCCACCGCCCGGCTGCTCGGCGACCTCTTCGAGGGGCTCTTGGCCTGGCGGGTGCGCCCCTACTACCTGCACCAGGGCGACCTGGCGGCCGGCACCGGCCACCTGCGCACGCCGCTGGCCACCGGGGTGGAGCTGCTGCGCCAGCTGCGCGGCCGGCTCAGCGGCCTGGCCATCCCGCACCTGGCGGTGGACCTGCCGGACGGCAGCGGCAAGGTGGTGCTGGCGCCGGACTACACCGGCACGGCGGGCCTCCGGCGCGGCGAGGGCGGCACCTGGCTCGTCAACCACCGCGGCGACCCGGTGTGGTACCCCGACCCGCCGGAGGCGGACTGCCGCTGCAGCTACGACGAGGCCTGGTACGGGCCGGACCGCGCGGCCACCTAGCCCCTGGCCGCGGCGGCGCGCCGGCGGGCCTGCCACCACTCGTAGAGGCCCGGCAGGAACGAGATGACGATCACCACCACGATCACCTTCTCGATGTGCTGCACCAGCAGCGGGAAGCGGGTGCCGAGCACGTAGCCGATGAGCGTCATGGAGCCGACCCAGGCGGCGCCGCCCACCACGTTGAAGGTGGCGAAGCGCTTGTAGGTCATGCCGGCGACGCCGGCCACCACCGGCACGAAGGTGCGCACCAGGGGCATGAAGCGGGCCAGGATGATGGCCTTGCCGCCGTGCCGCTCGTAGAACTCGTGCGCCGCGCGGACGTGGTCGGGGTTGAAGAAGCGGGAGCGGGGCCGGTTGAAGAGGTGTGGCCCGGCGCGCCGCCCGATCCAGTAGGAGGTGGCGTCGCCCAGCACGGCCATGGGGATGAGCAGGGCGTTGAGCCAGAGGATGTCGAGGTCGCCCTTGGCGGCGTAGAAGCCGGCCATCACCAGCAGCGAGTCGCCCGGCAGGAAGAAGATCAGCGCCCCGGTCTCGAGGAAGACGATGAGGGCCAGCCCCGGGTAGCCGCCCCAGGTGATGAGCGCTCCCGGGTTCCGGATGAGGTCGATGAGCCACTGGAGCAGGTGCACGCGCCCTTGTACCCCGCGGGCGGGAGCGCGCGCCACCCGCGGGGCCGGCGCGCCGGGCCCAGGCCGGGCGCCCCGGCTGCGGCGCTCCGGCTGCGGCGCCGGCGCGGCCGCCGGCCGGCGCGCCGCCGACTGGACGGCCCGCCGGACCGTCCCTAGCATCGGGCGGTGCCCCCCCACCACCCCGCCCGCGCGCTGCTGGCCGCGCTCGTCGCCGCCGCGCTGGCCGCCCCGGCCGCGGCCCGCGCCGAGGAGCTGATCCGGGTGGTGGTGGCCGAGCGGCTCCGGACCGTGACGCTGGCCGGCGACGGGCTCTCGCTGCGGGCGCCCGAGGCCGAGGGGCCTGGCCGCGCCGTGGGTCGCAGGCTGGAGCTGGAGGTGGACGACGGGGTGCTCACCGCCGACGGCGACGACCTGCCCGCCGCGGTGGTGGTGGAGGCCACCGGCCCCATCCGCATGGGCGCCCGCACCCTGCACCGCCTGGTGCAGGTGGAGCTGGGCGCCGCCGGCCTCACCGTCATCGAGGAGCTGCCGCTCGACGACTACGTGGCCGGGGTGCTCTCCGGCGAGCTGCCGCGCAGCTTCCCGCCGGAGGCGCAGAAGGCGCAGGCGGTGGCCGCCCGCAGCTACGCCCTGATCCGCAAGATCGAGGCCGAGGCGGCCGGCCGCGGCTGGCACCTGGGCGCCGGCGTGCTCTCGCAGGTCTACGCCGGCGCGGCCCCCAACCCGGTGGCCCGGGCCGCCGCCGACGCCACCCGCGGCGAGGTGCTGGTGTCGGGCAACGAGCCGGTGGAGGCCTTCTTCCACGCGGCCTGCGGCGGCGCCACCGAGGGCGGCCTGGCCGCCCTGGGCCGCGACCTGCCCTACCTGGCGTCGGTGCCGTGCGGCCGGTGCAACGGGGCGCCCGGGGCCCGCTGGAAGCTCACCCGCAGCGGCGCCGAGCTGGCGCGGGCGGTCGGGCTGGCGAGCCCGGTGAGCGCGGTCCGGGTGCTGGAGCGCAGCCCCTCGGGGCGGGCCGCCCGGGTCGAGCTGGCGGCCGGCGGGCGCACCGTGACCCTGGCGGCCGCCGATCTGCGGCAGCGGCTGGGCTACGGCGCGCTGGCCTCGCTGGCCTTCGAGGTGTCGGCGCGGCGCGGCGGCTTCACCTTCGAGGGGCGCGGCCAGGGGCACGGCGCCGGGCTCTGCCAGTGGGGCGCGGCCGGGCTGGCCCGCCAGGGGAAGGACTACCTGGAGATCCTGGCCCACTACTACCCGGGCGCGCGGGTGGTGAAGCTGTACTGAGGCGTCACGCACGGCCGGCGCGCGGCCCGGTGGCGCCGGCGGCCGCGGGCCAGCGCGCCGGGTCTCGCCCGAGCGGGGGAGCCGCCCGCGCCGGCGCGGCCGCGGGGTGGAACCGCTCCGGGCGCATCCAATATGCTTCCGCGGCATGGCACTCGACGATCAGGTGGCGTCGCTCCTCGAGCGAGGCCAGGTGGGGGAGGCAGCCACCGCCGCGCTGACGGGGCTCGGCCCCGCGGTGCTCGGGTACCTGGGCAGCCTGCACGACGAGGACGACGCGCGCGACGTCTTCTCCACCTTCGCCGAGGACCTGTGGCGCGGCCTGCCCGGCTTCCGGGGCGAGTGCTCGCTGCGCGCCTGGGCCTTCCGCCTCGCCTGGCACGCCAGCGCGCGCTTCCGGCGCGATCCCTTCCGGCGGCGCGGCGAGCGGCTGCCCAGCAGCGCCGCCTCCCGCCTGGCCGCCACCATCGCCGGCGCCAGCCTGCTGCCGGGGGGCCGGCGCGACGCCCTCCGCCAGCTGCGCCAGGCGCTCGACCCGGAGGAGCGGACGCTGCTGGTGCTGCGCGTCGACCGGGAGCTGGAGTGGGACGAGGTGGCGGCGGTGCTCTCCGCCGAGGGCGCGCCGGTGGAGGCCGCCACCCTGCGCAAGCGGTTCGAGCGGCTCAAGGGCCGGCTGGGCCGCCTGGCGCGGGAGCAGGGGCTCCTGGAGTGACCGGGGCCGGCCCGCGCCCGGCCCCGGGGGCCCTCTCGGCGCTGCTGGCGGAGCTGGCGCGCGGACCAGCCCTGGAGCCGGGCGGGCCCTCGCCGCGCCCGGGCGCCGCGGTGGGGCGGTTCCGGCTGGTGCGCGAGCTGGGGCGCGGCGGGTTCGGGCAGGTGTTCGAGGCGCACGACCCAGAGCTGCGCCGCCAGGTGGCCCTGAAGCTCCTCCGGCCGGGCCGCGCCGGCGACGCCGCCGACCCGGGCCGGGCCGCCCTGCTGCACCGCGAGGCCGAGGCGGCCGCCCAGCTGCAGCACCCCAACATCGTCACCGTGCACGACGCGGGTGGGGGCCCGGCCGGTCCCTGGCTGGTGATGGAGCTGCTGCGCGGCGAGTCGGTGGCCGAGCGGCTGGGGCGGGGGCGCCTGCCGGTCCGCCAGGCGGTGGCCGTGGCGGTGCAGGTGGCCCGCGCGCTGGTCCACGCCCACGGGGCCGGGGTGCTGCACCGCGACCTGAAGCCGGGCAACGTCTTCCTGGTCGAGGGCGGGCCGGCCAAGGTGCTCGACTTCGGGCTGGCCCACGCCTGCGGCACCCTGGGGCCCGCCAGCGGGGGCACGCCGGGCTACATGGCGCCCGAGCAGGTGGATGGCCGGCCGGAGGACGTGCGCACCGACGTCTACGCGCTGGGGGTGCTGCTGCACGAGATGGTGAGCGGCGACCGGCCGGGCCCGGCGGGCGCGCCGCCGGGGCCCCTCTCGGCGCCGGGCGCCCCCCCGGGCCTGCAGGCGCTGGTGGCCCGCGCCGCCGACCCGAACCCGTCCCGGCGCCCGGCCAGCGCCGGCGAGGTGCTGGAGGCGCTGCTGGCGCTGGAGCGCGACTGGGACGCCGGCCGCGCCGCGCCCGGGCCCGCGGCCCCGCCGGACGGGGCGGAGGGCGGCCGCGGCCAGGGCGGCGCGGCCGTCGCGGCGGACGGCCGCCAGCCCGCCGGGGCCAGCCGGCTGGAGGCCTTCCGCCAGTACGTGCTGGGCGAGCAGTGCGCCCGCCACCCGGCGCTGGGCCAGGACTGCGGCGCGCTGCTGCGCCGGGCCGTGGCCCTCGACCCCGGCCTGGCGATGGCGCAGTACGAGCTGGCGGCCTGGCTGCGCTGGTTCGGCGGCTCCCGGCGCGACCAGGAGGCGGCGGTGCAGGCCGCCCTCCGCCACGCCGGCGAGGCCTCCCCGCGCGACCAGCTGCTCATCCAGGCCCTGGCGGCGCAGGTGGCGGGGCTGGACCACGAGGCGCTGGAGCTCTACGGCCGGGTGGTGGCGTCCTGGCCCGACGAGGTGCGCGCCTGGTACCAGGCCGGCGACCTGCTGCGCCACCGCGACGAGCCGGCGGCGGCGCTGCCGTGGTTCGAGCAGGTGGTGGCGCTCGACCCGGAGTTCGGCTGGGCCGCCGGCCACCTGGCCGACGCCCTGGGGGCGCTGGGGCGGCGCGACGCGCTGGCGGCCTGGGTGCGCCGGCTGGAGCAGGCGCCCGGGCCGGGGGCGCTGCACGGCCTCTCGCTGGCCTACGGCTGGCTGGGGGACCTGGCGGCGGCCCACGCGGCCGGCGAGCGGGCCGTGGCCGTGGGCGGGGGCGTGGCCGGACGCGAGGACCAGCTGGCGGCGCTCTTCTTCTCCGGGCAGTTCGCCGCCGCCGAGCAGGCGGTGCGTCCCCTGGCCTCGCCGCAGAGCCCGGTCCGGCGCATGGGCTACTACGGCCTGGCGGCGCTGCAGGCCTACCAGGGGCGGCGCCGCGCCGGGCTGGCGCTGCTCGACGAGCTGGCGCGGGAGGTCCCGGCGGTGCGCGGCGACTGGAACTACCACGCGGTGCGCGCCGACTACCTCATGGGCGACGACGACCTCCCGGGCGTGCGCGCCGCGGTGGCGGTGCTGGCCGACCTGGAGCCGCGCGCCGCCGCCGAGCACGCCTGCTCGCTGGCCTGGCTGGGCGACCTCCCGGGGGCTGCGGCGCTGGGCGCCGGCCTGCCGCCCGGCGGCGTGCACGCCACCACCTGCCGGGCGCTGGTGGCCTGGCACGAGGGCCGGCCGGAGGAGGCGCTGGAGGGCCTCCGGTCGGCCTGCCAGCGCGCGCCGGTCCTCACCTGGCGGGTCGCGCCGCTCTACCTGCTCGGCGAGCTGTGCGCCCGGGCGGGGCGCCACGAGGAGGCCGTGGAGGCGCTGGAGCGCTTCCAGGGCTGCTACGTCTGGCGCCAGATGTGGCGCAGCTGGGCCTGGCCGCGTGCGCAGCTCCTGCTGGGGCGCAGCCAGGCGGCGCTGGGGGAGCCGGAGCGGGCCGGCGCCGCGCTCGACCGGCTGCTCTGGGCCTCTGCGGGGGCCGAGCCCGGCGCGCCGCTGCTCGACGAGGCGCGGGCGCTCAGGGCCGGGCTGCCGGCGACCCGGGCGGTCGGTCCGGGGTGAGCGGCGCGAGGCCACCCGGAGGGCCAGGCCCCGGCCGGGAGGCCGGCCCCCGGGCACGGGTCCGTCGGGCGTGGTAGATGGCCGCCGGATGGAGGTCTCCGACTTCGACTACCCGCTCCCCGAGGAGCTGATCGCCCAGGCGCCGGTGTCGCCGCGCGACGCCTCGCGGCTGCTCTGCCTGGCCGGGACCGGACCTACGGACCACCGCGCCTTCGCCGACCTGCCCGACCTGCTCCAGCCCGGCGACCTGGTGGTCTTCAACGACACGCGGGTCATCCCGGCGCGCCTGGTGGGCGTGAAGGAGGGGACCGGCGGGAAGGTGGAGATGCTGCTGGTCGATCCGGTGGGCGGCGACCTGCCCCGCCGCTGGCGGGCCATGGGCCAGGCGGCCAAGCCCATCCGCGAAGGGGCCCGGCTGCGCTTCGGCGAGCTCCTGGCGGTGGTGGAGCGGGTGGAGGGGGAGGGGTTCTACGCGCTCCTGCTCGACCGGGAGGGGCCGGCGCTGGAGGCGGCCCTGGCGGTGGCCGGCCGCCTGCCGCTGCCGCCCTACATCCGCCGGGCCCCCACGGCCGACGACGCCGAGCGCTACCAGACCGTGTTCGCCCGCCGCCCCGGCAGCGCCGCCGCGCCCACCGCCGGCCTGCACTTCACCCCCGAGGTGCTGGCCAGGCTGGAGGCGCGGGGGGTGGCGCGCGCCGCCGTGACCCTGCACGTGGGGCCTGGCACCTTCCTGCCGGTGCGCGGTGAGTCGTTGGAGCAGCACCGGATGCACGAGGAGCGGTTCGAGGTGGGCGCCGCGACGGTGGAGGCGGTGGCGGCGTGCCGGGGGCGGGGGGGCCGGGTGGTGGCGGTGGGGACCACGGCGGTCCGCACGCTCGAATCGGCCTTCTGCGACGGCCGGTTGCAGGCCGGCGCCGGCCGGACGGCCCTGTTCATCCGTCCGGGGCACACCTTTGGCGTGGTCGATGCCCTGGTCACAAACTTCCACCTCCCGAGATCTACCCTCCTGATGCTGGTCTGCGCCTTCGGAGGCCGCGAACGGGTGCTGGCGGCGTACGCGGAGGCGGTCTCGTGCCGGTACCGGTTCTTCAGCTACGGGGACGCGATGCTCCTCACCCGGGGCGCTTCGACCCCGGGTCCGATGGTGTAGGCTTCCGATGACCGGAAGGAGCATTCGGGTGCAGAGCGTGGCCGTCAACCTGGAGCCGCCGCAGTACCTCGCCGGGTGGCGCCCCGAGACGGGGGTGCTGTTCCTGCCCGCGCTCTCGGAGTCCCGCGTCGGCGACCAGGTGGCGGTGCGGGTCGGCATCTACGGGCAGGCCATCCGCGCCACCGTCTTCGGCAAGGTCTCGATGGTCAGGCGGGTGGGACGCCCGGCGCTGCCGCCCGGGGTGGAGCTGACCCTCGACCGGGCCAGCCAGCCGGCCGCCGGGTTCCTGGCCATGGCGGCGCGCGGCGAGCCGGTCAGCTTCCGCGAGCGCTTCCCGCGCTACGCCGTGGAGCGGCGCGTCCCGGTGACCCACGGCGACACCGTGCAGGACACCACCACCTTGAACCTCTCCGAGGGCGGCTGCGCCGTCCGCTGGGCCGGCCAGCTCCCGCTGGTGGGCGACGTGCTGCAGCTCCGGCTGGGCGAGGGGCTCTTCGCCCCGTCGGCCCGCGTGGTGGTCTGCTGGAACCAGCCCGGGGGCCCGGTGGAGCGGAGCGTGGGCCTGCGCGTCATCGCCGAGGGGCGGGCCGGCAAGGCCTGGCGCGCCCTGGTGGCCGACGTGGCCCGGTCGGGCGCCCGCGCCGCGTAGCCGCTCGGCCCGGCCCGGTCCCTTGGGCCCGGGGCCTTGACGCGGCCGTCGCCCCGGGGGAAACCGCGGGCGTGATCCGCTACCAGCTCCTGGCCACCGACGGCGCGGCGCGCCGCGGCCGGCTCCACTCCGCGCGCGGCACGGTGGAGACGCCGGTCTTCATGCCGGTGGGCACCGCCGCCAGCGTCAAGACGCTGGAGCCGCGCGACCTGGAGGCCATGGGCGCGCGCATCGTGCTCGGGAACACCTACCACCTGTTCCTCCGGCCCGGGCACCAGCTCATCGAGAAGCTGGGCGGGCTGCACCGCTTCATGGCCTGGACCGGCCTGACCCTCACCGACTCGGGCGGCTTCCAGGTCTTCAGCCTGGGCGAGCGGGCCGAGAAGGCCGGCGGCGGCGCCCCGCGGCCCGGCCCGGGGCTGGTGACCATCGCCGAGGAGGGGGTCACCTTCCGCTCCCACCTGGACGGCTCGAAGCAGTTCCTCTCGCCGGAGCGGGCCACCGACATCCAGCTGGCCCTGGGCGCCGACGTGATCATGGCCTTCGACGAGTGCCCGCCCTCGCTGGCCGACCGCGCCTACCACGAGCAGTCGCTGGCCCGCACCCAGCGCTGGCTGGTGCGCTGCCGCCACGCCTGGCAGGTGGGCTCGGGCCGCCGCGCCGACGCCGGGCTCACCCCCTCGGCCCTGTTCGGCATCGCCCAGGGCGGCCTCTTCCCGGACCTGCGGGCCAGGGCCATCGAGGAGGCGGCGGCCCTGGACCTGCCCGGGTACGCCCTGGGCGGCTACGCGGTGGGCGAGACGCCGGCCACCATGTGGGAGGGGGTGGCGCGCGACGCCCCGCTCCTGCCGGCCGACCGGCCCCGCTACCTGATGGGGGTCGGGACGCCGGAGGACCTGCTGGCCGGCATCGCCGCCGGCATCGACATGTTCGACTGCGTCCTGCCCACCCGCACCGCCCGCAACGGCCTGCTCTTCACCAGCCAAGGGCGGCTCAACGTGAAGAACGCCCGCTTCACCGAGGACCAGCGCCCCCTCGACGAGGCCTGCGGCTGCCACACCTGCCGCACCCACACCCGGGCCTACCTGCGCCACCTGTTCCGGGCCGACGAGCTGACCGGCCTCAGGCTCAACTCCATCCACAACGTGCACTACTACCTGGCGCTGATGGCGGACGCCCGGGCCGCCATCGAGGCCGGGCGCTTCGAGGCCTTCCGGGCCGAGCGGACCGCCGCCTGGAGGGCGGGCCTCGACGGGTGATCGAGGGCTGGCGCGGCACGCCGGGGAGGCCCCCCCGGCGCTCCCGAGATAACCATTGCCCCCGCCGCGAAAATGCTGTTAGAAACCGGGGCCTTTTCCCGTCCTCACCGGAGTCGCCATGGTTCCCGTCCTCCACGCTTTCCTCTCGCAGACCGCGGAGGCGCAGCCGGCGCCCAACCCGCTGGTCCAGTTCCTGCCGTTCATCCTCATCGCGGTGGTGTTCTACTTCGTCTTCTTCCGCCCCCAGCAGAAGCAGGCCAAGGAGCACCAGGGCTTCCTGGCGGGTCTCGCCAAGGGCACCGAGGTGGTGACGCAGGGCGGGCTCATCGGCACGGTGGTCCTGGTCGAGGACCGGACCGTGACCCTGGACGTGGGGGGCGGCAACAAGGTCCGCGTCCTCAAGGGCAACGTGGTGGGCGCCTGGCAGGAGAAGCTGCCGGCCTCACCCGCCAAGCAGGAGAAGAAGTAGATGGAACGGAACTGGTCGTGGCGCGTCGGCCTGGTGGTCGCCGTCGCCCTCTTCTCGATCTGGCAGCTGGTCCCCAGCTGGTACTACTTCAAGCTCCCGCCGGACCAGCGGCTCGGCGAGGTGTACGACGCCTCGGTGCCCGGCTGGGCGCCCGACGCGCGCAAGCACATCAACCTGGGCCTGGACCTGCAGGGCGGCATCCACCTGGCCATGGGCGTGGACGTCGATCGGGCCGTCAAGGCCAAGATCGCGCGGCGCGCCGACGAGATCGCCGAGCACCTCAAGACCAAGGGGCTGGCCTTCACCGCCGCGGCGCCGGACGCCAGCGGCCTGCGCATCGCGGTGGCCACCACCGCGCCCGCCGAGGTCGAGAAGGAGGCGCTGGACTTCTACGGCGCCGAGCTCTACGCGCCGGGCGGCTCGCCCGCCGGCCAGGTCCTGTTCGCCTTCAAGGACCAGGTGCTGCGCGAGTTCAAGGGCAAGGCCGTCGAGCAGGCCGAGAAGACCATCCGCAACCGCGTCGACAAGTGGGGCGTCAGCGAGCCCGACATCAAGCGCAAGGCCAACAACCAGATCCAGATCCAGCTGCCGGGCTTCAAGGATCCGGAGAAGGCCAAGGACCTGCTGGGCCGCACCGCGCAGCTCGAGTTCAAGATCTGCGACGACGAGAACGCGGTGCTGGACCAGCTCCAGTCCAAGCTGCCCCCCTGCCAGAGCACCCGCGCCGGGCTGACCTTCCCCCTGCCGGCCGGCGGCTGCTGGACGGTGGAGGGCATCGAGCTGCCCAGCGGCGGGTCGCGCCAGGCCCTGCTGCTGGCCGCCGAGAAGCGCCCCGAGCTCGAGGCGGCCATCGCCCAGCACGTGACGCCCCTCATCGACCCGGCCAAGAACGTCATCGGCATCGGCGAGGGCGAGGTGAGCACCGACCTGGTGCGCAACACCTACTACCGGACCTACCTGATCCGCGCCAAGACCGAGCTGACCGGTGACTACATCGCCGACGCCCGCGCCTCGGTGGACAACAGCGGCCCCGGGCAGGGCAAGCCGGTGGTGACCTTCACCATGTCGCCGGACGGCGCGCGCCTCATGGAGAAGCTGACCACCACCAACCTGCGCCGGCGCATGGCCACCGTGCTGGACGACAAGGTGGAGACCGCCCCCTACATCCAGGGCACCATCTCCTCCAACGGCCAGATCACGCTGGGCTCCAGCAGCGACTACAACCGGCTCTTCGAGGAGGCCAACGCCATCGCGCTGGTCCTCAAGGCGGGCGCGCTGCCGGCCCCGGTCACCATCTTCGAGGAGCGCACCGTGGGCGCCACCCTCGGGCCCGAGCTGGTCAAGAAGGGCACCCTGGCGGCGCTGGTCGGGCTGGCCGCGGTGCTGCTCTTCATGGCCCTCTACTACCGGGTCTCCGGCCTGGTGGCCGACGTGGCCCTGCTGCTCAACGGCCTGCTGGTGCTGGCCGTCATGTCGATGATCGGCACCACCCTGACGCTGCCCGGCATCGCCGGCTTCGTGCTCACCCTGGGCATCGCGGTGGACGCCAACGTGCTCATCAACGAGCGCATCCGCGAGGAGATGCGCGCCGGCCGCACCGTCAAGCAGTCGGTGCAGGCGGGCTACGACAAGGTCTTCTGGACCATCGTCGACTCCCACGTCACCACCCTGGTGGCCGCGGTGGTCCTCATGCAGTACGGCTCGGGCCCGGTGCGCGGGTTCGCGGTGGCGCTGGCCATCGGCCTCATCGCCTCGATGTTCACGTCCATCGTGGTGACCCGCGTCATCATGGAATACCTCACGCGCCACGAGTCGGCGCGTCTCTCCGTGTAGGCGGCCATGCAATTCAAGACCTTCGACATCCTGCCGCACGGCACCACCTTCGACTTCGTCGGCAAGCGCCGCATCGCGGTGGTGCTGTCCCTCATCGTCAACCTGACCGTCATCCTCTGGGCGCTGCCGGCCATCCACGGCCTGAACTTCGGCGTGGACTTCGCCGGCGGCACCGAGATGGAGGTCAAGTTCGGCGAGGCCCTCGACCCCGGCGCCATCCGCAAGAGCATCGAGGAGCTGGGCTTCAAGGACGCCTCGGTGCAGGTCTACGGCGCCGAGTCCGAGAACACCTTCCTGATCCGCGTCGGCCGCATCGCCCTGATGGGCGAGGCCGACGTCAAGCGGGTCGAGGAGGCGGTCAAGGCCAAGCTGCCGGTGGCCTCCACCTCCTTCAACGCCGAGATCGGCGACAAGATCGACTTCCAGTTCACCGGTCCGGTGGCGGTGGCCGACCTGCAGGCGGCCGTGGAGGGCGCCGGCATCAAGGTGCGCGAGGTCCGCGAGGAGGCCGGCCTGACCGCCGGCACCAAGTCCTACGCGGTCATCACCCAGGGCATCCGCGAGAAGGTGGAGCACGATCTCAACGCCCGCTTCGCCACCGCCACGCCCGAGGTGCGGCGCGTCGAGTTCGTCGGCCCGGCGGTGGGGCGCGAGCTGCGCAACCAGGGGTTCAAGGCCATCCTCTACGCCATGGCCCTGATCGTGGTGTACATCGGCCTGCGCTTCGACTTCCGCTTCAGCCCGGGCGTCATCATCGCCATCGTCCACGACGCCATCGTCACCCTGGGCTACTTCGCCTTCACCGGCCGCGAGTTCAACCTGACCTCCATCGCGGTGATCCTCACGGTGGTGGGCTACTCGGTGAACGACACCGTGGTGGTCTACGACCGCATCCGCGAGAACCAGACCAAGTACAAGGGCAAGTCGCTCGGCGACATGGTCAACCTGGCCATCAACG
This sequence comes from Anaeromyxobacter sp., assembly GCA_016718565.1. Lineage (NCBI taxonomy): Bacteria > Pseudomonadati > Myxococcota > Myxococcia > Myxococcales > Anaeromyxobacteraceae > Anaeromyxobacter > Anaeromyxobacter sp. The sequence continues at coordinate 193,995 of JADKCZ010000003.1, read as the reverse complement.
AGACCCTGGGCCGGACCTTCCTGACCTCGTTCGCCACCGCCCTGTCGCTGGTGGGCCTGCTCGTCTTCGGCGTCGGCACCATCTTCGACTTCGCCTTCGCCATGCTGATCGGCATCGTCTCCGGCACCTACTCCACCTGGTTCATCGCCGCGCCGATGACCATCTGGCTGGAGGAGCGGGCCGCCAAGCGGAAGGCCGGGCCGCAGCAGCCCGCGGTGGCCACCAAGTAGCCGGGCCGCCACCCGCGGCGGACCGCGGCCCCCTCACCCGTGGCGGTGATGGGGCCGCGCCGCGTAGAGGGGTCGGGAGGAGAGCCCGCCACGGCCCCTCAGGGCGCCCACTCCAGCCCGTCGCAGACCAGCGGCAGGTCGTCGGGCGAGCCGAAGAAGCTGCAGGTCAGCTCCAGCGGCTGGCCGCGCACCGTGGCCACGGTGGAGACGGTGACCATGGCGCCGCCCCAGGCCTCGGCCACGCCGCAGCGGGTGGCCACCCCATCCACCAGGCAGGGCCGCCCGTCGGCCGGCGGCGCCGGCACCGGCTCCAGCGGCGGCGGCGCCTGGCCGACCGCCTCCGCGGCGCTGTCGGCGTACTCCAGGTCGGAGGGGGCGATCTCCTTGGGCAGGCCGACCCGGCGCCAGCGCCAGCCGTCGGAGGCGGAGCAGGAGACGTCGCCCCCCTGCGGGTGGGCGGCCACCTCGCACCCCGCCGGCACCAGCACAGGCCGGCCCGCCAGGAGCGGCGCCAGCGGCGCGGCCCGGGGCGGACCGGCCCGCCACGGCAGCGCCCCCGTGGCGTCGGCCACGAGCTCGCAGCGGGCCGGCGCCACCCCGGCCTGGGCGGCGCACCAGACCAGCCGGGTCCGCCCCTCGCCGAAGGGGACGGTGACCACCAGGCCGGTGCCGCGGCTGCGGGCCGGGCTGGCCCGCGAGGCCAGGCCCAGGCGGGTGACCGACCGCCGCGCCCCGGCCAGCGGCAGCGTCACCACCTCGGCGGTGGGCTGCCCGCCCGTGGTGAGCGCCACCTCGGCCTGGCCGGTGGTCCGGAGGGCCGCGTCGGTCTCGCCGTAGGGGTCGACCACCTCCGCCACCAGGCCGCCGCACTCGACCCGCCAGCGGACCCGCTCCACCTGGGCCGAGCGGCAGCCGGCCAGCGCCACGACCGGGTCGGCGGGAGGGGGGACCACGGCGCTGTCGCCGCGCTGGCCGCCGGCGCAGCCGGCCAGCGAGGAGAGGGCGGCCAGGGCGGCCAGGCAGGGCAGGGCGGCGGGGCGGGTGGCCCGCGCCAGGCGGCGCGAGGGGCGGCGAGGGAGGCGGGTCGGCATGGGTGGTTGACTGTAGGTGGCGGACCGCCAGCCGTAAAGCGCGGGGTGGCACCCTGTCAGACCCGGCTGCTATCCGCCCCCCTCGTGAACCAACCGGTGGTCAAGCGCTGGATCGAAGGGCCCCCCGCCGGCGAGGGGGCCCTGGCCCTGGGGCGCGCGCTGGGGCTGCACCCCCTGGCGGCCCGGGTGCTGGCGGCCCGCGGGCATGCCGAGCCAGCCGCCGCCACCAGCTTCCTGGCCGCCAGCCTGGCCGACCTGCCCGACCCGTTCAGCATGAAGGGGATGGAAGGGGCGGTGGCGCGCCTGGCCCGCGCGGTGGCGGCCGGGGAGCGCATCGCCTGCTACGGCGACTACGACGTGGACGGCGTCACCTCCACGGTGCTGCTGGCCGGGTTCCTGCGCGCCGCCGGGGCCGACGTGGTCACCTACACGCCCCACCGGCTGGTGGAGGGCTACGGGCTCAACACCGGGGCGGTGGAGAAGCTGGCGGCCGCCGGGGTCCAGCTGGTGGTCAGCCTGGACTGCGGCATCACCTCGGTGGAGGAGGTGCGCGCCGCCGCGGCGCTGGGGCTCGACACGGTGGTGGTGGACCACCACACCGTGCCGGTGGAGCTGCCGGCGGCGGCCGCCATCCTGAACCCGCACCAGCCGGGCTGCGCCTACCCCTCCAAGGAGCTGGCGGCGGTGGGGGTCACCTTCGCGCTGGTGATGGCGCTGCGCCGGCGCCTGCGCGAGCAGGGGCGCTTCGGCGCCACCCGCCCCGAGCCCAACCTGAAGGACGCCCTCGACCTGGTGGCGCTCGGCACGGTGGCCGACGTGGTGCCGCTCACCGGCGCCAACCGGGTCCTGGTCCGCTGGGGCCTGGAGCAGATCGCCCGCACCCGGCGCCCCGGCCTGGCGGCCCTGAAGCGGGTGGCCGGCCTGGTGGACGGCGCGCCGGTGACGGCCGGGCAGGTGGGCTTCCGGCTCGGGCCGCGCATCAACGCGGCCGGCCGGCTCGACGACGCCGGCCGCGGGGTGCGCCTGCTGCTCGACGCCGACCAGGCCACCGGGCGGGCGCTGGCCGAGGAGCTGGACCGCGAGAACCAGGCCCGGCAGGAGATCGAGCGGACCATGCTCGAGGAGGCCCTGCTGGACGCCGCCGCGGCGGTGGCGCGGGGCGCCCGCGGGCTGGTGCTGTCCCGCCCCGGCTGGCACCCGGGCGTGGTGGGCATCGTGGCGGCGCGGGTGGCCGAGCGCTTCCACCGGCCGGCGGTCCTGATCGGGGTGGCCGAGGGGGTGGGCAAGGGCAGCGGGCGCTCCATCGAGGGGTTCCACCTCTACGACGCGCTGGCCACCTGCCAGGGGCACCTGGCCCGCTTCGGCGGCCACCGGCACGCCGCCGGCGTCACCATCGAGCCGGCGCGGGTGGCCGCCTTCCGCGAGGCCTTCGAGGCGCACGCCGGCGCGGCCCTCACCGAGGAGCAGCTCACGCCGCGCTGCCGCATCGACGGGTGGGTGCAGGCCGGCGACCTGACCGCCCGGGCCGCCGAGGACCTGGAGAAGCTCGGCCCCTACGGCGCCGGCCACCCCGAGCCGGTCTTCGCCCTGCGCGCCGACGCCAGCCAGGCCCGCACCGTGGGGGCCGAGCAGCAGCACCTCAAGCTGACCGTGGGGAAGGGGCTGGACGCCATCGGCTTCGGGCTGGGCGGCCACGCCGCGCTCTGCCGCGGGCCGGTGGAGGTGGCCTTCACCTTCGGCTTCGACGACTGGAACGGCCTGAGGCGGCTGCAGCTCAAGGTGCGGGACGTGCGGGCGGCGGGGTAGCGGGCCCGCTCAGCGGCCGGTGCGGCGACGGGAGGGGATGGCCTCACGGCCGTTCAGGCCACGCCCCAGCGGACCCGCTGCAGCGGGGTGAAGAGGCCGCCGCGCCGGGCCAGCTCCACCACCCGGATCCGCTCGGCCATCCGGACGAACTCCTCCTGGCAGGCGAGGCCGCAGAAGTGCCAGGTGCGGCCGTGGTGCCAGACCGCCTGGGTGGCGGCGCCCGAGGCCTGGACCAGCTGCCCGCAGACCGGGTCGACCGCCACGCCGTCGCGCGCCTCGCCAGGCTCCACGCCGAAGTCCTCGCGCTCCAGACCGACTCGAATCGTCACGGGTGCTCCTCTGCAGCGCCTTGGGACGGCGCGCCTGCTCCATGCCTGGAGGGAAAGCACACACCGGGCCAGGTGGCCTGACCCCGTGATCCCGGATGGTTAGGCCCGAGGAGGGGTGGCCGGGTGGCGTTCTTTACCGGGCGGCGAACGGTCAGGAATGCAGCCCGAACACTCCCGGCGGCCGCGGGCAGCGTCGCCGCGCCGCGCCCGTCGCACGTCCTTGACCTCCGTCCTTTCGCGGTGTTAGCTGCCCGTCTTCACCTGCGCAGGACCTTCTGGAGGCCAGACGTGGCGCGCTTCATCACCGAGCTCAAGCGGACCCACAGCTGTGGACAGCTGACCAAGGCGGAGGAGGGGCAGGAGGTCATCCTCTTCGGCTGGGTCAACAACCGGCGGGACCACGGCGGCGCGGTCTTCATCGACCTGCGCGACCGCGAGGGCGTGACGCAGGTGGTCTTCGAGGAGGACGTGCGGCCCGAGGTGCACGACCTGGCCGGCCAGCTGCGCCTGGAGTACTGCGTGGGCGTGCGCGGCAAGGTGGTCTCGCGCGGCGGCAACGTCAACTCCAAGCTCAGGACCGGCGAGATCGAGGTCCACGCCTTCGAGCTGGAGATCTTCAACCGCAGCGAGCCGACCCCCTTCCAGATCGAGGAGAAGCTCGACACCGCGGAGGAGAAGCGCCTGCAGTACCGCTTCCTGGACCTGCGGCGGGCCCCGCTGCAGCGCTCCCTGATGACCCGCGCCCGGGTCAACCACCTGACCCGCAACTACTTCACCGACAAGGGGTTCCTCGAGCTCGAGACCCCGTTCATGGTGAAGTACACGCCGGGCGGCGCCCGCAACTTCCTGGTGCCCAGCCGCCTCAACCCCGGCAAGTTCTACGCGCTGGCCGAGAGCCCGCAGCTCTTCAAGCAGCTCTACATGATCGCGGGCTTCGACAAGTACTTCCAGATCGTGCGCTGCTTCCGCGACGAGGACCTGCGCCTCGACCGCCAGCCCGAGTTCACCCAGATCGACGTGGAGATGTCCTTCGTGGTCCAGGACGACATCTTCGACGCCATCGAGGGGCTGATCGTGAAGCTCTGGAAGGAGGTGCTGGGGGTCGAGATCCCGCGCCCGTTCCAGCGCATGCCCTTCTACGAGTCGATGGACCGGTACGGCAACGACAAGCCCGACCTGCGCTTCGGCATGGAGCACGTGGTGCTCACCGACCTGGTGCGGCAGCACGACGGCGGCGGCGTGCCGCTGCTCAAGGAGGCGGTCGAGGCCAAGGGCCTCGTCAAGGGCATGAAGGTGCCGGCCTCCGCCAACCTCTCGCGCACCGAGATCGACAAGCTGGAGGAGTACGTCAAGGGCATGGGCTCGAAGGGGCTGGCCCGCGCCAAGGTGGGCGAGGGCGGGGAGTGGACCCAGTCACCCTTCGCCAAGACCATCACCGCCGAGCTGCGCCAGGCCATCAACGCCGCCTGCGGCGCGGCCCCGGGCGACCTGCTGCTCTTCCAGTTCGGCAAGGAGTCGGTGGTCCAGACCGTCATGGCCAACCTGCGGCTGCACCTCGGCAAGCGCATGGGCCTGATCCCCGAGTACGGCTCGGGCGGGAGCTGGCGCTTCCTCTGGGTCATCAACCCCCCGCTCTTCGAGTTCGACGAGGAGAGCGGCCAGTGGGCCGCGGCCCACCACGCCTTCACCCGGCCGCACGACGAGTGTCTCCAGTACCTCGAGACCGACCCGGGCAAGGTGGACTGCTACCGCTACGACTGCGTGCTCAACGGCTTCGAGATCGGCGGCGGCTCCATCCGCCTGCACGACCCGGCCGTGCAGGCGCGGGTCTTCAAGGCCATGGGCATCTCCGACGAGGACGCCCGGAGCAAGTTCGGCTTCCTGCTCGACGCGCTCAAGATGGGCGCCCCGCCGCACGGCGGCATCGCCCTCGGCATGGACCGCCTGGTCATGCTGCTGACCGGCGCCGAGTCGCTGCGCGACGTGGTGGCCTGGCCCAAGTCGCAGAAGGGCACCGACCTCATGACCGGCGCCCCCGGCGACGTCGACCCCAAGCAGCTGCGCGACCTGTACGTGAAGAGCACGGTGGAGCCGAGCACGTAGCGGGCCCTGGCGGGGGACCATGGCGCGCTACGCCGTCACCGTCGTCCAGCCGCCGGGATACCTCCACGCGGCCGCCTTCCAGGAGGTGGGGGAGACGCTCCTCCACGCCCTGGCGGCGCTGGGGCACGACGTGGTGCTGGGGCCCGACGCCCCGGCCGGGCGCACCGCCATCGTCCTCGGCTCCAACCTGCTGCCCGGCCACCCGCTGCGGCTGGCGCCGGACGCCATCCTCTACAACCTGGAGCAGATCGAGCCGGGCTCGCCCTGGCTGACGCCCCAGCTCCTGGCGCTCTTCCGGCGCCACCCGGTGTGGGACTACAGCGAGCGCAACGCCGCCCGCTACGCCGAGCTCGGCCTGGACCGCCCCCGGGTGGTGCCCATCGGCTGGGTGCCCGAGCTGACCCGCATCCCGCCGGCGCCCCTGGAGGACCTGGACGTCCTCTTCTACGGCTCGGTCAACCCGCGCCGCCTGGCCGTGCTCGACGCCCTGCGCGCCGCCGGGCTGCGGGTGGAGGCGGTCTTCGGGGTGTACGGCGAGGCGCGCGACCGGCTCATCGCCCGCGCCAAGGTGGTGCTCAACGTCCACTACTTCGAGGCCAAGGTCTTCGAGGTGGTGCGGGTCTCCTACCTGCTGGCCAATCGGCGCTGCGTGGTCTCGGAGCGCGGCGCCGACCCGGCCGAGGAGCGCGAGCTCGAGGCGGCGGTGGCCTTCGCGCCGTACCAGGGGCTGGTGGAGACCTGCCGGCGGCTGGTGCAGGACCCGGCCGAGCGGGCCCGGCGCGCCGCCCTGGGGTTCGAGCTCATGTCGCGCCGCGACGCCGCGGCCATCCTGGCGCCGCTGGTGGGCGGCACGCCGCCCGTCCGGCCCGCCGCCTCCACCCCGGCCCGCCCGGCGCCCCCGCCGCCGCCCGCCGCGCCCTCCACCGCCCCCTCGCCGCCGCACCGCGAGCCATCCGCCGACCAGAGGAGCCCCCCCATGTCCACCGCCACCTCGCCCGCCACGCCGCCGCTCTCGCTCGAGGACGTGGTGGCCATGGCCGCGCCGGCCGGCAAGCGGATCCTGGCCCTCAACTGCGGCGACGGCGAGCTCGGCGCCGGCCTGCTGGCCGCCGGGGCCCTGGAGGTGGTGGGCCTCGACGCCTGCGCCCGCGGCCTGACCCGGTCCCGCCTGACCGCCACCTACCGGGTCTCGCCCGACGCCGCCCCCGAGCTGCCCTACGCCGACGGCTACTTCGACGTCCTGCTGGTGGAGGACCTCTCCAGCCTGCTGGCGCCCGGGCCCACCCTGCAGCACCTGCGCCGCTGGCTCTCCGACGGCGGGCGGCTGGTGGCGGCGGCCCACAACGGCTCGCACGAGGCCGCGCTGCTGGCGCTGCTCGGGGAGGGGCGCTGGCCGGCCAGCGCCGGCCGCAGCCCGCGCTCCATCGGCACCGCGCTGGAGACCGTGCTGGCCGCCGGGTTCCTGGTGGACGACGACGTCACGGTGGTGCGCTCCGCCCCGGGGGAGGCCGCCGAGGTGCTGCGGAAGCTCTGCGAGGCGCTGGGCGCCGAGGCGGCCAAGGTGGCCGACGGGCTGACCCTGGTGCGGGCGGTGCTGACGGCCCGGCCCGCCGAGCCCCTCGGCCAGGCCGCCGCCGCCCTGCCCGACCCCTGGCGCGGCTCGCGCGCCGTGAAGGTGCTGGTCACCCCGGACCTCGACAACCCCGAGGACGCCTGGCTGGAGGCGGTGGCCGGCCTGGCCGCCGGCCTCTCCGGCAACGCCGGCGTGACCCTGGGGGTGGCGCTGCCGCCGGGGCTCCTGTCCCCGCCGCCGGAGGCGCTGGTGCGGGCCGTCGAGGGCGTCGAGGTGGACCTGCTGCTCACCGAGGCGCCGGTGGACGACGCCGGCTGGACGCGCCTGCTGGCCGGGGCCGGGACCTGGATCATGACCGGGCCCCAGCCTGCGCTGCTGGCGCTGGCGCGGCTGGTGGGCGTGGACGTGCAGCGCGGCGCCTGACCCGAGGGGCCCCGTGACCTACGACGTCATCATCCTCGGCGGCGGCGTCAACGGGCTCGGCACGGCCCGCGACTGCGCCCAGCGCGGGCTGCGGGTGCTGCTGCTGGAGAAGGGCGACCTGGCCAGCGGCGCGTCGGGCGCCAGCTCCGGGATGATCCACGGCGGGCCGCGCTACATGCTGTCCGACCCGGCGGTCACCCGGCTGGCCGCCACCGACTCCGGCTTCATCCAGCGCATCGCGCCGCACCTGCTCTTCCGCGTGCCGTTCCTGCTGCCCTTCACCTCCAGGGGCGCCGCGCCGGGCCCCTGGGAGCGGGCGGTCCACTACGCCACCGAGGCCTTCTTCGGCGCCTACGACAAGTTCCAGCCGCTCAAGCGCGGCCAGCCCTCGGCGCGGCTCACGGCCGCCGAGCTCTACGCGCTCGAGCCGGGGCTGCGCCCGGGGCTGCACGGGGCCGTCACCTTCGACGAGTGGGGCATCGACGGGCACCGGCTCTGCGTGGTGAACGCCCTGGCGGCCCGCGAGCACGGCGCCGAGGTGCGCACCTGGACCGAGGCGCGCGAGGTGCTGCGCGAGGGGGGGCGGGTCTCCGGGGTGCGCTGGCTCGACGCCCTGACCGGCGAGACCGGCGTGGCCCGGGCCCCGGTGGTCTTCAACGCCACCGGCGCCTGGTCGCCGGGGCTGGCGGCCCGCAGCGGCGCCACGGTGCGGATGCGGCCGGGCAAGGGGGTCCACCTCACGCTCGACCGGCGGCTGTCGGACTTCGCGGTGATCTGCGCCGCCATCGACGGGCGGCAGATGTTCGCCTATCCGCACGAGGACGAGACCTGGATCGGCACCACCGACGACGACTTCCACGGCGACCCGGACGACCTGGAGGTGACCCACGACGAGGTCGAGTACCTCCTGGCCGGCGCCGCCTCGCTGCTGCCGGCGGTGCGGCAGGCCCGGGTGACGCGGGCCTGGTGCGGCCTGCGCACCACCCTGCACGCCTGGGGGCCGAACGAGGACGCCCTGTCGCGCGAGCACGAGCTGTGCGACCACGCCGCCGAGGGGGCCGCCGGGCTGCTCTCGCTGGTGGGGGGCAAGCTGGCCTCCTACCGGGTGCAGGCCGAGGAGGCCACCGACCGGATCCTGGCGCTGCTGGGCCAACCCCCCGGTGCCGTGCCGCACCCACCAGGTGGCGCTGCCGGGCGGCGAGGCCGTGCCCGACGTGGCGGCGCTGGCGGCGCGCCACCAGGTGGCCGCCCCGGTGGTGGCGAGGGTGGCCTACCGCCACGGCGCGCGGGCCGAGGCCGTGCTCCGGCTGTGCGACGAGGACCCGCGGCTGCGGCTGGTGGTGTGCCGGGACGCCGGCCTGCTGGCGGCCGAGGTGGTCCACTGCCTGCGCCACGAGCTGGTGCGGCGGCTGCGCGACCTGCGCTCGCGCTGCAAGCTGGCGGTCTGCGGCTGCGGCGGCCTGGACTGCGCCCGCCTGGCGGCGCAGCTGGCCGGGCGCGAGCTGGGCTGGTCGCCCGGGCAGGTGCGCGCCGAGCTGGCCGACCTGCTGGAGGTGGGGTGGCGGGAGCGGCGGGTGGTGCTGGACGGCGCCCAGCTCCAGCAGGAGGAGCTCCTGCGCGGCGCCCACTGGGGGGTGGGCCGGTGAGGGCGCTCTCCGCGCAGGTGCTGGTGGTGGGCGGCGGCCTGGCCGGCGCCGTGGCGGCGCTGGCGGCGCGCGCCGCCGGCGCCACGGTGATCCTGGTGCGGCGCGCCCCCGGGGCCAGCGCGCTCTCCGGCGGGGCCATCGGGGTGGCGCCGGACCTGGACGCCTTGCCGTCCGACCTGCTGCTCGACCGCCGCTCGCCCCTCGAGTCGGCGCGGCGGCTGGCGGAGCGGCGCCCCGAGCACCCCTACGCCCGGCTCGGGGTGGCGGCGCTGGAGGAGGCGCTGGGGTTCGCGGGGGCCGAGCTGTCGGCGGTCCTCGAGCCTGCCGACGGGCGGCCGCGCTTCCTGGCCCACGTCTCCGGGGCGGTGGCCGAGGCGGCGCTCTGCCAGCGCACCCAGGCCGCGGGCGACCTCAGGCGGGTGCGCGGGCTCCTGGTGGTGGCCGGCTTCGGCGGGCACCTCGGCTTCGACGCCGGGCTGGTGGCCGCCGGGGTGGCGGCGCGCACCGCGGTGGGGGGCCCGGCGGCGCTGGCGGTGGAGGTGGCCTGGCCGGTGGGGCCGGCGCTGGCCCAGGCGCGGCCGGTCGAGCTGGCCCGGGCCCTGGAGGCGCCGGGGGCGGCCGAGGCGCTCGGCGCGGCGCTGCGCCTGGCGCTGCCGCCGAGGGCCGCGGTGGCGCTGCTGCCGCCGGTGCTGGGGCTCGACCCGGCGGCGCGGGTGGCGCAGCGGGTGGCGGCGGCGGCCGGCCTGCCCGTGGCCGAGGTGATGTCGGATCCGCCCAGCGTGCCGGGCCTGCGGCTCGACGCGGCCCTGCTGGCGCGGCTGCGCGAGGCCGGCGTGGAGGTGGTGCACGGCGAGCTCGCGCCCGGGGGCAGGCCGGGGCGGGCGGCGGCGGTCACCACCGCGCGGGAGGCCGGCGCCGACCTCGAGATCACCGCGCCGGCCTGGGTGCTGGCCACCGGGCGGTTCCTCGGCGGCGGGCTGGTGCGCGGCGGCGCCCTGCGCGAGCCGCTGCTGGCCCTGCCGGTGCTGGCCTCGGAGTCGGGCGCCTCCGGCGTCCGGCTGGCCACCCGCCCGGCCGCCTCGCTGACGGTGCGGCAGCGGCTCTCGGCGCAGCCGCTGCTGGCGGCCGGCCTGATGGTGGACCCCTCCTGCCGGCCGCTCGGCGAGGACGGCCTGCCGGTCCACTTCCGGCTCTTCGCCGCCGGCGCCCTCATCGGCGGCCACGAGCACGCGGCCGACGGCACCGGGCTCGGGGTGGCCATCCTGTCGGGCTACCTGGCCGGGCGCGGGGCGGCCGGCCAGCCGGGCGCCTGAGAGGCCCCTCTGCGCCGTCAGGCCGCCGGGGCCGTGATCACCAGCCGGCCGGCGCCGCTCCGCCGCGCGGCCGCCTCCAGGGCCGGGGCGGCGTCCTGGAAGAGCACCTCCGGCGCGGCGCCGCCCAGGGCGCGCAGCGCCGCCAGCCCGCCCGCGGCGCAGAAGCCGACGCCCGGCACGGGGATGGCGATCAGGGCGCCGGCCCCGAGGCGCGCCAGGGCCGAGGCCAGCTTGTCGGCGAAGCCGAGCGGCGAGCGCAGGGCCGGGTGGACCAGCAGCGCCACCCCCCGCGAGGCCGCGGCCAGGCCGGCCCGGGCCGCCGCCGGCAGGCCCAAAGGCCCCTCCACCACCCGCACCAGGCCGGGGTGCTCGGCGGCGAAGCGCCGGACGAACTGCAGCGTGCAGTCGGTCGAGCCGGCGTCGGCCACCAGGAGCTCGTCGGCCGGCCCGAGGTTGGCGGCCAGGTCCTCCAGGCACGGCGCGATGGTGCGCAGCGCGTCCAGCGTCGGCACCACCACCGAGAGGGGCGGGCGCCCGGCCGCGGGCGGCGGCGGGGGCGGCCCCCGGCGGCGGTCCACGTCGAAGGCGGTGAAGCGCCCCATCCAGCGGCGCTGCAGCAGGTCCTCGTTCTCCCTGGCCTTGAGGAAGCGGCCGTCGCTCACCGACTCGTGGTGGACGAGCACGCTCTCCGGCACGTAGACCACGCGCCGCCCGGACTCGCGGACCTTGAAGCACAGGTCCATGTCCTCGTAGCCGTTCAGGAAGGCCTCGTCGAAGCCGCCCAGCTCGCGGAAGACCTCGGCCCGGATCAGCAGGCAGGCGGCGGTCACCGCCGACAGCTCGAGCGGCCGGGTGCTGGCGCCGGCCGGCTTGCGGTAGTCGAGGTGGAACGGGAAGACCGGGAGCGGGTCGGCGTAGGCCACCCCGACGCCGGCGTGCTGCAGCGTGCCGTCGGGGAAGAGCAGCTTGGCCCCCGCCACCGCGATGCCGGGGTCGCGCTCCAGCGGCGCCACCAGGGGCGGCAGCCAGCCGGGCCGCGCCTCGGTGTCGTTGTTGAGGAAGAGCAGGTAGCGGCCGCGGGCCAGGGCCGCGCCCTGGTTGCAGGCCCGCGAGAACCCCAGGTTCTGGTCGTTGCGCTGCACCCGGATCCCGGGCAGCAGCGGCAGGGCCACCGCCGTCTCGTCGGTGGAGCCGTTGTCCACCACGATGGTCTCGTACGGCACGCCGCGGGTCTGCTCGAGCAGCGAGACCAGGCAGCGGAAGGTGAAGTCCCACTTGTTCCAGGCCGGGATGACGATGGAGACGAGGGGCTCCCCTGCAACACCGGTCGAGGCCATCTCGGGTGATCCCTTTCCGCCCGCCCGTGCGGGGACGGGCCTGCCGCGGGTGACCTGACTGCAAGGGTGGGGCCGCGTCAACCCGCTGACGGCTCCGGCCGGGCAGGGCCCGCGCCCCGGCCAACCCGACGGTTTCCCCCGAGATTCGCGGCCGGGCTGGCCAGGCGACGTTCTTGCAATCCCAGCAGGGCTGTCGCCCTCGTGACGCCTCGCCAGGGAATCGCCCGTGAACGTCCTGCTCGTCACCCACAGCTTCCCTCCGCACAACTGGGGCGGGGTCGAGACCTACGCCCTCAACCTGGCGCGAGCGCTCCAGGGGCAGGGGTGCCAGGTCACGGTCCTCCACCCGGGGGCGCCGTCGGCGCGGGGCAGCGCCGTCGAGGCGGACCTGTTCCAGGGCGTCCCGGTCCGGCGGCTCTCGGCCCCGGCCGGCGACTCGACCGCCACGCTGTCGCAGCCTGAGGCCGAGGCGGCCTTCGCCGCCCTCCTGGCCGCCGGGCGCTACGACCTGGTCCACTTCCACCACACCCTCCGGTTCCCCATGTCGCTGGTGGCGGTGGCCGGGGCGGCCGGCCTGCCGGTGGCGCTCACCCTGCACGACTTCTGGCTCATCTGCCCGCGCACCCACCTGTTCGTCGCGCCGGGCCGGCCGGCCTGCGACGGCCCCGAGTCGGCCGCCGGCTGCGCCGCCTGCCTCATGGGAGAGGCCTGGCAGGGGCTCGGCCCGGCCCAGCGCGCCCCCACCCTGGGCTTCCTCTCGGCGCGCCTGGAGGCCGGGCGGGCCACTCTGGCCGCCGCCGACCTGGTGACCGCCCCGTCGGCCTTCGTGGCCCGTGCCTTCGACCGCGCCGGCGCGGGTGGGGGCGCCATCGAGGTGGCGCCCCTGGGGCTGCCGGTGCTGGCCCCGGCGCCGCCGCGCCCGGCCCGGCCGCTCACCTTCGGCTACATCGGCTCGATCCAGGGGGTGAAGAACGTCCTCTCCCTGGTGGAGGCCTTCGCGGCGGTGCGCGGCGACGTGCGCCTGGAGATCGCCGGAGGCGGCGCGCCCGAGGCGCTGGCCGAGCTGGCGCGGCGCGCCACCGACCCGCGCATCACGCTGCGCGGCCCCTACCAGCCCGCCGACCTGCCCGGGCTGCTGGCCCGCCTCGACGTGGTGGTGGTGCCCTCCCTGGTGGAGAGCTACTGCTTCACCGCCCGGGAGGCGCTGGCGGCCGGCCTGCCGGTGCTGGCCTCCCGGGTGGGCGGCCTGCCCGAGGCGGTGCGGCACGGGGAGAACGGCCTGCTCTTCGACCCGCTGGCGCCGGGGGAGCTGGCCGCCTGCCTGCAGTCGCTGGCCGACGACCCGTCCAGGCTGGCGCGGCTGCGACCGGCGCCGGTGGCCCCCACCATCGAGGCCGACGCCGCGGGGTGGCTGGCGCGCTACCGGACCCTGGCGGCGCGCCGGGGCGCCGCCGCGGCGCCGCCGCCCGCGCCCGCCCCACCCCCAGCCCCCTCGCCCTGCGCGCCCGCCGCGCCTGGAGCCACCGTGTCCACTCTCCGTGAAGCCTACCTGCTCGAGCCGGCCTGGGACGGCAGCGAGTGGATCTCCACCGTGCTCGACTTCCTGCAGGCCTTCGGGCCCGACGATCCGGTGGCCCTGCTGCTGGCGCTGGATCCCGGCCGGCCCGACCAGCCCACCGTGGAGGAGGCCGGCGCGCGGGTCATGCAGGTGATCGGCCGCTCGGGCAAGGAGCGCTTCCCGGAGATCCTGCTGCTGGAGCCCGGCGAGCTGCTCGAGGCCTTGCGCCAGTTCACCCGGGCGCGCTGGGTGCGCACCGGCCCCGGCGCCGGCCACCAGGCGGGCGGCCGCTTCATCGACCCGCCGCGGGCCCAGGCGCCGCGCGGCCTGCGCGTCAACCGGGCCGGGTGAGGAGCGGGTGAGCCCCTCCCGCGCCACCGGCCGATTTGTGGCCCCCCCCCGGCGGGGCGCTACGCTCACGCTCCTGGACGGACCATGAAGATCCTCGTCTTCGGCGGCGACGGCATGCTGGGGCACCAGCTCCTGGAGAGCTGGGCGCCCCGCCACGACGTGCAGGTCACCCTGCGCCAGCTGGCGCCGGCCTACGCGGCGCACCGGGCCCGCTTCGGCGACCGGGCGCTCTACGGGGTGGACGTGCGCCGGCTGGACGACCTGGTGGGCGCGCTGGCCGCGGTCCGGCCCGAGCTGGTGGTCAACGCCGTGGGCCTGGTCAAGCAGCGCCCGACCGCCCACGAGGAGCTCCCCAGCCTGGAGGTGAACGCCCTCTACCCGCACCGGCTGGCGCGGGCCTGCGCGGCCGCCGGGGCGCGCCTCATCCACCTCAGCACCGACTGCGTCTTCTCCGGGGCGCGGGGCAACTACCGCGAGACCGACACGCCCGACCCCACGGATCTCTACGGCCGCACCAAGCTGCTCGGCGAGGTGGACGGGCCCGGCTGCCTGACCCTGCGCACCTCCATCATCGGCCTGGAGCTGGGGCGGGCCGGCAGCCTGGTGGAGTGGTTCCTGGCCCAGCGCGGGCCGGTGCGGGGGTACCGCCGGGCCATCTACAGCGGCCTCACCACCCAGGAGCTGGCCCGCGCCATCGAGGCGCTGGTCAGCGAGGCGCCCGACCTGTGCGGCGTGTGGCACCTGGCCTCGCAGCCCATCGACAAGCACGACCTGCTGACGCGCCTGGCGCGCCGGCTGGGACGCACCGACGTGACGCTCACGCCGGACGACGACTTCACCTGCGACCGGAGCCTCGACGCCTCGGCCCTCCGGGCCAGGACCACCTACCGCGTCCCCAGCTGGGACGCCATGCTGGACGAGCTGGCTGAGGCCGTCCGGCGCAGAGGGAGCGGGACATGAACCTCCACGGCAAGCGGGTCCTGGTGACCGGCGGCACCGGCTCGATGGGCAAGAAGCTGGTGCGGCGCCTGCTGGCGGGCGAGCTGGGCGTGCCGGCCAGGATCATCATCCTCTCGCGCGACGAGGCCAAGCAGCACGTCATGCGGCTGGCCTACCTCGACCGGAAGACCACCACCGAGGAGGTCATCTACGAGAACTTCGCCCGCACCATCTCCTTCCGCATCGGCGACGTGCGCAGCTACCCGGACGTCTGCTCCGCCATGCGCGAGGCCGACGTGGTCATCAACGCCGCCGCCATGAAGCAGGTCCCCACCTGCGAGTACTTCCCGGAGCAGGCGGTGGCCACCAACTGCCTGGGCGCCGCCAACATCGTGCAGGCGCTCAAGGACCACGACTACCCGGTGGAGGTGGTGGTGGGGGTGAGCACCGACAAGGCCTGCAAGCCGGTCAACGCCATGGGCATGACCAAGGCCATCCAGGAGCGCATCTTCGTGGCCGCCAACATCCTGGTGCCGAAGACCCGCTTCGTCTGCATCCGCTACGGCAACGTGCTGGCCTCGCGCGGCTCGGTGGTGCCGCTCTTCCTCGACCAGATCGCCCACGGCGGCCCGGTCACGGTGACGGTGCCGGAGATGACCCGCTTCCTGCTCAGCCTGGACACCGCGGTGGACACCCTCATCGCCGCGCTGCGCACGGCGCGGGCCGGCGAGACCCTGGTGCCGCGGGCCCCCTCGGCCACGGTCATGAACGTGGCCAGGGCGCTGGTGGGCCAGCGCGACGTGCCCATCCAGGTGACCGGCATCCGCCCCGGCGAGAAGCTGGACGAGATCATGATCTCCGACGAGGAGGCCCGCCGCTGCATCGTGCGCGGGGACTACTACGCCATCCTGCCCATGCTGCCCGAGCTGATCCGCGACGCCGACCAGCGCCAGCCGCCGGCCCTGCAGAAGGAGTTCAGCTCCTCCGACCTGGTGCTGGACCTGGAGGAGACCGCCGCCCTGCTGCGCCGCCACTGCCTCATGCCGGACCAGGCGGTGGTGAAGGACGGCGGCGAGCTGCTGGCCTGAGGGGACCACCATGACCGAACCCAAGCGCCTCAAGGTCATGACCATCGTGGGCACCCGCCCCGAGGTCATCAAGCTCAGCCGGGTCATCGCGGCCCTGGAGCGGCACACCGACCACGTGCTGGTCCACTCCGGCCAGAACTACGACCACCAGCTCAACCAGGTGTTCTTCGACGAGCTGGGCATCCGGGCGCCCGACCACCTGCTGGGCGTGGGTGGGCAGGGGGTGGCGCAGGTCATCGCCGACGTCATCGTCAAGGCCGACGCGGTGCTGGAGCGCGAGCGGCCCGACGCCCTGCTGCTCTACGGCGACACCAACACCTGCCTGAGCGTCATCCCGGCCAAGCGGCGCAAGATCCCGGTCTTCCACATGGAGGCCGGCAACCGCTGCTTCGACCAGCGGGTGCCGGAGGAGCTGAACCGCAAGGTGGTGGACCACCTCTCCGACGTGAACATGCCGCTCACCGAGCACGCCCGCCGCTACCTGCTGGCCGAGGGGCTGCGGCCCGAGACGGTCATCAAGACCGGCTCGACCATGAAGGAGGTGCTGGATCACCACGCCGCCCAGATCGCCGCCTCGCCGGTGCTGGCCAGGCTGGGCCTGGCGCCGCACGGGTACTTCGTGGTGAGCGCGCACCGGGAGGAGAACGTCGACGACCCGGCGCGGCTGGGCGCCATCCTGGAGACGCTGCGGGCCCTGGCCGGGCGCTGGCGGCTGCCGGTGGTGGTCTCGACCCACCCGCGCACCCGGGCCCGCCTGGAGGCGCTGGCCGGCGGGACCCAGGGGCTGGAGGGGCAGGGGGTGCGCCTCCTGCCGCCCTTCGGCTTCTTCGACTACGTGGCGCTGCAGCAGCGCGCCCGCTGCGTCCTCTCCGACAGCGGCACCATCACCGAGGAGAGCGCGCTGCTGGGCTTCCCGGCGGTGACCCTGCGCGAGGCCCACGAGCGGCCCGAGGGGATGGACGCCGGCACCCTGGTGATGTGCGGCCTGGACGCCGCGCGGGTGCTGCAGGCGGTGGCGCTGGTGACCAGCCGCGGCCCGGGCCAGCGGGCCGGCCTGCCGCCCGACTACCTGGAGCCCGACGTCTCGATGAAGGTCGTGCAGATCATCCTGTCGTACGTGGACTACGTGAACCGCACCGTCTGGAGGAAGGCGCCATGAGCGAGGCGACGCAGCTGGCCAGGGGCCACGAGGACCCCGCGCCCGGCGCCGGGCGGCCGCAGCGGGAGTACCTGCCGTTCGGCAAGCCCAACTTCTCCGACCGCGAGATCGAGGCGGTGGCGCGGGTCATGCGCACCGGCTGGATCGGCATGGGCAAGGAGACCCTGGCCTTCGAGGCGGAGCTGGCGGCCTACCTGGGCGCCCCCCACGTGGTGACGGTCAACTCCTGCACCTCGGCGCTCTTCCTGGCCATGCTGGCCAGCGGCATCCGCCCGGGCGACGCGGTCATCGTGCCCAGCCTGACCTGGTGCGCCACCGCCAACGCCGCCCTCTACCTGGGCGCCACCGCGGTCTTCGCCGACGTGGATCCCGAGACGCTCTGCCTCACCCCCGAGACGGTGCGGGCCCGCCTCGGCCCGCGCACCCGGGCGGTGCTGCCGGTCCACTACGGCGGGCTGGCCGCCGACATCGCCGGCATCCGCGCGGCGGTGCCGGCCGGCGTGGCGGTGGTGGAGGACGCGGCCCACGCCTTCGGCTCGCGCTTCCAGGGCGGGGCCACGGTGGGCAGCTCGGGCCACCTCACCTGCTTCAGCTTCTACGCCAACAAGAACCTCTCCACCGGCGAGGGCGGGGCCATCGCGCTGGCCGACCCGGCGGTGGCCGACCGGCTGCGCTCGCTGCGCCAGAACGCGCTGCCCAACAACGCCTGGAACCGCTTCACCCAGCCGCGCGCCATGCTCTACTTCGCGCTCGAGGAGCTGGGCTACAAGATGAACTTCACGGACCTGAACGCCGCCATCGGGCGGGTCCAGCTGGCGCGCCAGGCGGAGTTCGCGGCCACCCGCCGCGGCGTCGCCGGTCTCTACCTCGAGGCGCTGCGCCACCTCGACCCGGACATCCGGGTCCAGCGCGGCCTGGGGGAGGCGGCCCACGCCCGCCACCTCTTCCCGGTGGTGCTGCCCGTCCAGAAGCTGCGCCAGGACCGCGACACCTTCATCCTGGCGCTGCGCGAGCGGAACATCGGCGCCAGCATCCACTACGCGCCGCTGCACCGCATGCCGCTCTACACGCAGGGCAACGCGGCGCCGGAGCTGCCGGTCACCGACGCGCTGGCCGCCTCGGTGATGACGCTGCCCATCAGCGCCAGCATGACCCTGGCCGACGCCGAGGACGTCATGACGGCGTTCGCGGAGGTGTACCGCGCCGCGCTGCGGCCGGCGGCGGCGGCGCCGCGGTCGGCCGGGCTGCGCCTGGAGGCGCCGTGAGCGCCGCGACCGAGGCGCCGGCCGCCCCGGCCCACGGCTTCGGGGGACGCCTCTCGGCGGTCTTCCCGTCGCAGGTGATCATCGACGTCACCGAGATCTGCAACCTGGCCTGCACCCACTGCCCGCACCCGGCCTTCAAGAAGTCGGAGCACTACAGCGGGGCCCAGCTGGGCGCGGAGCTGAACGCCAAGGCGGTGGACGAGGTCCGGACCCACGGCCGGGGGCACACCCAGTACATCCGCTACTCCAGCGAGGGCGAGCCGCTGGTCCACCCGGGCGGCTACGAGATGATCGAGTACGCGGCGCGGACCTCCGGGGTCTACGTCACGCTCACCACCAACGGCACCATCATGAACGAGCAGCGGACGCAGCGGCTCCTCGAGTCCGGCGTCCACATGATCGACATCAGCATCGACGCCTTCCGCCCGGAGACCTACGCGAAGATCCGGGTGAACGGGGACCTGGAGGTGACCCGCCGCAACGTGCTCCGGCTGCTCGACTGGATCCGCCAGTCGCGCGCGGCCACCAAGGTGGTGGTCAGCTTCATCGAGCAGCCCGAGAACGCCGCCGAGGCGGCCGACTTCCAGCGCTACTGGACCGACCAGGGGGTGGAGCGGGTGGTGGTGCGGCGGCTCCACTCGGCCGCCGGCGCGGTCGGCTCGGTGGCCGCGGCGCTGCGGACCGCCCAGGCGGGCCAGCCCCGCAGGGCCTGCGTCTACCCGTGGGAGCGGCTGGTGCTCAACCCGCGCGGCTTCCTGGCCTTCTGTCCGGCCGACTGGTCGCACGGGTCGTCGGTGGCCGACTACCGCACCACCACCATCGCCGAGACCTGGCGGGGCGCCTTCTACGACCGGCTGCGCCAGGCCCACCTGGGCGGCGACTACCGGTCTCACGCCTTCTGCGGCCAGTGCCCGGACTGGGCGCAGACCCGCTGGCCCGAGGAGGGGCGCGGCTACGCCGACCTCATCCAGGAGCTCAAGGGGGCCTGATGGTGCCCGTCCTGCACTCCCGCCCCTGGATCACCCCGGCCGACCAGGCGGCGGTGGCCGCCGTGCTGGAGGGCCGCATGCTGGGGCAGGGCGCGCTGGCGCGCCGGCTGGAGCAGCGGCTGGCCGGGTGGGTGGGCGCGGCCGAGGCGGTGGCCGTGGGCAGCGCCACCGCGGCGCTCGTGCTGGCGCTGCGCGGCCTGGGGGTGGGGCCGGGGCACGAGGTGATCCTGCCGACCTACGTCTGCGTCTCGGTGCTGGAGGCGGTGCTGTCCTGCGGCGCGACGCCGGTGCTGTGCGACGTGGGCGACGACTGGGTGGTCCGCGCCGCCGACGCCGCCCGGCACCTCGGGCCGCGCACCCGCGCCGTCATCGTGCCGCACCAGTACGGCGTCTTCGCCGAGGTGGGCGCCTTCCGCGCCCTCGGGGTCCCGATCATCGAGGACTGCGCCCAGGCGCTGGGCGCGGCGGGGTCCCGGCCGCTGGAGGCCGACGTGGCCGTGCTCTCCCTTCACCCCACCAAGTGCCTGACGGCCGGGGAGGGTGGCCTGGCCGCGGCCCGCGACCCCGCCCTGGCCGAGGTGCTGCGGCGGCTGCGCGACGGGTCGCGGGAGGCGCCCTGCGCCCGCGTGCCGGCGCCGCTCTCCGACCTGGCGGCCGCCCTGGCCCTCTCCCAGCTGGACCGCTACCCCGAGGGGCTGGAGCGGCGGCGGCGCCTGGCCGCGCGCTACGCCGCGGCCCTCGAGGTGGCGGCTCCGGCCTGCCTGCGCCGCCCGGCCATGGCCCGCAGCATGTTCTTCCGCTTCCCGGTGGCGCCGGCCGGTGGGCTGGAGGGCTGCCAGGCCGCCTTCCTGGCCCGCGGCGTCCAGGTGCGCCGCGGCGTCGACCTGCTCCTCCACCGCGCCATGGGGCTCGACGACCGGCTCTTCCCGGTGGCCGTGGCCCACTTCGCCTCCACCGTGTCGCTCCCCATCCACCCCGCCCTGACGCCGGCCGAGGAAGACCGCTGCGTCGAGGCGGCCGCCGCCGTCCTCGCCTCCTGACCCCCGACGGATCCCCATGACCACTGCCGCCACCACCGCCGCCACCACCGCGCCGCCCGCGCCACCGCCGCCCGGCGCCGTGACGCGCCCCATCATCGCCCAGCTGGAGGAGCTGGTCCGCGACGTGCCGGGCTGGACGCCCATCGACCAGCTCACCGCGCTCTTCACCCTCACCATGGCCACCACCGGGCTGGAGGGCGACATCATCGAGGTGGGCTCCTGGTGCGGCCGCTCGGCGGTGGTGCTGGCCCGGGCCGCCCGCCTGGGGGGCCGCTCCAAGGTGATCTGCGTCGACCTCTTCCCGGAGAAGACCGACTGGCGGCAGAACGCCGACGGCACCTACTCCTTCCAGGTGGTCATCGACGGCAAGCGCTACGGCGGCTACGAGGAGCAGACGGTCTGGAAGGAGGCCTACGAGACCCAGACCGGCCGCATCTACGAGCGCTACGAGCGGGTCTTCGACTGCTTCCAGGAGACGGTGGCGGCGCGCGGGATGCAGGACGTCATCCGGCCGTTCAAGGGCGACCTGGAGGCCATGCTGGCAGCGGCCGGGCCGGGGCTCACCTGCCGCCTGGCCTTCCTGGACGGCGACCACGGCTACGAGGCGGTCTGCAGCGACATCCGCCGCATCGACGCGCGGCTGGTGCCGGGCGGCTGGATCTGCTTCGACGACGCCTTCACGGTCTACCAGGGCGTCGACCGGGCCATCTCCGAGCTGGTGCTCGCCAACCCGGCCTACGAGTGCTGCCAGCAGCTGACCCGCAAGCTCTTCGTGGCGCGCAAGAAGGAGGCGGGGCGATGAGCGGCGTGGGCACGGAGGGCGGGCCCGGCGCCGCCGGGGGCTCCATGAGCGACATGTCGCAGCGCCACGAGCCGGAGCGGCTGCAGCGGGAGGCCCTGGAGCGGCTCTTCGCCGGCACCGGGCTCTCGACCTTCGAGATGTTCCGGTCCTTCCCGGTCTTCACGCCGCGCTTCAACCTGGCGCGCTTCCTGGCCCACTACGAGATCTTCAAGCGGGTGGCCGACGTCCCCGGCGTCATCGTGGACCTGGGGGTCTTCCGCGGCGCCTCGACCTTCACCTGGGCCAAGCTCTGCGAGATCTTCTGCCCCACCGACGCCCGCAAGGTGGTCTACGGCTTCGACACCTTCGAGGGCTTCCCGTCCCTGAGCCCGGCCGACGGCCCGGTCGACGCCCGCAACGACGTCCGCCCCGGCGGCTACTTCGGCGGCGCCTCGGTGGAGCAGGACCTGGCCCTGGCCCGCGAGGCCATGAACCACGACCGGCACCTGCGCCACGTCGAGCGGGTCGAGCTCGTCAAGGGGGACGCGGTCCAGACCATCCCGGAGTTCGTGCGCCAGAAGGGGCACGGCCTGCGCATCGCGCTGCTCAACCTGGACCTCGACCTCTACGAGCCGACCCGCTGCGCCCTGGAGCAGCTGGTGCCGCTGATGGCGCCGGGCGGGGTCATCGTCTGCGACGAGTACGCGGTGGACACCTTCGGCGGCGAGACCAAGGCGGTGGACGAGTACTTCGCGGCGCGCTTCGGCCGGCGGCCCCGCTTCCACAAGTTCACCTGGCACAGCAACCCCACCGGCTACATCGAGGTCGACTGGTGAGGGTGGGGGTCATCCAGTCCAACTACCTCCCCTGGCGGGGGTACTTCGACTTCATCCGCCAGGTCGACCTCTTCGTGTTCCACGACGACCTGCAGTACACCAAGAACGACTGGCGCAACCGCAACCGCATCAAGACCCCGCAGGGGCCGCGCTGGCTGACCGTGCCGGTGCACTACCGGCAGGTCGAGCAGCGCATCGACGAGACCCCGCTCGAGAGCTCCCGCGACTGGGCCCGCGATCACCTCAACCTGCTCGACGCCCACTACCGGACCACGCCCTACCTGGCGCGCTACCGCGAGCCGCTGGCGGCGCTGCTGCGGCGGCCGCACGCCAGCATCTCCGAGCTCAACATCGCCCTGATCCGCTGGCTCATGGGCGAGCTGGGCATCACCACCCCCACGGTCCACTCGCGCACCCTCGGCCTGAGCGGGGCCAAGACCGAGCGGCTCATCCAGCTCCTCGGGAAGGTGGGGGGCACCACCTACCTGAGCGGGCCGGCGGCGCGCGGCTACCTGGAGCCGGAGCGGTTCCGCCAGGCCGGGGTGGCGCTCGAGTACAAGACCTACGACTACGGCGAGTACCCGCAGCCCTTCGGCGCCTTCGAGGGGGCGGTGACGGTGCTCGACCTGCTCTTCAACCTGGGCCCCGAGGCCGCGGCCCACCTCCAGAGCCGCTCCCCCAACGAGCAGGTGCCCTGACATGGACGCCACCACAGGCCTGATCGACGCGCTGGAGGAGGCGGTGGAGCGCATCCGCCGCGGCGAGCGGCTGGAGGGGGCCACCCTGGCCCGGCTGCTCGGCGCCCCCCGGCTGGAGGAGCGGGCCGACGCCGCGCTGGCCCTGGCCCTGGCCCTGGCCTCCTCGCGCCGCCTGGCGGAGGCCGCCCCGCTGGTGCGCCGGGCCTTCGAGCTGTCCGGCGGCTCCCGCCGCGTCCTGCCGCACCTGCTGCGCATCCACCAGGCGCTGGGCGACCTCGAGACCGTGCGCGCCGCCCACCGCCGGGTGGGGCTCAGGGCCGCCGAGGCGGGCGACGTCTCGCGGGCCCTGGAGGACTTCAACGCCTGGCACTACGTCGACGCGGTGGGGCGCGGCCAGGACCGCTACCTCTTCGACCAGGAGATCCTGGGGGCGGTGCGCCGGCTGGCGGTCCCGCTGCGCCGGCCGCTCCGGAGCGCCCCGCTCGAGGGGCGAAGGCTGCGCGCCGCCCACCTGATCTTCGGCGCCACCCAGTTCAACTCGGTGATCGTCCGGCTGAGCCGGCTCTTCGCCCAGCACCGCGATCGGACCAGGTGGGACCTGGCCTTCTTCGTGCCCGAGTCGGTGGTCCAGGTGGACCAGTCGCCCCAGGGGGCCGGGCACGTGGCCTTCCTGGAGGCGCAGGGGTGCCTGGTGCGGGTGGCCCCCGACCTGGAGGGCGGCGCGGCCGACCGGATGCTCTGGCTGGCCGAGGCCATCCGCGACTTCGCCCCGGACGTGCTGGTGATGAACGCCGCGCTGGCCGACTTCGCCCACGACTTCCTGCTCGAGCTCAGGCCCGCGCCGGCCGCGGTGGGGCTGGTGTCCGGCCCGCCCCCCCAGTTCGCCGCGCCCGGGCTCGACTGGGGCATCGCCTGGACCCTGCACCCGCTGATGGACTCGCCCATCTCCTGCACCCACGTGCCGCTGGAGGCGGACCTGCCGGAGCCCGGCCAGGTCCAGCTGGTGGCCCGCGAGGCGCTCGGCATCCCCGAGGACGCGGTGGTGCTGGCCGCGGCGGGGCGGCACACCAAGCACCTCGACCCGGCCCACTGGGCCCCCATCCTGGAGGTGCTGCGCCTCCGGCCCGGGGCGCACGTCCTGTGCCTGGGGGCCGACCGCGCCCAGCTCCCCGCCCTGGCGCCGCTGCTGGCGCCGCTCCAGGAGCGGATCCACTTCGCCCCCTGGCGCGAGCGCTACCTGGAGGTCTTCGGGCAGGCCGACGTGGTGCTCGACACCTACCCCTCGGGCGGCGGCCTGGTGCTGGTGGACGCCATGGCGCTGGGCCGGCCGGTGGTGGCCGTCGAGAACGACTACGGCCACGCCTTCGACCAGACCGACTGGCGGCCCGCCCAGGAGTTCCTGCCGCCCGAGCTGGTGGTGCCCCGGGGCGACCCGGCGCGCTGGCTGGAGGTGGTGCTGCGGCTGGTGGACGACGCCGAGCACCGCGCCGAGCTGGGGGCGCGCTGCCAGGCCCACGTGCGCCAGACCATGGGCAGCCCGGAGCGCATGGTGCGCCGCTGCGAGCAGGTCTTCGAGGACGTCGTCCGCGCCACGGCGCGCTGAGGGAGCACCCATGGGACTCGCCATTCACGCCGAGCAGGCCACCACGCCGCGCCCGGCCACGCTGGCCATCTTCTTCAGCCTGAAGTGCAACTACGCCTGCTTCTTCTGCCCGCGCCAGCACAACTCGACCTACACCGACCTCCCCTTCGAGCGGCTGGAGCAGCTCAGGCCCGCCATCCGCGACGCCACCATGGTGGACATCACCGGCTGGGGCGAGCCGTTCATGTACCCGCGCATCGCCGACGCCATCCGCTTCATCACCGAGGTCAACCCGCGGGACTGCATCAGCGTCACCACCAACGGCTCGCACTTCACCGAGGCCCACGCCGAGCTGCTGTCCAGGAACCTCCACCACGTCGTCTTCTCGCTCAACGCCGCCACCCGGGCCACCTACGAGCGCGACATGGTGCACGGCCGGTGGGACCACGTCCTCGGCAACGTCGAGCGGGCGCTCCGGCACATCCCCGGCTCCAAGGTCATCCTCAGCTTCGTGGCGCACCTCGGCAACATCGACGAGTTCCCGGAGTTCGTGCGGCTGGCGGCGCGCCTGGGCGTCACCACCGTGAGCCTGACCTCGCTCATCATCACCAAGCCCGAGCTGGTGACCCGCAGCCTGTGGTTCGACAAGGTCCGCGCCAACGCCGCCATCGACGAGGCCCGGCGCGAGGGGGCCCGGCTCGGCGTGGGCGTGGGGAGCCGGCGCTTCGACGGCACGCACCAGCCGCCCGCGCCCGGCGCCGGCTGCACCTCGCCGTACACCGAGACCTTCGTGGGGGTGGACGGCGAGGTGGGCGCCTGCTGCTTCGCCGGGAACCAGAAGATGGGCAACGTCCACCAGCTCGGCTTCGACGCGGTCTGGAACGGCGAGCGCTACCGCGCCCTGCGGAAGGAGCGCTTCTTCCCGGAGTGCAAGACCTGCTTCGCCCACGCCAGCCTGGACGACCTCACCACCCACCTGGACAAGCACCTGGGCGAGGAGCGCTACCAGCACCTGCCGCTGATCTCGGTGGTGGTGCCCCTCGACGCCGGCACCTCCGACGAGCAGCTGGACGCCTCGCTGCGCAGCCTGGCCTGGCAGACCTACCCGGTCCACGAGCGGGTCTTCGCCCTGGCCGGCGGGCGCGACGAGCTGCCGGCGGCGGTGCGGACCCGCCTGGAGGGGGAGCAGGGCGTGGTGCTGGAGGGGTGCGGCGCCGGGGCCGAGGCGCTGGCGCGCGCCGCCGGGGAAGCCCGCGGCGCCTACCTGGCGCTCTTGGCCCCGGGGACCTGCTGGCACCCGGAGAAGCTGGAGCGGCCGCTCAAGGCCTTCCTGGCGGCCGGCGAGGCCTGCCAGGTGGTGGGCCACCGCGCCCAGGGCACCACGCCGGGCGCGCCGCGCCACGGCGCGGTCTACCGGACCGAGGCGGTGCGCCGCGACCCGGCGGGCGCGGCGGCGGTCCTGGCCGGCCAGCAGCTGACCACCGACCGGCCGGACGTCCGGGTGCTGGGCCACCGGCTCGAGCTGCGCGTGCCCGGCATGCCGCTCGGGCCGCGCCACGCCTGGCTGGCGGCGGTGGCCCGCCGCCTCAACCTGGTGGGGGAGGCCACCTTCGCCGGCGGCGACGCGTCGGCGGCGCTGGACGCCTTCGTCACCGCCGCCGAGCTCTGCCCGAGCTACGCCGAGAGCTGGTCCAACCTGGCCATCCACGAGTGGGCGGCGTCGCGGCGCGCCCAGGCCGTGGACCTGATGGGCCGGGCCATCGCCCTCGAGCCGCAGAACCCGGCCTACCGGGACAACGCGCGCGTCATGCTGGCCCAGCTGTCGGCCGGGCGCTGAGCGGCGCGGGCCGGGCCTGGCGCCCGAGGCGCGAGGGCCTGGCCTGCCGCGCCCGACGCGCCGGCGCCGGGGTGAGGCCCCGCTCAGGCCTGCGGCTTGCGCCGGAACCAGAAGCTGCCGCTGCCGGACGGGCTGGCGACCGGGTCCCAGGCCGGGAAGGCGGCGCGGAAGGCCGGCAGCTGGTCGGTCATCAGCCAGGCCAGCCCCATGAGCACCTCGAAGCGGTCGTTGCAGGAGAGGAAGGCCTGCAGCAGGTAGGCCTCGGTCCAGAACATCCGGAACTTCGGGTTGGTGAAGTAGACCTTGGCGTACTCGAAGGGCAGCCCGATGTCGTGGACGTGCACGATGACCCCGGGGGCCAGGCGCGGCAGCACCTCCAGGAACAGGAAGTTCACGTCGCTGCCGGTCTTCACCATGTGGCTGGAGTCGATGAAGAGGAGGTCGCCGTCGCGCAGCGCCAGGAACGGCGCGAGCGCCGTCAGCTCGACCCGCTCGGCGATGAGCCGGGTCAGCCCGGGCAGGCTGGCCACCATGGCGCTGGGGTAGGGGTCGATGACGGTGTAGTCGGCCCGGTGCCCCTCGGCGGCCTCGCGCGCCAGGGCGGCGGCGATGACCTTGGACGACTGCCCCGAGCCCACCTCGATGATGCGGCGCGGGTGGTGGTGGCGGATGACGCAGTGCAGGCTGGCGGCGCAGCCGAAGCTGAAGCTGCCGTTCTCCAGGTGGAACTGGTGCGGATCGGCGGTGGGGGCCAGGGGCCAGTCGCACTCGTGGCCGTGGGCCCGCCCCAGCTCGCCGAGGTAGGCCACCTGCGCCTCGGGGCGGAAGTCGATGCCCGCCAGGTCGCTGCGCGCCTTGAAGACCCCGCGCCGCTCCAGGTCCGGGATGTCCGGGATGGGGGAGTAGAAGTGCACCGGCATGGGCAGGGCGCCGGCGGCCAGGCAGGCGTCGGTGCCCTCGCCGGTGACGGCCATGTGGTGGATGAGCTCGGGGAGCCGGCGCACCTCGATGAAGCCGGGCGGCGGGGCGGCCGGCTGGGGCGGCGGGGCCAGTCGGGCTGCGGGCGCCGGCGCGGCCGGCGAGGGGGCGGGTGCGGCGGCTGGCGCCGCGGCCGTGGCGGAGCGGCGCCGCGCCTCGGCCAGGCGGGAGAAGCGGATCCCCTCGCGGCCGCCCGAGGGGGCCCCCACCCCGGGGACCCAGTGGACCCGCCCGAAGGCGCGCAGGGTCTCCAGGAGCTCGTGGGGTCCCTCCAGGAGGATCACCTCGGCGCAGGTCGGCTGGCCGGAGCGCTCCACCAGCGCCATGACCTGCGCGGCCAGGTCCTCGAGCGGGGCGCCCGAAGGCGGCGCCAGCACCAGCGCCACCGGCTCGTCGGCGGCGAAGGTGGCCAGGTAGTCGGCCACCACCTGGCGCCAGGCGGCCTCTGCGGGGTCCAGCTCCAGCAGGAAGGCCTCGCGCTGGGCCGCGGGCACGGCGGCGGCGGGCTGGCCAGCGGTGAGGCGGTCGAGCAGCGGGTCGAGGGTGCTCATGGGGCGCTGGCCTCCAGGCCGCGGGTCCGGGTGTCCGAGATCATCCTGAGGTAGCGGCGCAGCGCAGCCAGCTCGCCGGCGTTGCCCTGCGCCTCCACCCGCGCCGCCTGCCGGTGTAGCAGGCCGAGCGGGTCGTGCGGCCGGTAGGTGAAGCCGCCGGGGGCCAAAGCCACCAGCGGCCGCAGGGCCTCGGCCACCACCTGCTCGGTGGCGGGGGCGGCCAGGGCGCGGCCGAGCTCGCGCTGCACCAGGGTCCGGGCCGGGGCCGGGGCCTGGGCCGCCCACTCCAGCAGCCGGTCCTGCAGCGCCGGGGCGTAGCCGCAGCGCGCCACGAAGGAGGCCGGGTCGAGGGCCACGCGCAGGGCCGCCACCACCGCGTGCAGGGCGTGGTCCGGGCGGTCGAGATCGAGCGCCGGGAAGAGCGCCGCCAGCGGGTGGCGGTTGAGGAAGGCGGCCGCGGCCCTGGCCGAGTCGTAGATGCCGGCCTCGGTGAACAGGGCGGTGCCCTGCCCCGGGTGGAGCCGGGTCACCGCGGTGGCCCGGTCCAGGAAGGTGGAGCGCACCAGGGCGCTGGCGCGCAGCCAGACGTCGTAGTCCTGCCCGTACCGGAACTCCTCGTCGAAGCCCCCCAGCGCCGCGAAGACGTCGCGGCGGAGCGCGATGGTGATGCCGTTGAAGTAGTTGATCTGCAGGAAGCGCAGCACCTGCTGCTCGGGCGGCGGGATGAAGGAGGCCACCGCCATGCCCGAGGGGGTGCGCCGCCCCGTCTCCTGCCAGAGCAGCTCGAAGTTGGTGTGCATGAAGCGCAGCGCGGGGTCGCGCCGGATGGCGTCGCGGTGCACCTCGAGCTTGTCGGGCAGGAAGAGGTCGTCGGCGGAGAGCCAGCAGACCCACTCGCCGCGGGCCTCGGCCAGCCCGCGGTTGAGCGCCGACGCCACGCCGCCGTTGGCCTTGCGGAAGGGCCGGAAGCGCGGGTCCTGCCGGGCGTAGCGGTGGGCCACCTCGGTGGTGGCGTCGGTGGAGCCGTCGTCCACCACCAGCGCCTCCCAGTCGCCGCAGGTCTGGGCCAGCAGGCTGTCGAGCGCGGCGGTGAGGAAGTGGGCCTGGTTGTAACAGGGCACCAGCACCGAGAACTGCGGCGCGCCGGCGGTGACCGGCGGGCGGGCCGGCCCGGGCGCCGGGGGAGCTGCGGCGGCGACGGCGACTGCGGCCGGGGCCGCGGCCGGCGGGGTGGGCGCGGGCGGGGTGGCGGCGGCCAGCCGGGCACCCCAGCGCGCCGCCAGCAGCGCCTCGTCGGCCGGCCAGGGCGCCAGGCCGGCGCCCCAGGGGGCCGTCACCTCGAGCAGGCTCTCCGCCACCTGCGCCAGCCGCGCCTGGGCGGCGGCCAGCCGGAAGCCCAGGTCGACCTCCGCCAGGCGGTCGCGGAAGGCGACGTCGAAGCCGCCCAGGCGCCGGAAGACCTCGGCCTGCACCACCAGGCCATCCGAGCAGCGCAGGCCGGCCGCCGGCTGCGCCGCGCCGAGCAGCGGATCCTGCTCGAAGGCGGCCAGCAGCGGCGCCAGCCAGCCGGCCGTCGGGACCGCGCCGTTGCCGAGGAAGGCCACCAGGTGGCCGCGAGCCAGCGCCGCGCCCTGGTTCCGGGCGCGCACCAGCCCCACCGGCTGGTCGGCCCGGACGGCCTGCAGGCCGGGCAGCCGCGGCAGGGCCAGGCCGGTCTCGTCGCTGGAGCCGTCGTCCACCACGATGGTCTCGGTGGAGAGGCCGCGGGTGGCCTCGACGAGCGCCAGCAGGGTGCGGAAGGTCTGCTCCCAGCCGTCGCGGACCGCGAGGACGATGGAGACGTGCGGTCGGCGGTCTGGTGAGTCCGGCATCGAGTCCTCGGGCGGCGGGCAGGGGGGAGTCGCGACGGCCCCCTGGCGCGCTGAAGCTCTGGTTGCAGGAACCCTGCCCGGTAGAAGGCGGAGCGGATCCGGTGGGTTGCCCGCCGGACGGGGCGTCAGGCGCTTGACGGGGCCCCGGCCGCGGCGGGGCCGCCCGCCGCGTCGTGCAGCCTGGCCACCGCCGCGCGCAGGTCCGGGGGGCCGCCGCCCCGCCCCAGCTGCAGCAGGGCCTGCCGGCAGGCCGCCCGCGCCGGCGCGGGGGCCCCGCCGAGCCAGGCCGCCACCCGGTCGAGCAGCAGGGGCTGCCCCGCGGCGAGCGCCAGGAGCGCGCCGGGGTCGGTGGCCACGCGCAGGGCGGCCGCCACCGCGTGGACCGCCTGGTCCGGGTGGTCGAGGTCGAGCAGCGGGAAGAGGTCCGGGAAGGTGTGCGCCTCCAGGAAGGCGCGGGCCGCCTGGCCCGCCTCCGCGTCCGCCTGGCGGGCCGCGGCGGCGCCCTGGGGCGGCCGGCGCACGCAGGTGTCGCGGTCGAGGAAGCGCGAGCGGAAGCGCCGGCTGAGGCGCAGCCAGAGGGCGTGGGCCAGCTGCCCGGGCGGCGCGTCGCCGAAGCCGCCGACGGCGTCGAGCACGCAGCGGTCCAGCACCACGCTGGCGGTGGCGAGGTAGCCCTGCTGCAGCAGCTCCAGCACCTGCAGGGGCCCCGGGGGCACCAGCTGCGCCGCGGGCGGGCTGGCCGGCTGGTCCGCCCCGCCGGACGGGTGGCGCCGCCGGTGGCCGGTGTGGGTGAAGCGGGCGGCCGGGTCGGCCCGCTCGGCCACCAGGTGGACCTCGAGCTTGTCGGGCAGGAGGCGCTCGTCGGGGGGGAGCCAGCAGATCCGGCGGGCCGTGGCCTCGGCCAGGCCAACGGCCAGGGCCGTCGAGAGGGTGGCGCCCGGGCAGGGGAGGGCGCGAAGGCGGGGGTCCTGCCCGGCCAGCCTGGCCAGCGTCGCGGCCGCGCCCGCGTCGGCGCCGTCGTACACCACCAGCGCCTCCCAGCGCGGCTCGCCCTGGCCCGTGAGGCTCTCCAGCGCCGCCGCCAGGTGCGGGGCCGGGCCCACCACCGGCACCAGCACCGAGAAGAGGGGCGCCCCGGGCGGCGGCGCCGGGCGGGCGTGCGCGGCCAGGTCCACGCCGGTGAGGGTGGAGAAGGCGGCCACCAGGGCGTCGCGCTGCTGGTCGAGCGACCACCGCCCGGCGGTCTCGAGGCCGGCCCGGGTCAGCCGGTCCCGCAGCGCCGCGTCGCCGAGCAGCCGCTCCAGGGCGGCGGCGATCGCCTCGGCGCTGCCCACCGCGGCGGCCAGGCAGTCGTGCCCGCCCTGCACGATCCCCTCCAGGCCGGGGTTGTCGCACTGCACCACCGGCAGGCCGCAGGCCATGGCCTCCAGCGACGGCAGCCCGAACCCCTCGTACCAGGAGGCGTTGACGTAGGCGTCGCTGCCGCGGAACAGGTCGCGCATCTCCGGGCCGCTCACCCGGCAGCGCAGCTCGCCGGTGAAGCCGGGGCCGCCCGGCTCCGGGGGCGAGAGCAGCGGCTCGCCGCAGACGTTGACCAGGTGCAGCCGCCAGTCCGGGCGGCGCCGCGCCAGCAGGGCCAGCGCCGCCTTGACCACGCCCACGCCCTTGAGCGGGTGGGTCGGGTTTCCGGCGCAGAGCACCGTCAGCCGGCCCGAGGGCGGCGGCCGCGGCCCGGGCGAGAAGAGCTCGAGGTCGATGCCGTTCGGGACCAGCAGCGACCGCTGCCCGTACTTGCGCTGGAAGTAGTCCAGGAGGTGCGGCGACACCACCAGCCGCTCCACCGGGAGCGAGTTGAGGAGATCGAAGGCCGCGTTGGGCGAGAGCAGCCCGCCCGGTGGGGGCGGGCCGTAGTGGAAGTCCTCGGCCCCCTGGCAGAGGTGCACGACGCGCCGGCCGCGGGTCGGCAGGTGCTGCAGCACCAGCGGCACCTCCAGCACCGAGTAGACCACCACCACCGGCTCCTCGATGGCGGCGTAGCGGACCGCCGGGTCGGGCAGGCAGTGGAAGCGGGCGTTCACCGTGGTCCAGTCGGGTGGGTAGTCGTCGGAGTAGACGGCCACCGCCACGCCCAGCTCGGCCAGCCAGTTGACCCAGCGGAAGAGGGTGAGGGTGCCGCCCCCCTTCACCGAGGAGGAGCGCACCGTGAAGGCCACCCGGGGCGAGGCGCCGGCGGCGGCCCCGGCCAGCACCGCGGCCGCCTCGCGCGGCTGGTCGTAGCCGTTGGCGAGGAAGTCGAGCAGATCGCCCGGCGTGACCGCCACGGCGGCGCCGGTGACCGGGTTCGGCAGCGAGGGCGCGCCCAGGGGCGCGGCGCACGGGAAGCGCGCCCGGCCGCCGAAGCGGTGCAGCCCCTCCTGGAAGGTGACGGCCAGCTCGAAGGTGCCGTCGTGGCCGGGGTCGATGGCGACGCTCGCCAGCAGCGCGGAGCCGCGCGGGGCGCGCGCCGCGGCCGGGAAGGGGGGGCGGGGCAGGGGCGAGGGGCTGGATGGGCCGCCACCCGCGGTGGCTGGCCGTGAGGCCGCGGCGCTGGCCCCATCACCCGCCTTGAAGGAACGCACAGTGGTCTCCTGGTTCGAGCTGGTGGGCTGGAGTGCTGGAGTGCTGGAGTGCTGGAGTGCTGGAGTGCTGGAGTGCTGGAGTGCTGGAGTGCTGGAGGCCCGGGGCCAGCGGTGCAAGTGGCAGGCCCGCCCGGCCGGCGCGCCATCCTGGCGGAATCGCGGCCACCGGCTGGCCCTGGTCCGTCCGAACGTCAAGCGGCTGACGGCGCGCCCTAGGCCTCCCCGGCGAGGGGACGCCTCGCGCCGCGCGGGGCTCCGCCTTAGGATGAGGACAGCCATGCCCAGCCTCCGCGCGCTCCTCTTCCTCGCCTGGCGAGCCCTGGTGGTGCAGCCGCTCAAGCGGCTGGCGCAGCGCGGCACGGGGCTCACCCGGTTCCTGGCCGCCTACGGCCCCGACGGCCTCGGCCCCACCCGGCCGGAGGACCGCGAGGTGGCCCTGCTGGCGGCCCGCTGCACCGGCTGCGGCCTGTGCGAGGCCGGGTGCCGCCTGCCCGACGCGGCGCCCGAGCTCAGGGCGCTGGGGCTGCCCGCCGTGTTCCGCCTGGTGGGGCGCCAGGCCGCCGACCTGCCGCTCGGCCGCGACCTGGTGCTGGCCTGCGCGGGCTGCGGCGGCTGCGAGCGGCTCTGCCCGGCCGGGGTGCCCATCGCCCGCGTGCTGGTCCACCTGGGGCGGCGGCTCGACGCGACGCCGCGGCCGGCCAGCCTGGCCTGAGCTCCCGTGCAGCCCCTCCTGATCGTCAACCCCGCCAGCGCCGCCGGCCGCACCGGCCGCCGCTTCGAGGACATCGCCCGCGCCGTGCGCGCCGCGGTGGGCCAGTTCGAGGCCCGCTTCACCACCGCGGTGGGCCACGGCGCCGCGCTGGCGCGCCAGGCGGCCTTCGAGGGCCGGCCGCTGGTGGTGGCGGTGGGTGGCGACGGCACCGCCTCGGAGGTCATCGACGGGCTGCGGCTCGGGTCCCACCGCGGCGAGTTCGGCTACCTGCCGCGCGGCACCGGCGGCGACCTGCGCCGCTCGCTGGGCATCCCGGCCGACCTGCACGGCGCGGCGCGCAGCCTGGCGGAGGCGGCGCCGCGGGTCATCGACCTCGGGGTGGTGGAGTTCACCGGCCACGATGGCGCGCCGGCGGTGCGCCACTTCGTCAACGTGGCCTCCTGCGGCGTCAGCGGGGTGGTGACGGATCGGGTCAACCGCTCCTCCAAGCTGCTGGGCGGGCGGCTCACCTTCCAGCTGGCCTCGGCCCGCGCGCTGCTCGGCTGGCGCGACCGCCGGGTCCGCTGGCGCGCCGACGGCGGCCCCTGGACCGAGACCCCCATCACCGCCTTCTCGGTCTGCAACGCGCGGTACTTCGGCGGCGGCATGCTGGTGGCGCCGCGGGCCCGCCTCGACGACGGCCTGCTCGACCTCACCATCTGGAGCGGGCTGGGGCTGCTCGACTTCGTGGTGAAGCAGCCGCAGATCTACGACGGGCGCCACGTGGCGCTGCCCAACACCCGCACGCTCACCGCCCGCAGCGTGGAGGTGGAGCCGCTCGACGAGGGGCCCGTCCTGCTGGAGGCCGACGGCGAGCAGCCCGGCCGGCTGCCGGCCCGCTTCCGGGTGCTGCCGGGGGCGCTGCTGCTGCGCGGGGGCGGGTGAGGCGGGGGCGGGCCGGCCTCGGACACCCTCAGGGCCCGAGCGGCTGCCCCCCGGCCGCGGCCAGGGCCGCCGCGCGCGCCCACAGGTGGCCGCCGTCGCTCGAGGGTGAGGTCTGGCAGGTGGCCCCGCTGCCGAAGGCCATCCCGGCGGCGCCGCTGGCCGCCACCCGGTCCGGGTGGTCGAAGAAGTAGTCGAGCTTGTTGTCCTGCCAGGCGCCGCAGGTGTTGGCGAGCGCCATGTTCCCCACCGGCAGCTGCCACCAGAGCACCCGCCGGCCGGCCCGGTCGGCCAGCGCCCGCGACCAGGTGAAGGCCTGGGTGAAGCTGGGCAGCGCGGCGTCGCCGGCGTCGAGCCAGCTGTCCCGCCCCTGCGTCTGGTACCACCCGGCGTCGCGGTCGGAGAGATCCACCACCACCAGGTCGGCGCAGTCGCCCCCGGCCGCCACGAGGAAGTCGGCGGTCTTGCGGGCCTCGGCCGCCACGTCGAGCGAGGCCCGGGCGTTCCCGACGCAGTCGAAGCCGCTGGCCCAGGGCGAGCCGTGCAGGCTGACCAGCGCGCCGGGGGCGTAGGTGCGGGCCATCGAGACGAGGCAGCGCCCCAGCCCGGCGATGGAGGGCTCGGCGGCGGCGCAGTCGGTGGGGTTGGCGAGCGGCACCTCGGCCGGCAGCCCGTGGGCGTCCACCCCGGCGGCCCGCGCGGCGTGCTGGGCGTAGCCCCAGAAGTCCGGCTCGACGTGGACGATGGCCGGGGTGCTCCCGAGCCGCTGCAGGAAGAAGCGGAAGTCGGCCAGGTAGGCGGCCATGAAGGCCCGGTCCCGCGCCGCCACCGTGACCTCCTGGGTGCCCTCCGCGATGCCGAGCCGCTGCTGGGCCGCCGGCAGGAGCAGGTAGTAGGTGACCATGGGGCGCAGCCCGGCGGCGCCGGTGGCGGCCGCGAAGCCGGTCACGAACTGGCCGGGCGGCTCCTGGTCCCACTGCCAGGTGCCCCACCACTCGGTGCCACAGCCCTCGGCCTTGGCGCGGCCCGGGGCCAGACAGGCCGCGTCCGGGGCCAGCACGCCGGCCAGGTACTGGTAGCGCAGGTCGAAGCCGCCGGCGGCGGACGCCGGCGGGTCGCCGGGATCCCCCGCGGCGTAGCCCACCGCGAGGTGGGACGGCAAGCCCGGGGCGGTG
Source organism: Anaeromyxobacter sp. (assembly GCA_016718565.1). NCBI lineage: Bacteria > Pseudomonadati > Myxococcota > Myxococcia > Myxococcales > Anaeromyxobacteraceae > Anaeromyxobacter > Anaeromyxobacter sp. Next base: position 159,195 of record JADKCZ010000003.1, on the reverse strand, counting down.
CCGGCACAGAGGAGCTGGGCGGCGGGGCCGGTGGGGCCCGTCGGGCCGGTCGGACCGGTCGGACCGGTCGGACCGGTCGGACCGGTCGGACCAGTCGGCACGGAGGTGGTGGCGCCGCCGCACCCGGCGAGCAGGACGGCCGCACAGAGCGGCGGGACGAGGCGGCTGGGGCGCATGGCGGGGAGCCTACCCGGGCCTGGAAGGAGCAGGCGAGGGCCGGGGTGGGACTGGCGCCGGAAAGGTGGACGTCGCAGCCACCACCCGCGCAGCGACCCTTCGGTGTTGTTCGGGCGCCCGAACAACACAAACGGGTGCCCCGGATGCCAGGCGGGATGCGCCTGGGCACCGGGGCACGAGGTGCGGCTCGGGAGCGCCCGCGCCGCCTGGGCCGCCTCGCGGGCGGCCGGCGGCGCGGCTCCGGCTACCTGGAGGCGTGCGGCTCGCGCTGGACCACGATCTCGACGCGCCGGTTGTTGGCCCGGCCCTCGGGGGTGGTGTTGTCGGCGACCGGCTGGCCCTCACCCATCCCGCGGGCGGTGACCAGGTCGGCCTGGTAGTCCTTGCCCACCAGGTAGCTGCGGACGGCGTCCGCGCGGGCCTGGGACAGGACCAGGTTCCTCTGGTCGGACCCCTGCGAGTCGGTGTGCCCCTCGACGACCAGGGTGCGCTCGCGGGTGGCCAGCAGCACCTCGGCCACCTGGTCGAGCCGCCGGCGCGCCTCGGGCAGCAGGGCCGACCGGTTGGAGGCGAAGAGCACGCTCCCGGAGAGCGTGATGACCATCCCCCGGGGCTCCTCCCTCACGGCGGCGAGCTTGGCCAGCGCGGCCTGCAGCGCGGCCGCCTGCTGCTCGGCCGCGGCCCGGGCCTGGTCGGCCGCGGCGCGGGCCTGCTGGTCGGCCACGGTCCGGGCCTGGTCGGCCGTGGTCCGCGCCTGCTGCTCGGCGGTGAGCCGCTCCCGCGCCACCGCGGCCTGCTGCTCGGCCGCCGCGCGCGCCTCCTGCTCGCTGGAGAGCCGCTCCAGCCTCCGCTCACCCGCGCGCTCCGAGCTCGCCAGGGCCTGGCGCGCCTCGCTCAGATCCTGCCTGGTCTCGGCGGCCAAGGCGCCCTGGGTGGCCTGGTAGTCGGCGTTGGCCCGGACCTGGGTCTTCTGCCCGGTGACGATGGAGGCCCTGGCCTCGGCGATCTCCGACCTGCGCTGGGCCACGTAGGCCAGGTCCCGCGTCCGGAAGGAGTCGGCGTCGTCCTTGAAGGACTTCTCCGCCTGGTCGAGCGCCTTCCTGGCGACGTGCAGGTCCGCCGGCGCGACGGTGGCCGCGCTCCCGGTGCTGGCGCGCCGGTAGGCCTCTCGGGCGCCGACCAGCTCCCTGGGAGCCGAGGAGGCGCAGCCGGCGAGGAGTGCGGCGCCGGCGATGATGGCGAGGAGTTGATTCAAGGTCATGGGGTGGTCCCTTTCGGTGATCGGGCTGGCAGGCTCACGGGGTCTTGGCGTTCTGGCGAAGCTGGCGAACGCGCTCCAGGGCCGCCCGGGCCTCCGACTCCTCGCTGGCCTCCCGGGAGAGCGCCACGGCCAGCTCGGCGTCGACCTCCGACCGCTCCAGCATGGAGGCGGCCTGGCCCCCCTCGCCCTTCGCCTCCAGCGCCTTGGCGTGCTCCAGCTCCTCCTTGGCGAGCTGCAGGTGGAGGGCGGCCCTGGGCACCGTGGGGGCGCCCACCTCCTCGGCGGCGCGGATCCCCGACGTGGACGCCTCGGTGCGCAGCGGCGCGTTGGCGCAGCCCACGGCGAGGGTGGTGGTCACGACGCCGGCGGCGAGCAGCGCGCTGGCGCTCCTGAAGGAGAGCTTCATGAGGTCCTTCCTTGCTGCGTGGACGGGCGCCTGGCTCGGCGCGGTTTCCCCGGTTCGGGGCGATGCGGGCAGTCCGGCTGCATGGAACGAACCAGGCCAGGTCTGGGCCCGATCGATGGCCCAGGCCTGGCCAGGCGGCCCATCGCTGGCCGCGAACGGCGTTTGCGGACGTTCGGCAGACGTCTTGGCCGGGTATCCGGGCGATCCCGCCGGCCAGCCGTCGCGACCACCCGAGCGCCCCGGGCGTGACCCGGCTCGCCTGGCGTCGGCTAGTCCGGCTTGTGGACCGCCCGGTGCTCGCGGTAGCGGGCCCGCACCCACAGGTACTCGTCGTTGCCGAGCAGGAGCTCGCGGGAGATGCCGCGGATGGCCTCCTCCTCGACGCCCGAGAGGTGCTGGTCGGCCGAGGCCACGCCGAAGAGGCAGTCGAGCACCGCCAGCTTCTCCTCGTGGGAGGCCAGCTCGCGCAGCTCGCGGGTGGCCAGGAAGCCGTGGGTGCCGCCGGCCAGCTGGTGCTGCTCGGCGGCCAGCCGCGCCACCAGCGCCGCCTGCTCCGCCGGCAGCTGCCCCCGGGTGGCCAGCTCGTGGCGGATGTGGCCGAGCTCGGCCTCGCTCAGCTCGGCGTCGGCGTGGGCCACCCGCGCCAGCACGAAGGCGAAGAGCGCCAGGAAGCGGGCCCGCTCGGGTCCCAGGGCCAGGAGCGGGCCCATCAGCACCTGGATGGCGTCCGGGTCGCGGGTGCGGTCGTCGGCGGGCGCCAGCCCGAGCCAGGAGAGGAGCGACATGGCGAGTCGATACCGCGCGCCGGCGCCCCGATCCAGCGGAACCGCGGCGCAGGGTCCGGGACCGGGCCCGGGTCCGGGTCCGGGCCCGGGAGGGCCGCGCCCCGGGGGCGCGGCCGGCGCTCAGGCCAGCAGCGACCGCTCCAGGATGCCGAGCCCCTCCTCGAACACCGCGTCCTGGATGGTGAGCGGGAAGAGGAAGCGCAGCACGTTGGCGTGCACGCCGCAGGTGAGCAGCACCAGCCCCTGCTCCAGCGCCCGGCCCTGCACCAGCTTCGCGAAGTCGGGGTCCGGCCCGCCGCCGCCCGGCTTCATGAACTCGGCCGCCAGCATGGCGCCGGGGCCGCGCACCTCGGCCAGCTGCGGCACCCGGGGCGCCAGCGCCGAGAGGCGCGCCGAGAGGCGCCCGCCCAGCAGGGTGGCGCGCTCCTCCAGCCGCTCCTCCGCGATGACGTCGAGCACGGCGTGGGCCGCGGCGGTGGCCAGCGGGTTGCCGGCGTAGGTGCCGCCCAGGCCGCCCGGCGCCGGGGCGTCCATCACCTCGGCCCGGCCCACCACGCCGGAGATGGGCAGCCCGGCGCCCAGCGACTTGGCCACGGTCATCAGGTCCACCTGCACCTGATGGTGAAACATCGCGAACATCCGCCCGGTGCGGGCGAAGCCGGTCTGGATCTCGTCGGCGATGAGCAGGATGCCGTGCTCGTCGCACTCGGCCCGCAGCGCCTGCAGGAGCTCGGGCGGGGCCGGGTAGAAGCCGCCCTCGCCCTGGACGGGCTCGATGATGATGGCGGCCACCCGGCGCGGGTCCACGTCGGCCTTGAAGAGCCGGTGCAGCGCCTCGAGGGAGTCGGCGGTGGTGACCCCGTGCAGCTTCATGGGGAAGGGGATGTGCCAGACGTCGCCCGGGAACGGGCCGAAGCCCACCTTGTAGGGCACCACCTTGCCGGTCAGCGCCATGCCCATCATGGTCCGGCCGTGGAAGGCGCCGCTGAAGGCCACGACGCCGGGCCGGCCGGTGGCGGCCCGCGCGATCTTGACGGCGTTCTCCACCGCCTCGGCCCCGGTGGAGAAGAAGGTGGCCTTCTTGGCGTGCCCGCCGGGGGTGAGCCGGATGAGCCGCTCCGCCAGCGCCACGTAGGACTCGTAGGCGGCCACCTGGTAGGCGGTGTGGGTGAAGGCGTCGAGCTGCGCCCTGAGCGCCGCCACCACCCGCGGGTGGCGGTGGCCGGTGTTGAGCACCGCGATGCCGCCGGCGAAGTCGATGTAGCGCCGCCCCTCCACGTCCCACAGCTCGCTGTTCTCGGCGCGTGACACGAAGAAGGGGGTGCTGATCCCGACGCCGCGGGGCGTGGCCGCCTCGCGCCGCGCCCGCAGGCTGGCGTTGTCGCTCATGTGGCCGATCTCCCGGAGGCCCGCGGGCCTAGAACTTCACCATGACGTGGCGCACCGAGGTGTAGTCCTCGAGGGCGTACATCGACAGGTCCTTGCCGTAGCCCGACTGCTTGACGCCGCCGTGGGGCATCTCGGACACCAGCATGAAGTGGGTGTTGATCCAGGTGGCGCCGTACTGGAGCCGGGCGGCCACCTGCATGGCGCGCGAGACGTCGCGGGTCCAGACCGAGGACGACAGGCCGTAGTCGGAGTCGTTGGCCCAGGTCACGGCCTGCTCCACGTCGTCGAAGCGGGTCACCGAGACCACCGGCCCGAAGACCTCCCGGCGGACGATCTCGTCCTGCTGGGTGGCGCCGGCCACCACCGTGGGCTGGTAGAAGAAGCCGGCGCCGGCCCCCACCTTCCCGCCGGTGGTGATCTCCACGTGCTTCAGCGCGGCGGCCCGGTCCACGAAGCCCTTGACCCGGTCGCGGTGGGCCGCGGTGATGAGCGGCCCCATCTCCACGCCCGGCTCCTCCTGGGTGCCCATCCTGAGGCTGGCGGCGGCGGCGGTCAGGTCGGCCACCAGCCGGTCGTACACCTTGGCCCCGGCGTAGACCCGGCAGGCGGCCGTGCAGTCCTGGCCGGCGTTGTAGAAGGAGAAGGCGCGCAGGCCGCTCACCACCTGCTCCAGGTCGGCGTCGTCGAAGACGATGACCGGCGCCTTGCCGCCCAGCTCGAGGTGGGTGCGGATCAGGCTGCGGGAGGCCTGCTCCAGGATCTTCTGGCCGCTGCCGATGGAGCCGGTCACCGACACCAGCCGCACCTGGGGCTGGGCCACCAGCCCGGCCCCCACGGTGGGGCCGCGCCCGGCCACCACGTTGACCACCCCGGGCGGGAAGATGGCCGTGATCAGCTCGGCCAGCGCCAGCGAGGTGAGCGGGGTCTGCTCGGAGGGCTTCAGCACCACGGTGTTGCCGGCCGCCAGCGCCGGGGCCAGCTTCCAGGCCGCCATCATGAGCGGGTAGTTCCACGGGGCGATGGAGGCCACCACGCCCAGCGGGTCGCGCCGGATCATGGAGGTGAAGCCGGCCGCGTACTCGCCGGTGACCGCGCCGGACATGCAGCGGGCCGCGCCGGCGAAGAAGCGGAAGACGTCGGCGATGGCCGGGATCTCGTCGTTGAGCGCGGCCGCCAGCGGCTTGCCGGTGTTGCGCGACTCGAGCGCGGCCAGGGCCGGGCCGTGGGCCTCCACCGCGTCGGCCAGCTTGAGCAGCAGGGCGGCCCGGTCCTTCGGGACGGTGCGGCTCCAGGCCGGGAAGGCGGCGGCGGCGGCGGCGGCGGCGGCCGCCACCTGCTCGGCCGAGGCCTCGGGCACCAGGGCCAGCTGGGCGCCGCTGGCCGGGTCGAGGATCACCTCGGCCGGGCCGTGGCCGAGGACCAGCTCGCCGCCGATGAGGCACTTCAGGTTCATGGGCACTCCAGGAGGTCGGGCCGCGGCCCGCCGGTCAGGGGAACATCTGCTGGGTGTAGGCGTGCAGCGCCGCGCCGTAGTCGGGCTCGAGCGGCCGGCGGTACACCATGGTGGTGGCCAGCTCGGCGGCCAGGATGGCGGAGCGGTACTTGGGGGGCAGCTGCTTGATGCGCAGCTTGAAGCTGGGGTTCTCGCGGATCAGGCGGGGCAGGTGGGCCAGCAGGGCCTGGCGGTAGGGCGGCCTGAGGGTCTCCTCGGGGTGGGCCTCGAACCAGCGGAAGAGCCGGGCCTTGTGCTGGTTGATCTCGACGCTGAGCGCCTCCGAGAGCTCGGTGAAGCGCCGCCGGCCGCCCTCCTCGCGGTGGCGCCGGAACAGCAGGCTGGCCTCGTCGGTGGCGCGCCGCTCCAGGATCTCCAGCACGTCGCGCACGTACTCCGGCTTGTGCGCCATGAACTCCTGCTCGTCGAGGAGCAGGTTGCCGATGATCTCGTAGGAGGAGGAGATGACGCCGCACTTGTTGGCCGAGGCGTCGCGCAGCAGCACCACGCCGGCCTCCTGGAGCCGGACGCGGGCCTCCGGGGTGATGAAGGAGTTGGCCCCCTCGACGATCACCGGGGCGCTGGGCGTGCCGTCGGCCTTGAGGTACTGCCGCCAGTTGCCCTGGTCGATGGTCTCGGGGCGGCCGCCGGCGGGGATGAACAGGTCGGCCTCCACCCGGAAGAGCAGGGTGTCGAACTCCTGGTGGAAGTCGTCGATGGTGACCCAGTCCCATCGCAGGCCGGCGGCGGTCATCTCGACCCGGCGGTGCAGCTCGCGCAGCCCATCGGTCTTCTTCTGGTTGCGGTAGAGGACGAAGCCGCCCGGGGAGAGCCGCGACGGGTCGAAGGCCTCGGCGTCGGCCTTGAGGACCACCTGGGAGAGCGCCTCGCGGTCCAGCCCCCTGGGGTCCATCAGCGCGCCGGTGCCGTCCACGATGAGCGTGATGGCCACGCCGGGGCAGCGCTCCAGCAGCAGGCGCATGGCGTTGCCGGCCACGTCGCCGTTGGGCCCGCCGGTGAACTTCACCGAGAAGGGGTCGCGGCGCAGGTCCACGCCCCGCTCCTTCATGGCGATCTCGCAGAAGGCCACCACGCCGGTGGAGGTGACGCCGTACTCCTTGTGGTTGATGCCCACGTGCTTGGACGACATGATGCCGCCGCCCAGGATGTAGCCGCGCCGCACCGAGAGCTGGGCGATCTCCTCGATCATGGCGTCGTGCATGTTCTCGTCGGGGCCGAGCTCGATGGGCTCGTCCTCGCCGTAGTAGTCCACCACGCGCGGGTCGCGCGCCTTCCCGCCCTCGGTGACGAAGACGTCCAGGAAGGCGTTGATGAAGCCGCGCTGCACCTTGTAGAGCAGCTGGCTCTGCGCCGCCGGGGTGCGCCGCGGCCCAGGCACGTGCACCACCACCACCAGCTTGGAGCCGCCCTCGTAGATGTCCTTGTTCTTGAGGTGCTGGGTGTGGGCCAGCACGTAGTTCTCGCGGAAGAGCCGGTTGGCCACCGTGACGTAGTCGTCCCGGTTGTGGCTGAAGATGGTGCGCCAGCCGCCGCGGGCGATGTCGGCGAAGCCGATGTGGTAGCCGAGGCCGTAGCGCCCCATGAAGAAGGTGACGCGGAAGGGGCGCTCCGGCGGCAGGTCGGCGGTGAACTCCGGCCCCAGGTCGTCGAGGTAGGCCGGGTCGAGGCGGAAGGCCAGCGCCTGCTTCTCGTCCACGAAGAAGTTGGTCTTGAGGGTGCGCCTGACGAAGATCAGCGCCACCCGGAAGAGCGAGCGCCGGAAGTCGTCCAGCATGCGGTGGCCGGTGTTGTGGGCCGCCACCTCGTGCTCCGCCTCGGCCAGGGCGCGGGCGTAGGCCGCCTCGCGGTCCGGCAGGTCCGGGTCGAAGCGGGTCTTGAAGAGCTTGACCAGCTGGAGGGACATCTCCGGGTGGAAGTGGAAGGCCCGCACCACGTCCTCGAAGGTGTACCGCTCGATCTGGTTGTGGGCGCAGTTGGTGTGGCTGAAGCCGATGAAGGCGTTGACCAGCCCGGCGTCCTCGCAGGTCATCAGGCGGGGCAGGACGAAGTCGCGGTAGGTGGGCGCCTCCACCGAGAGGATCTGGGTGGCGAAGATCTGGCGGCGCAGGCTGCGGAACAGCTCCGAGTCGCGGGTCAGCGGCACCCCCTCGCGGTGGGCCACCCGGAAGCTGGCCACGAAGTAGCGCTGGCCCCCGGCCACGGCGGAGAGCGCCAGCGAGCGGCGCATCCCCAGGTTGAGGGCGTTCATGACCTCGGTGAGCTGCATGAGGAAGCCGCGCGGGGGCGGGCTGGCCACCCCGAAGAGCACGGTGGTCTCGACGCCGCCGCCGGCCGCCGGGGCCTCCACCAGGTCGAGCAGGAAGCCGCCGCGGGCCTGGCACTGGTGGAGGATCCAGGCCAGCTGGGCCACGTCTCTCGCCGGCGCCAGGCGCACGTAGTGCTGGTTGTCGGCCAGCAGCAGGCCCAGCGCCTCGTCGAGCGCGGCCGGCTTGAGGTCCGGGTGGCTGGCCGCCGCGGCGGCGTGGATGGCGCGGCGCGCCTCGCGGGCCAGCGGCTCGGGCGGCGGGGCGCCGGGCAGGGCCGGGCGGGCGAACTCGTAGCGGTGGACCTCCAGCGCCTGGGACAGCCCGGGCACCGGCGCGTCGGAGTGGAAGATCTCCGAGGCGGCGATGTCGCGGTCCTCGATCTGCTTGAGGGTCTCGAAGACCGAGCCGGGCCGGTCCAGCCGGGCCAGCACCAGCTCGTGCTCCCGGTCCACCACCGTCACCTCGCGGTCGGTGGCCAGGCGGGGCAGCGCCGCGGCCAGCCGGGCCAGCAGCTCCTCCTCCTCGCGCAGCGGGCTGGCCAGCAGGTCGGGCACCGACTCGCTCAGCCAGCGGTAGCCCTCCTTGGCGGCGGCGGCGAGGGTGGTGATGGAGCGCTGTACGTCGCGGTCGAGCCTGGACGTCTGTGGTGCGGTCATGTCCCTCCGGGGGTCAGGTGATCCCGCCGATACAGACGTACTTGATCTCCAGGTAATCCTCGATGCCGTACTTGGAGCCCTCCCGTCCGGTACCCGACTCCTTGACGCCGCCGAAGGGCGCGATCTCCGTGGAGATCAGCCCGGTGTTGAGTCCCACCATTCCGTACTCGAGCTGCTCCGAGACCCGCCAGGCCCGCGCCAGGTCACGTGTGTAGAAGTAGGATGCCAGGCCGAACTCGGTGTCGTTGGCCAGCTGCACCGCCTCGGCCTCGGTCTCGAAGCGGTAGAGCGGCGCCAGCGGCCCGAAGGTCTCCTCGCGCGACACCATCATCTCGCGGGTGGCGCCGGTGAGGACGGTGGGCTGGAAGAAGGTGCCGCCCAGGGCGTGGCGCGCCCCGCCGGTGACCACCGTGGCCCCCTTGGCCACCGCGTCGGCGATGTGCTCCTCCACCTTGCGCACCGCCCCCTCGTCGATGAGCGGCCCCTGCTGGGTCTCGGCCTTGAGGCCGTCGCCCACCGTGAGCCGGCCCACCGCCTCGGCCAGCTTGCGGGCGAACAGGTCGTAGACCCCGGCCTGCACCAGGATGCGGTTGGTGCAGACGCAGGTCTGGCCGGAGTTGCGGTACTTCGACTGGATGGCGCCCACCACCGCGGCGTCCAGGTCGGCGTCGTCGAAGACGATGAAGGGGGCGTTGCCGCCCAGCTCCATCGAGACCTTCTTCATGGTGGCGGCGCACTGGGCGGTCAGCTGCTTGCCGATCTCGGTGGAGCCGGTGAAGGTCAGCTTGCGCACCAGGGGGTTGCCGGTCAGCTCGGCGCCGATGGCCCCCGAGTCGCCGGTGATGACGTTGAAGACCCCCGGGGGCAGGCCGGCCCGCTCGCCCAGCTCCGCCAGCGCCAGCGCCGAGAAGGGGGTGGCCGAGGCCGGCTTGAGCACCACCGTGCAGCCGGCCGCCAGCGCCGGGCCGGCCTTGCGGGTGATCATGGCCGACGGGAAGTTCCACGGGGTGATGGCCGCCACCACGCCGACCGGCTGCTTCAGCACCAGGATGCGCTTGTCGGCCTGGTGGCCGGGGATGGTGTCGCCGTAGACCCGCTTGGCCTCCTCGGCGAACCACTCGATGAAGGAGGCCGAGTAGGCGATCTCGCCGCGCGACTCCGCCATGGGCTTGCCCTGCTCGGCGGTCATCAGGGTGGCCAGGTCCTCCTGGTTGGCCATGATGAGGTCGAACCAGCGGCGCAGGATGGCGGAGCGCTCCTTGGCCGTCCGGGCGCGCCAGGCGGGCAGGGCGTCGTCGGCGGCCTGGATGGCGGCGCGGGCCCCCTCGGTGCCCAGGCGCGGCACCGTGCCGATGAGGGCGCCGCTGGCGGGGTTCTTCACGGCGATGGTGCGGCCGTCGGCGGCGTCGATCCAGGCGCCGCGGACGTAGCAGCGCTGGCGGAGGAGGAACTCGTCCTTCAGGGGAACGGTGGTGGCCATGGCGCCTGGAGAGAGCCAGATCCGTGCCACCCCCCCGGGGCGGCTCGCCGGGAGCGGCGCGCCGGCCCCGTGGAGCGCCCGGCCCGGCGGCCAAGCAGCCGGAACCCCGCCGCTTCCTCCCCCTCCCTGGAGCGTCCGGGCGGGCGCCCCGGGGCGCCGGGGCGCGCGCGGCGCGGCGCAGCCGGGGCCTCGCCGCGGGCGCCCTCATGCAGCGGCGCATGAGGCGGCGGCCCGGCTCAGGTGATCCCGTACCGCTTCAGCTTGCGCGCCACCGTGGACTGGTTCACCCCCAGCGCGCGCGCCATGTCGGCCTGGCTGCGGTAGCGCTGCCGGGCCCGCAGCAGCAGGACCCGCTCGGTCCGCTCCAAGGCGGCCTCCAGGGTGGTCTCGTCGTCCCAGCTGGCCGGCGGGGCGCCGGCCTCGGCGGCCGCCGACACGGTGGGGGGCAGGTCGGTGGCGTCGATCACCTCGGTGTCGCTCATCACCACCAGCCGCTCGCACAGGTTCATCAGCTCGCGCACGTTGCCCGGCCAGCGGTAGGCCAGCAGGGCGTCGGCGGCCGACCGCGAGAGGCGGCGCCGCGCCCCCAGCCGCGCCGCGTACACGTCCACGTAGTGGCGCAGCACCGGCAGGATGCACTCGGGCCGCTCGCGCAGCGGCGGGATGGGCAGGGGGATGACGTTGAGCCGGTAGAAGAGGTCGAGGCGGAAGCGCCCCTGGTCCACCATCTCCTGCAGGTCGCGGTGGGTGGCGGCCAGGATGCGCACGTCCACCTCGCGGCTGGCGGTGGCGCCCACCCGGGTGATGCGGTGGTCCTCCAGGAAGCGCAGCAGCTTCACCTGGGAGGAGAGGGGGAGCTCGGCGATCTCGTCGAGGAAGAGGGTGCCGCCCTCGGCCGCCTCGAAGTACCCGGCCTTGCCCTTGGCCTGGGCGCCGGTGAAGGCCCCCTTCTCGTAGCCGAAGAGCTCGGCCTCCACCAGCGACTCGGGGATGGCGCCGCAGTTCACCTTGACCAGCGGCCGCTGCGCCCGCGCCGAGTACTTGTGGATCAGGTCGGCGAAGAGCCCCTTGCCCACCCCCGACTCGCCCAGGATGAGCACGGTGGACTCGGCGGCGCTCACCTTGATGGCCTGGCGCAGCGCCTTCTGCATGGCCGGGCTCTTGGCGATGACCCGGCGCGACTCCACCTTCTCGATCTGCATCTCCAGCATCTGGTCGCGGAAGCGGTCCTTGATGGCCTCCTGCTCCTCCAGGCCGCGCTGCAGCGAGTCGATCTCGGTGACGTCGCGCTCGTTGACCACCACCCGGATGAGCTGGCCGGCCTCGTCGAAGACCGGGGTGCCGGTCAGCACCAGCTTGCGCCCCCGCCGCACCTGCAGCATGTCCACCGGCCTGCGGGTGCGCAGCACCTCCAGGGTGACCGAGCGGTCGAAGACCCCCTCCTCCACGAGCTGGTGCATGGTGCGCCCCACCGCGTGGGCCGGGTCGATGGCGTTGAGCCGCGCCGAGGCCGGGTTGATGCGCAGCACCGTGGCGTCGGCGTCCGAGACCCACAGCCCCTCCGACATCGAGTTGAAGATGGCCTCCTGCTCGCGCGCCAGCGCCTCGCCGGCCCGCATGCGGCGGAGCAGCTCGTCGCGCGCGGCGCCGTCCTCCAGCAGGCACAGGGCCGCGGCCGGGCCGGCGGCGCCGCCGAGCGCCGAGAGGCGGGCCAGCAGGCTGGTCTCACCGCGCCGCAGCGGGGCCTCCTCGCCCTCGCCGCCGGCCAGCGCGCGCGAGAGGGGCCCGGCCAGCTCCGGGGCGGCCTCGGCGAAGGGACGGCCGGGGGTGAGCCCGAGCAGCGCCGCGGCCGGGCCGGCGGCGAACCGCACGACCTGGTCCGGGCCGGCCACCACCAGCCCGCGGGCGGGGCCGGAGGCGAACGAGGTCGCCAGGGCGTCTGCGTCCAGGCCAGCGGAGGCGAGCCAGGCGGCAAGGCTGGAGGCAGCATCTGCGCGCTGAGCCATGTCGCAGTTATGCCGAAGCGCATGAGTTAGGCAATTGCGCATGAGTGGCCTGGGCCGACCGTGACCGGCGAGCCGTTCAAGTGGCTGACTTCACGGGCTTTACATGTTTGGACCCGGGTGGGTTGGTGTCCCGTGCTCCTGGCACAACAGGTGCTTTGTTCCTGCGGCGCAGCCCTCTCCACCAAGGAGCATCCGGATGAACGCTCAGCTCACCCTGGTCGCCGCCGCCGTGCTGGCGGTCGCCGCACCGGCCCTGGCCGCCCCGCCCACCGCGCTCGGCAAGCCCGAGGGCCAGCTCAACATCATCGCCTGGCCCGGCTACATCGAGCGCGGCGAGTCGGACAAGGCCTACGACTGGGTCACCCAGTTCGAGAAGGAGTCCGGCTGCAAGGTCAACGTCAAGACCGCCGCCACCTCCGACGAGATGGTCGCCCTCATGAACAAGGGCGGCTACGACCTGGTGACCGCCTCGGGCGACGCCAGCCTCCGGCTGGTGTTCGGCAAGAAGGTCCAGCCCATCAACCCGGCCCTCATCCCCTCCTTCAAGACCGTGGACGACCGGCTCAAGGGCGCGCCCTGGTACGTGGTGGACGGCAAGCAGTACGGGGTGCCCTACCAGTGGGGCCCGAACGTCCTCATGTACAACACCACCGTCTTCAAGACCCCGCCCACCAGCTGGGCGGTGGTGTTCGAGGCGCAGGCGCTGCCGGACGGCAAGCCGAACAAGGGGCGCGTCCAGGCCTACGACGGCCCCATCTACGTGGCCGACGCGGCGCTCTACCTGGCCAAGAAGCGGCCCGAGCTCGGCATCAAGGACCCCTACGAGCTGAACGAGAAGCAGTACGCCGCGGCCCTCGAGGTGCTGCGCGCCCAGAAGCCGCTGGTGCACCGCTACTGGCACGACGCCACCGTGCAGATGAGCGACTTCAAGAACGAGGGCGTGGTGGCCTCCGGCTCCTGGGGCTACATGGTGAACGCGCTGCAGGGCGAGAAGCCCGCCCAGCCGGTGGCCTCCACCATCCCGGTCGAGGGCTCCACCGGGTGGGCCGACACCACCATGCTGCACGCCGACGCCAAGAACGTGACCTGCGCCTACCGGTGGATGGAGTGGTCGCTCGGCGGCAAGGTGCAGTCGGCGCTGGGCGAGTGGTTCGGCTCGGTGCCGGTGGTGCCGGCGGCCTGCCAGGTGGCGGCGCCGGGCGGCACCGACGTCTGCAAGGTGAACGGCTTCGACCGCTTCGCCGAGGTCCGCTTCTGGAAGACCCCCACCGCCAAGTGCAGCCAGGGGACCTGCGTGCCCTACAGCAAGTGGGTCGCCGACTACATCGCCATCATGGGCGGCCGCTAGGCCGGCGCGTGCCGCCGGGTCCTCCTCCCCAGGGCCCGGCGCCCGCGCTCCCCCGGAGCCCGCCGCGATGAGCGTCGCCGTCGAGCTGGTCGAGGTGAGCCGCCGCTACGGCGCGGTGCGCGCCGTGGACGGCGTGTCGCTGGCCATCGAGGACGGCGAGTTCTTCTCCATGCTGGGCCCCTCCGGCTCCGGCAAGACCACCTGCCTGCGCCTCATCGCCGGCTTCGACCTGCCCAGCGCGGGGCGCATCCTGCTGCACGGCCAGGACGCCTCGGCGCTGCCGCCCTACCAGCGCGACGTCAACACCGTCTTCCAGGACTACGCCCTCTTCCCGCACCTCTCGGTGCTCGACAACGTGGCCTATGGGCTGCGGGTCAAGGGGGTGGACCGGGCCTCCCGGGAGCGTCAGGCCGGGGCGGCCCTGGAGCAGGTGGCGCTGGGCGGCTTCGGCGACCGCCGGCCCGGCCAGCTCTCCGGCGGGCAGCGGCAGCGGGTGGCGCTGGCGCGGGCGCTGGTCAACAAGCCGCGGGTGCTGCTGCTCGACGAGCCGCTCGGCGCCCTGGACCTCAAGCTGCGCGAGCAGATGCAGACCGAGCTGAAGGGGCTGCAGCGCCGCCTGGGCATCACCTTCGTGTACGTCACCCACGACCAGGGCGAGGCCCTGTCGATGTCCGACCGGGTGGCGGTCTTCAACCGGGGGCGGCTCGAGCAGGTGGACAGCCCCCGCAACCTCTACACCCGCCCGCGCACCGTCTTCGTGGCCAGCTTCGTGGGCACCGCCAACGTGCTCACCGGGGCGCTGGCGCGCCGCCTGGCCGGGGCGGAGCACCCCATCTCCATCCGGCCGGAGCACATCCGGGTGGGCGCCCCGCGGGACGCCGAGGTGGGGGTGCGCGGCCGGCTGGTGGACGTCCAGTACCACGGGCCGGTCAGCCGCTGGGCCGTGGAGGTGGAGGGCGCCACCCTCTCGGTGAGCGTGCCCAACCCGGACGGCGAGGGCGCCGCGCCGCCGCCCGAGGGCAGCAGCGTCGAGCTGGCCTGGGCCACCACCGCCATGACCGCCCTGGAGGCGGCCGCCTCGCCCGCATGAGCGCGCCGGCCGCCACCGCGCCCGCGCCGCTGGCCCCCGCCGCCGGGAGGCTGCGGAGCCTCTCCACCTTCCTCTACCGGCGCGGCACCCTCACGCTCCTGCTGCTGCTGGTCCCGCCGCTGCTCTGGTTCGGGGTGGTCTACCTGGGGTCCCTGCTCGCGCTGGTCTGGCAGAGCAGCTACACCTTCGACGACTTCACCATGGCGGTGACGCCCGACCTCACCTGGGCCAACTACCTGGCGCTGCTCGACCCGGCCAACCTCGACGTGGTGCTGCGCACCGTGGGCATGGCGCTCGCGGTGACGGTGGCCTGCGCCGTGCTGGCCTTCCCGCTGGCCTACTACATGGCCCGCCACGCCAGCGGCGGCCTGAAGGGCTTCCTCTACGTGGCGGTCATGCTGCCCATGTGGGCCAGCTACATCGTCAAGGCCTACGCCTGGACCGTCATCCTGGCCCGGGGCGGGGTGGTCTACTGGTTCACCGGCGCACTGGGGCTGACCGGGGCGCTGGAGTGGGTGCTGACGCTGCCGGTGGTGGGCGGCTCCTCGCTCTCCACCTCCACGCTGGGCCGCTTCCTGGTCTTCACCTACGTCTGGCTGCCCTTCATGATCCTGCCCACCCAGGCGGCCATCGAGCGGGTCCCGGAGAACCTGCTGCAGGCCTCGGCCGACCTGGGGGCGCGCCCCGACCAGACCTTCCGCACCGTGCTCCTGCCGCTGGCCTTCCCGGGCGTGGTGGCCGGCTCCATCTTCACCTTCTCGCTCACCCTGGGTGACTACATCATCCCGCAGCTGGTGGGCCCGCCCGGGCTGTTCGTGGGCACCATGGTCTACACGCTGCAGGGCTCGGTGGGGAACCTCCCGCTGGCGGCGGCCTTCACCGCGGTGCCCATCGCGCTGGTGGCCGCCTACCTGGCGCTGGCGCGCCGGCTGGGAGCCTTCGATGCCCTCTGAGGCCGCGGCCCGGGGGCGGCGCGCCCCGTGGTGGCTGGCCGCGCTGGCCTGGGGCGGCGTCCTCTTCCTGCACCTCCCCATCCTGGTGGTGGCCCTCTACGCCTTCAGCACCGAGGAGAGCGCCTTCAGCTTCCCGCCGCCGGGCCTGACGCTCCGCTGGTTCGCCCAGGCGGCGGCCCGCGACGACGTGGTGCAGGCCATCCTGCTGTCGGCCCGGCTGGCGCTGGTGGCCACCGCCGGGGCGCTCCTGCTCGGCACCCTGGCGGCGCTGGCGCTGGCGCGCCGCACCTTCCCGGGCAAGGACGCCATCACCCTGATCTTCATCCTGCCCATCGCGCTGCCCGGCATCATCACCGGCATCGCGCTGCTCTCGGCCTTCCGGCTGGGCGGCCTGGAGCCCGGCTTCTGGACCATCGCGGTGGGCCACGCCACCTTCTGCGTGGTGGTGGTCTACAACAACGTGGTGGCCAGGCTGCGGCGCCTGCCGCACAGCCTGGTGGAGGCCTCCATGGACCTGGGGGCCGACGCCTTCCAGACCTTCCGCCGGGTGGTGCTGCCGCAGCTGGCCACCTCGCTGCTGGCCGGCGGCATCCTGGCCTTCGGGCTCTCCTTCGACGAGATCATCGTCACCACCTTCACCGCGGGCCACGAGCAGACCCTGCCCATCTGGCTCATGGGCCAGCTGAGCCGCCCGCGCGACGTGCCCGTCACCAACGTGGTGGCGCTGGTGGTGATGCTGGTGACCGCCCTGCCCATCGTGGCGGCCTGGTGGCTCACGCGCGGCACCGAGGACGTGGCGGGGTCCGGCAAGTGATCCGCCCGAGGAGATGACCATGGCCCGCACCCCGCTGCTCCGCTCCCTCATCCAGCTCACCGCCGAGCACCGGCGGGCCCGCTCGGCCGGCCTGCCGGTGGAGGCCGTCCGCGAGGCCGCGGCCCGCGCCGCGGAGGGCCGGCTGACGCGCCGGGCCTTCCTGGCGGGCACGGCCGCGGCCGGGGCGGCCGCCGCCTTCCCGCTGCTCGGCGTCGCCACGGGCACCACCCCGGTGAAGGTGGCCATCCTGGGGGGCGGCATGGCCGGCCTGACGGCGGCGCTGCAGCTCACCGACGCCGGCTTCGCCCCCACCGTCTACGAGGCCTCCGGCCGCTTCGGCGGGCGCATGAAGTCGGAGAAGGGCGGGGGCCGGCCGGGCTGCGGGGCCTGCCACGACGTGGAGCAGCCGGCCGGCGCCGACTGGGCCGACGGGCAGGTGACCGACCTCTTCGGCGAGTTCATCGACAGCGGCCACGAGGCCATGCAGGCGCTGGCCAGGCGCTTCCGCCTGCCGCTGGTGGACCTGCTGGCGGCCGAGGCCAAGGGGGCCACCGAGACCTACTTCCTCGGCGGGGCGCACTGGTCCAAGGCCGACGCGGACCAGGCCTACCGGGCGCTGGTCGGGCCGCTGCTGGAGGACCTGGCCGCGGCCGAGGAGACCACCTGGGAGACCCTCACGCCGGCCGGGCGCGCGCTCGACGACCTGAGCCTGGCGCAGTGGATCGAGCGGCGGGTGCCGGGCGGCGCCGCCTCCCCGCTGGGGAAGCTCCTCGACCTGGCCTACGCCATCGAGTTCGGGGCCGACGCGGCCGACCAGAGCGCCCTCAACCTGGTGACGCTGCTCGGCTACAACCCCTCGAAGCGGCGGCTCAACCTCTACGGCGAGTCGGACGAGAAGTACCGCATCGCCGGCGGGGTGGAGGAGCTGCCGCGGGCGCTGGTGAAGCACCTCTCGAGCCGCTGCACCCTGGAGCTGGGGTGGGAGCTGACCCGGGTGGCGCTGCGGCCCGACGGCGCGGTGGCGCTCTCCTTCCTCGGCAAGCCGGAGGTGGTGGCCGACCACGTCATCCTGACCGTGCCCTTCGCCGCCCTGCGCGCGGTGGACCTGTCGCAGGCCGGCTTCGACGAGCGCAAGCTCCGGGCCATCCGCGAGCTGGGCTACGGCCACAACGGCAAGCTGCAGCTCCAGTTCACGGACCGGCTGTGGCGCAGCAAGGGCCCCTGGGGTGTCTCCAGCGGGCAGGCCTACGCCGACACCGGGCTGCAGTCCATCTGGGAGTCCACCCGCGGCCAGCCCGGCCGGAGCGGCATCCTGGCCAACTACACCGGCGGGTCGGGGGCCGACGCCATGGCCATCCGCCACCCCTACGCGGCGGTGTCGGATCCCCGGGTCTCCCAGGACGTGGAGCGCTTCCTGCTCCAGGCCGAGCCGGTCTTCCCGGGGCTGAGGGCGCGCTGGAACGGTCGGGCCGCCGGGACCATGGCGCACCTCAACCGCTTCTGGGGCGGCGCCTACTCCTACTACCGGGTCGGCCAGTGGGGGGCCTTCGGCGGGTACGAGCCGGTGCCCCAGGGCCCTGTCCGGTTCGCGGGCGAGCACTGCACACAGGAGGCGCAGGGCTACATGGAGGGGGCGGCCCTGACGGGCCGGGCGGCCGGCCGCGAGGTGGTGGCGGCGCTCAGGAAGCGCCCGGCGCGCCCGCGCCGGTGAGGCCTGGCCCCATCGTTGCACTTGCCGCTCGGTGAACGCAGCGCCACAGTCCAGAGGTCCGAGACCCACCCGATGACCACCCAGGCCGACGCCGCACCGCCGACCCGCCGCTCCTTCGAGCACGCCCCCGCCGCCATCGAGGTGGAGGGGCTGACGCGCCGCTTCGCCGACTTCACGGCGCTCGACTCGGTGGACGTCACCATCCGCGAGGGGGAGTTCTTCTCGCTGCTGGGCCCCTCCGGCTGCGGCAAGACCACCCTGCTGCGCATCATCGGCGGGCTCGACCAGGCCGATGGCGGGGTGGTCCGCATCGCCGGCCAGGACGCCCGCACCATCCCGGCCCACAAGCGGCCGGTCAACACCGTCTTCCAGTCCTACGCGCTCTTCCCGCACCTGACGGTGCGCCAGAACGTGGCCTTCGGCCTGCGCATGAAGCGGGTGGCCGAGCCGGAGCGCGGCCAGCGGGTCGAGAAGGCCATCGAGATGGTGCAGATCGGCGCCTTCGCCGACCGCAAGCCGGGCCAGCTCTCCGGCGGGCAGAAGCAGCGGGTGGCGCTGGCGCGGGCGCTGGTCAACGAGCCGAAGGTGCTGCTGCTCGACGAGCCGCTGGGCGCCCTGGACCTCAAGCTTCGCAAGGAGCTGCAGGTGGAGCTGCTCGGCCTGCAGCGGCGCCTGGGCATCACCTTCGTCTTCGTCACCCACGACCAGGAGGAGGCGCTGGTGATGAGCGACCGCATCGCGGTGATGCGGGCCGGCAAGATCGAGCAGCTCGGCGAGGTGCGCGCGCTCTACGAGCGGCCGCGCAACCGCTTCGTGGGGCAGTTCCTGGGGTCCTGCAACCTGCTGGAGGGCGCGGTGGAGAGCTCCTCCCCGGAGGAGCTGACGCTGGCCAGCCCGGTGGGCACGCTGCGGGCGCGGCGCCGCCCCGGCGACCCGGGCGCGGTGGGCACGCTCACCCTGGCCATCCGGCCCGAGAAGGTGCGGCTGCTGCCGGACTTCGGGAAGGGCGAGAACCGCTTCGAGTGCATCGTCGAGCAGCTCATCTACACCGGCAACGCCTCCCACTACCACCTGCGCTGCGGCCAGCAGAAGATCAAGGCCGAGGTGATGAACGCGGCGGCCGGGGCGGTGGAGCGGCAGGTGGGCCAGCGGGTGGCGGTGGAGCTGCCGGCCGACAGCCTGGTGGTCCTGGAGGACTGATGGCCAGGAAGGCGCGCGCCATCGAGGTCCGGTTCGGGGAGCAGCTCACCTTCTGGGGGCAGCTGGTCCGCTCGGCCTTCACCAGCGGCCCGGCCATCGCCTGGGTCACCGTGCTGCTGCTGGTGCCCATGCTGGGCATCCTGCTCACCAGCGTGCTCACCCGCGGGCCCTACGGCGAGATCGAGCTGCGCTTCACCCTGGAGAACTACCGGCGGCTGGCCGGCTTCGGGCTCTTCGGCTTCGATCCCCAGTACCCCTTCATCATCCTGCGCAGCCTGGTGATGGCGGCGGGCACCACCGCGGTCTGCCTGCTGGCCGGGTTCCCGCTGGCCTTCTTCATCTCGGCGCTGCCCGGGCGGCTCAAGCAGGTGGCCCTGACCCTGGTGGTCATCCCGTTCTGGACCAACCTGCTCATCCGCACCTACGCCTGGCAGCTGCTGCTCGGGCCGGACAGCTTCCTGGCCACGGTGGCCGAGGCGCTGCACCTGGTGGAGGAGGACGCCCCGCTCTACCCGGGCACCTTCGCGGTCTACCTGGGCATGCTGTGCGCCTACCTGCCGTTCCTGGTGCTGCCGCTCTACACCTCGGTGGAGAAGATCGACTGGTCCATCGCCGAGGCCGCCTCCGACCTGGGCGCCGACGGGCCGCGCGTCTTCTGGCACGCCATCCTCCCGCAGGTCATGCCGGGCGTGGTGGCCGGCATGGTGCTGGTCTTCATCCCCGCCACCGGCCAGTTCGTCATCCCCGACCTGCTGGGCGGGGCCAAGACGGTCATGCTGGGCAACGCCATCCAGCAGCAGTACGGCGCCAGCCGCGACTGGCCCTTCGGCGCCGCCATCACCCTGGTGGGCATGGCGGTGGTGCTGGGCGGGCTGCTGCTGCAGCAGCGCTTCACCAGGAAGGGCGGCGAGCCGGGGGAGGGGATGCTGTGAGAAAGCTCTCCTGGCCGCTCTGGCTCACCTCGGGCCTGCTCTACGTCTTCCTCTACGCCCCCATCGTGGTGGTGATCGTCTACTCCTTCAACTCGGCGCGCCACGGCGGCCCGTGGCGGGGCTTCACCTGGCAGTGGTACGCCACCCTGCTCGACAACCAGGACAAGCTGGCGGCGGCCCGCAACACGCTGGTGCTGGGCGGCCTCTCCACGCTGGTCTCGACGCTGCTGGGCACCGGGCTGGGCTACGGCCTGTCGCGCTACCAGTTCCCCGGCAAGCGGTTCTTCTCGTTCCTCATGTACATCCCGGTGGTCATCCCGGACATCGTCATGGCGGTGGCCATGCTGATGTTCTACTCGCAGGTGCGCCAGTGGCTGGGCTTCCTCGAGCTGGGCATGACCACCATGGTGCTGGCCCACGTCACCTTCCAGATCCCCTTCGTGGCCATCGTGGTGCGGTCGCGCATGGTGGGCATGGACCAGTCCATCGAGGAGGCGGCCCACGACCTGGGGGCCACCTCGCTGCAGACCTTCCTGCACGTCACCCTGCCCCTGATCCTGCCGGCCGTGGTGGCCGGCGGCATGCTGGCCTTCACCCTCTCGCTCGACGACTTCGTGGTGAGCTTCTTCACCACCGGCCCGGGCGCCTCCACCCTGCCCATCCTCATCTACGCGTCGGTGAAGCGGGGCATCACGCCCGACATCAACGCGCTGTCGTCCGTCATCATCCTGATCTCGGTGATCGGGACCGTCCTGCCCATGCTGCTGCAGCGCCCTGCCAAGCACAGAGGAGACACCTGATGCGTCACGCCCTGAAGTCGCTGGCCCTGGCCGTCGTCGCCGCGCTCGCGTTGAGCGCCTGCTCCAAGCAGGAGGCCCCACCGGCCCCGGCCGCGGCCGCCCCGGCGCCGGTGGCCGCCAAGGAGCCCTGCACCCTCAACGTCTTCATCTGGTCCGAGTACATGGACCCGGAGATCATCAAGGCCTTCGAGCAGAAGTACTCGTGCAAGGTCACCATCGACCTGTACGAGGACAACGAGTCGATGATCGCCAAGCTGCAGGGCGGCGGCACGTCGCTGTACGACATCGTGGTGCCGGGCAACTACGTGGTCGCGGCCATGGTGAAGCTCGACCTGCTGGCGCCGCTGCGCAAGGAGAACATCCCCAACCTGAAGAACCTGGACGACAAGTTCGTCAGCCCGGCCTACGACCGGGACAACAAGTACACCGCGGCCTACCAGTGGGGCACGGTGGGCATCTACACCCGCAAGAAGCCGGGGCAGGCCGTCGACGAGACCTGGGGGCTGCTCTTCGACCCCAAGGCCAAGCCCGGCGCCTTCCTCATGATGGACTCCATCCGCGAGATGATGGGCTCGGCCCTCAAGTACAAGGGGTACTCGGTCAACACCACCGACCAGAAGCAGCTCAAGGAGGCGGCGGACCTGCTGGCGGCCGCCAAGAAGCGCTCGCAGGGCTTCGAGGGCGGCGTGGGTGGCAAGAACAAGGTGCTGGCCAAGGCCGTCAAGGCGGCCGTGGTCTACAACGGCGACGCCGTCAAGGGCACCAAGGACGACCCGGAGACCTACTACTTCGTGCCCCGCGAGGGCGGCGTCATCTGGGTGGACAACCTGGCCATCCCGTCCAAGGCGCCGCACCGCGAGACCGCCGAGAAGTTCATCGACTTCATCCTGGACCCGAAGGTCGGCGCCCAGCTCTCCGACTTCAACCAGTACGCCACCCCCAACAAGGCGGCGCGGGCGCTGGTCAACGCCGACGACGGGAAGAACCCGGCCATCTACCCGCCGCCCGAGATGATGGCCAAGCTGGAGTTCGTGGAGGACCTGGGCGAGCAGAACCGGCTCTTCGACGAGATCTGGACCATGGTGAAGTCGAAGTAGCCGCGCCGGCTCCTCCGGCCCATGGGCGCCATCGACCGCAGGCGGCTGGCCGCCGCCCTCTCCTCCGAGCTCGCCACCTTCGGCGCGGCGCACCCGCGCTCGCGCGAGCTCTTCGAGCGGGCCAAGGCGCACCTGCACGACGGCGTGCCCATGAGCTGGATGAGCCGCTGGGCCGGCGCGTTCCCGCTCTTCGTGGCGGGGGCGCGCGGCGCCCGCTTCACCGACGTGGACGGTCGGGAGTACGTCGACTTCTGCCTGGGCGACACCGGGGCCATGACCGGCCACTCGCCGCCGGCCGCGCTGGCCGCCATCCAGGCGCAGCTCGGCCGCGGCCTCACCTTCATGCTGCCCACCGAGGACGCGCTGGTGGTGGCGGCCGAGCTGGCGCGGCGCTTCGGCCTGCCCTCCTGGCAGCTGGCCTCGACGGCCACCGACGCCAACCGCTTCGTCATCCGCATCGCCCGGCACGTCACCGGGCGGCCCAGGGTGCTGGTGTTCAACTGGTGCTACCACGGCACCGTGGACGAGACCTTCGCCACCCTGGGCCCGGACGGCCGGGTCGGGCCGCGCCCCGGCAACGTGGGCCCACCGGTGGACCCGGCGGTGACCACCCGGGTGGTGGAGTTCAACGACCTCCCGGCGCTGGAGCGCGAGCTGGCCCACGGCGACGTGGCCTGCGTGCTGGCCGAGCCGGCCATGACCAACATCGGCATCGTCTTGCCCGACCCGGGCTTCCACGAGGCGCTGCGGGCCCTCACCCGGAAGCACGGCACCTTGCTGGTCATCGACGAGACCCACACCATCTCGGCCGGGCCGGGCGGCTGCACCCGCGCCTGGGGGCTGTCGCCGGACTTCGTCACGGTGGGCAAGCCGCTGGCCTCCGGCCTGCCGGCCGCGGTCTACGGCTTCACCGCCGAGGTGGCGGCGCGCTGGCGGGAGCGCACCTCGCCCGACCTGGCCGACACCGGCGGCATCGGCGGCACCCTGGCCGGCAACGCCCTGGCCCTGGCGGCCATGCGCGCCACCCTCACCGAGGTGCTCACCGAGGAGGCCTACGGCCGCATGATCCCGCTGGCCGGGCGGTTCGCCGCCGGCGTGGAGGGGGTCATCGCCGAGCTCGGGCTGCCCTGGATCGTGAAGCGGCTGGGGGCCCGCGCCGAGTACTGGTTCCGCGCCGTCGCGCCCCGCAACGGCGGGGAGGCGGCCGCGGCGGTGGACGGCGAGCTGGATCGCTACATGCACCTGGCCGCGCTCAACCGCGGCGTGCTCATGACGCCCTTCCACAACATGGCGCTGATGTGCCCGGCCACCACCGAGGCCGACGTGGACTTGCACACCCGGGTGTTTCGCGAGAGCGTGGCGGCGGTGCTGACATGACCCCCAACCTGAGCGCCCAGCCGCCGCCGGCCGCGCCGGTCCCGCCCCGGGACCGATAGCCTCCCCGCGCCGCGTCGCCCGCCGGGCGGCGCCGGTCGCGCCTCCGCCGCACCCCACACCCCCAGAGCCGCAGCACAGGAGCCACCATGGCCCAGGATCTCAAGGCCGCGCTGTCGCAGTCCGCCTACGTGATGGACCTCATCTCCAAGAAGACCCTGACGCCCGACGAGCGCCAGCGGGTCATCCAGGAGTCGGTCCAGTACTGGAACGAGCACGTCAACGCCGGCTTCCTGCAGTACCGGAAGTCGGTCTCCACCGACTACACCGCGGTGGAGTGGGAGGACGAGGGCGCCGTCTTCCGCGACGTCAACGGCAAGGAGTTCATCGACATGCTGGGCGGCTTCGGCATCTACGTGGTGGGCCACCGCCACCCCAAGGTGCTCAAGGCCGTCACCGACCAGCTGCAGAAGCAGGCCATCCACTCGCAGGAGCTCATCGACCCCCTGCGCACCTACCTGGCCAAGCTGGTCTCCCAGATCACGCCGGGTGACCTGAACTTCTCGTTCTTCTCCAACTCGGGCACCGAGTCGGTGGAGGGCTGCCTCAAGATGGCCATGCTGACCACCGGCCGCCGCAAGCTGGTGGGCACCATCGGCGCCTTCCACGGCAAGACCCTGGGCGCGCTGGGCGGCACCTCCAAGGCCTTCTTCCGGGAGCCGTTCCTGCCGCTGCTCAACTGGATGCACGTGCCGTTCGGCGACGTCGACGCCCTGGCCATGGTGCTCAAGAGCGGCGACTTCACCGGCGACCGGGTGGCCGCGGTGGTCATCGAGCCCATCCAGGGCGAGGGCGGCATCGTGGTGGCGCCCCCCGGCTACCTCCGGGCGGCCCGCGACCTGTGCGACCAGTACGGCGCCATGCTGATCTTCGACGAGGTCCAGTCGGGCATGGGGCGCAGCGGCAAGATGTTCTGCTGCGAGCACGACGGCGTGACGCCGGACCTGATGGCGCTCGGCAAGGGCTTCGGCGGAGGCGTCATGCCCATCGGCGCGGTGGTGGGCACGCCCAAGGTCTGGCAGAAGTACATCGAGAACCCCTTCCTCCACACCACCACCTTCGGCGGCAACCCGGTCTGCTGCGCCGCCGCCATCGCCACCATCCACGTGCTGCTCGAGGAGGACCTGCCCCGCCAGGCCGGCGAGAAGGGCGAGTACCTGCTCAAGCACATGAACGCCCTGGCGGCGAAGTACCCCAAGGTGATGAAGCTGGCGCGCGGGCGCGGCCTGATGCTGGGCATGGAGTTCACCGACAACGACCTCGGCTACCAGGTGGCCACCGAGCTCTTCTCCCGCCAGATCCTCATCTCCGGCACCTACATCAACGCCCGCGTGCTGCGGGTGGAGCCGGCCCTCACCATCAGCTACCCGCAGCTCGACACCTTCCTGGGGGCGCTGGAGGACAGCCTGAAGGCGGTCTCGGTCGGCCGGACCTGAACCTCCGGCGCGGCGGGCGGCCGGGGGCCTGGTGGCCCGGCCGCGCCGAGGCTCCCCGCGGTCGGCCGGCCCCGCGCGGAGAGCGGCGCGGGGCCGCGCCGCCTCCTGGCACCCGAGGTGGAGGGAGGCCCGACAAGAAAGGTGATTGCTCGCCCGGGCGGCGGTAGGGTGCCCGAGAATCGTGCAGTGAAGGTTCGCGGCCTCGGAGGCCGTAGGGGGGTTGGCACGCCGTGTGCGATCCAGCCCCACGTCTCGCAACGCATCCACACGAAAGGGGTCACCACTTGTCCAGCCTCACCAAGTCCGTACTCGCCGCCCTGCTGCTCTCGCCGGCCCTGGCCTCCGCCGCCGACGCGCCAAAGGTCACCTTCAGTGGCCTCGTCGACTCGTACTACACGCTCAACCTGACCCAGGGCCAGTCGCTCTCCAGCCCGACGGCCGGCGCCGGCGCCTACTCGTCGGCCACCGGCTTCAACCTGAACTACGCCAAGCTGGCGTCCACCGCCGAGGCGGGCCCGGCCACCCTGAAGCTCGAGCTCGGCGCCGGCAAGCAGGGCGCCATCGTCGGCGACATCCTGGTGCAGCAGGGTTACGTGAGCATGAAGTTCGGCAGCGTCACGGTCGACGCCGGTCGCTTCTACACGCCGGCCGGCTTCGAGGTCTTCGACGGCAACGCCAACTGGCTCTACTCGAAGGGGCTGCTCTTCAACTTCGCCGTGCCGACGGCCCACGAAGGCGTCCGGGTCGCCCTGCCGCTGAGCGAGACCCTGACCCTGACCGGCACCATCGCCAACGGGTCTGACCTCTGGGCCAACGATCTCGGCGCCTCGGGCTCGCCGTACAAGACCGGCATCGCCTCGCTCGGCTACACCAAGGACGCCACCTTCGCGGCGGTCAACGTCCTGGTCTCCAAGGATCCTGTCTCGACCGAGGACGCCTTCCAGGTGGACGTGGTGGCCTCACAGGGCTACGACGCGCTCTCCATCGGTCTGCAGGGTGACTACGGCACGCTCGGCTCCTCGGACTTCTTCGGCGCCGGGCTGTGGGGCAAGTTCGCGCTCGAGGGCGGCCTGGAGCTGGTTGGCCGCTTCGAGTACTACAGCGACAAGGACGGCCTGCGCCTCTCCGCCACCGACGCCGTCGACGCCCTGGCCGAGGACGCGCTCAGCCTGACGGTCGGCGCCAACTACGCGGTCGGCTCCAACGCCGTCCTGAAGGCCGAGGTCCGCTACGACAAGGCTGGCACCGCGATCTACGGCGCCGACGACTCGCTGGCCACCTTCACGGTCGGCGCGCTGGCCTGGTTCTAGCCTCCCGCTCCACCTGAAGCGACGAGGCCCCGGCGAGCGATCGCCGGGGCCTTCTTCGTTGGGCCCTGCGCCGCCGGTCGGCGGCGCGCCGGCGGGGAGGGGGCCGGCATCCGCCGGACCGCCGGGCGCCTACCCGCAGCGCCAGTAGGCCGTGGCCACCAGGGTGCGCTTCTCCTTCGGCTCGGCCTTGCGCTTCAGCTCGGTGACCGCCCGGTCGCGCTCGGCGTAGCGCTGCGCCTCGGTGGCGCGCAGCTCGTCGAGCTTGCGGCGGTACTCGCGCTCGGCCCGCTCCAGCAGGCCGCGCCGGTCGCGCAGCGAGAGGTCGCCCTTGTCGTGCAGGGCGGCCCGCGCCTTGATCCAGGCGGTGCGCACCGTCTCCAGGGCGGCGCGCGGCACCATCAGGGCGTCCTCCACCATGCGGTCCCAGCGCTCGCGCGACTCGTCGAAGGCCGCGCCGGAGCGCTCCTGCACCCCGGCCAGCAGGCGGGCGTGCAGGGCGGCCAGCGCCTCCTCCTGCGCCCCGCCGATGGAGACGGTGGCGCCGCGCGGGCCGCCGCGGGCCTCCCCGGCCGGCAGGGCGGCGAACTCGTCGGCCTCGTCCTCCGGCAGGGCGCGGAACCGCTCGCCGTCGAACCACAGGACCAGGTGGACCACCCGCTCCTCGGAGACCAGCGAGTCGATGGCGAACTTGTAGGCGAACCACCAGCCCTCGCGGCCGGCCAGCTTGCCCAGCCGGGCCGGCAGCGCGCCGTCCGGCACCTGCAGCAGCGAGACCGCCTCGTGCGGGCGGGCCCGCACCACCGCGGCCGCCTCGCTCAGCAGCTTGGCCCGGCGGGTGCGCGAGCCGCGCCCCAGCTCGCGCTGGCGCGCCGCCGGCAGGTCGGCCGGGGCGTCCTCGAAGGCGGCGTCCAGCAGGGCCTCCTCGTCGGCGTCGCGGCGGGCCACCGCCTCCTTGGCGGTCTGCTCGGACATGCGCAGCCGGCCGCGCACCTCGCCGTCGAAGCGCTCGAAGAGCAGGGTGCGGGCGGCGGTGAGCCGGGCGGTGATGCGGCCGTCCATGTCGCCGCGCAGCTTGGCGAAGGCGGTGTCGATCTCCTCGCCGGAGCGGCACGACTGGTAGATGTCGAGGACCCGCTTCTCGAAGTCGATGCCGCTGCCCAGCGCCCCCAGGATCTCGTCGGAGGAGCCGAAGACGCCGTCGAAGAGGGCCAGCTTCTGGGCCAGCAGGTCGTAGAGCCGGGCGTCGGCGGCGTTGGCGCGGTTGAGGAAGTTGAGCACCAGCACGTCGCGCTGCTGGCCGTAGCGGTGGCAGCGGCCGATGCGCTGCTCCACCCGCTGCGGGTTCCAGGGCAGGTCGAAGTTGACCACCAGGTTGCAGAACTGGAGGTTGAGCCCCTCGGCCCCGGCCTCGGTCATGAGCAGGATCTGGCTCTGGTTGCGGAACTCCTCCACCAGGGCGGCGCGCTTCTCGGTGCCCGAGACGTCGCCGGAGAGGCAGGTGACCAGGTAGCCGCGCGAGGCCAGCAGCCTGGCCAGGTAGTCCTGGGTGCGGCGGAACTCGGTGAAGACCACCGCCTTCTCGGGCCAGCCGCAGGCCTTGGCCACCGTGAAGCAGCGGTCCAGGCCGCGCACCAAGGCGTCGCCCTTGGCGTTCTTCTTGATGGTGCGGGCCAGGCGGGCGCAGTCCCGCAGCTCCTCCAGCTCGGAGGTCATCTGGCGCACCACCGCCGAGCCGCGCGGCCGCGAGGGGGTGGCCTCGTCGAAGAGCTCCTCGGCCTCCTCGGAGAAGCCGTCCAGCTCCAGCAGCAGGTCGGCCTGGGCGGTGCACTCGGCGCCGGCCAGCTTGGCGTCCAGCGAGTCGGCCAGCCGCTCCAGCGTGGCGGCCAGGGCGAAGGAGGAGGAGGCCAG
The DNA here is from genome assembly GCA_016718565.1 of Anaeromyxobacter sp. Classification (NCBI taxonomy): domain Bacteria; kingdom Pseudomonadati; phylum Myxococcota; class Myxococcia; order Myxococcales; family Anaeromyxobacteraceae; genus Anaeromyxobacter; species Anaeromyxobacter sp. The sequence continues at coordinate 131,183 of JADKCZ010000003.1, read as the reverse complement.
GATCTTGCGGTAGACCAGCACGAAGAGGGCCCGCCGCGCCGCCGGCACCGCGTGGGTGTCCTCGCGCCGCAGGTACTCGGAGACCCGGTCGTAGAGCGCCTGCTCGTCGGCCGACGGGGCGAAGTCCTCCACGATGGAGCGGCGCGCCGTGTACTTGACGTACTCGCGCACCTGGCGGCGCAGGGTGCGGATGACCACCGGGGCCAGGCGCGCCTTCAGGTCGGCCGCCTTCTCCTCGGTCAGCTCGCCGGTGGCGTACTGCAGCCGGAAGGTCTCCTCGGTGCCGAGCAGGGCGTCGTCGATGAAGGAGGCCAGCCCCAGCAGCTCCATCAGGTCGTTCTGCAGCGGCGTGGCGGTGAGCAAGAGCTTGGGGCAGCGGCGCAGCCCGCGGCGCAGCGCCTGGCCGGTGCGGTGGTCCTTGCGGTAGGCGTTGCGGAGGCGGTGGGCCTCGTCGATGATCGCCACGTCCCAGGCCACCCGCTCCAGCTCGCTGGCGCGGCCGGCGGCGAACTGGTGGGAGCAGATGACGATGCCGCCGGTGTCGAAGGGATTGGTCCGGAGGCCCTGCTTCTCGGCGGCGCGGCAGGTGTCGCCGTCGATGACGTCGGCGTCCAGGCCGAACTTGCTGGAGAGCTCGTCGCGCCACTGGGCCCGCAGGGTGGCCGGCACCAGGATGACGGCCCGGGCCTTCCCCTCGGCGGCCAGCTGGGCCAGCACCAGGCCGGCCTCCACCGTCTTGCCGAGGCCCACCTCGTCGGCCAGCACGGCGCCGCCGGTGGGCAGGGAGGCCAGCGCGAAGGCGGCGGCCTCGATCTGGTGCGGGTTGAGGTCGACGGCCGAGTGGGCCAGCGCGGGCGCGAGGCGCGAGGCGCCGGAGCCCGACCTGGCGGTCAGGACCTCCGCGGCCACCCGCTGGTGGAACTTGGTCAGCGCCGCGGGCCGCTGGCCCTGCGCGCGCGACAGCACGACCGACCCCACGCCCATCCGACCCGCCTCCCGACCGACCCCTGCTGGCGCTCCGCTGCCGCGCCAGCCCACCGACCCCAGTGCTGCACGGACTGCCTGCCCCCCCGGCCACCCGGGCGAGGCGGTATCTCTCGATACCCGCGCGTGGGACTCTAGCAGCAACCGGATCCCACGGGAACGTGGAAGAGGTGCCCGCGGCACCCGGGCGGGCCGCGGGTTAGAAGTGACCGGTGCGCCCCACCACCTCCGAGCGGATGCTGCTCTTCCTGGTGGGGGCGGTGCAGTTCGTCAACGTCCTCGACTTCATGATGGTGATGCCGCTCGGGCCGGACTTCGCGGCCGGGCTGGGCATCCCGGCCTCCCAGCTGGGGCTGGTGGGCGGCGCCTACACGGCCTCGGCGGCCCTGGCCGGCCTGGCCGGGGCCACCTTCCTGGACCGCTTCGACCGCCGCAAGGCGCTGGCCACCGCCATGCTGGGGCTGGTGGTGGCCACCGCGGCCGGCGGCCTGGCCACCGGCCTGCCCACCATGGTGCTGGCGCGGGTGGCGGCCGGCGCCTTCGGTGGGCCGGCCACCTCGCTGTCGCTCTCCATCGTGGCCGACGCGGTGCCGGCCGAGCGGCGCGGCAAGGCCCTGGGCGCGGTCATGGGCGCCTTCTCGGTGGCCTCGGTGCTGGGGGTGCCGGCCGGCCTGGAGCTGGCGCACCTGGGCGGCTGGCGGCTGCCGTTCTTCGCGGTGGCGGGCCTGGGGCTCTTGGTGGCGGGCGCCGCGCTCCTCGTCATGCCGCCCATGACCGCCCACCTGGACCGGGCGGCCGGAGCCCTGCCTGGCGGGGCCTGGGAGCTCCTGCGCCAGCCGGCCGCGCTGCTGTCGCTGGCGGCCACCGCGGCGACCATGCTCTCGGGCTTCGCCATCGTCCCCAACATCGCGGCCCACCTCCAGCTCAACCTGGGCTACCCGCGGGACGACCTGGGGGCGCTCTACATGGCCGGCGGGGCGGTGTCGTTCCTGGTGCTGCGGGTGGCGGGGCGCTGGGTCGACCGGGTGGGCGCGCCGCCGGTGGCCGCCCTGGGCACCGCGGTCTTCGTGGCGGTGCTGCTGCTGGCCTTCGCCTACCCGCCGCCCTGGCTGCCGGTGATGGTGGCCTTCGCCTGCTTCATGATCGGCAACTCCTTGCGGAGCGTGTCGATGAACACGCTGGCCTCCCGGGTCCCCTCGCCGGCGCAGCGGGCCCGGTTCATGTCCACCCAGTCGGCGGTGCAGCACCTGGCCAGCGCCAGCGGGGCGGCGCTCTCGACGCAGGTGCTGTCCGTGGCCCCGTCCGGCCGGCTCGAGGGGATGCGCTCCTTGGCCTTCTTCTCCACCGGGGTGGCGCTGGCGCTGCCGCTGCTGCTGTGGGCGGTCACCAGGGCCCTGGCCCGAAGGGAGGCCGCCCGCCTCGACGGGGCCAGCCCGGTTCCGGCCAGGCTGGGGTAGGCTGGTACGGCGTGAGATTCGCCTGCGACCGGTGCGGCAAGAAGTTCTCCAGCTCGGCTGAGCCGCAGCCTGGACTCGTGTACCGGTACCGCTGCCACTGCGGGAACGTCATCCACGTGCAGACCCCGGTGCGCGGCGGCCTGGGCGTGGGCCTGCCGCCCGTGCCGCGACCGTCCGCCGGCGAGGCGCCCGCGGCGCGTCCGACCGATCCGCGACCGGTGGCGCCACGAACGGCCGCCGCGGAGACGTCCGGCGCGTGGAAGGTTGCCCCGCGACCGGCCGCACCACGGACGGCCGCGGCGGAGACGTCCGGCGCGTGGAAGGTCGCCCCGCGTCCGTCGGCGCCGCGGCCTGCCGACGGGCCGACCCTGGCGCAGCCACCGGGCCCTTCCTCGGTGGCCGCGCCGCCGCCGCCCGGCACGGCGCCGGCCCCGGCCCCGACTCGGGCTCCCCCCCCGCCCATGGGGCAGCACCGGACCGGCGGCGCCAGGCTGGGTGCGACGCTTCCAAAGCCGCCCATGCTCGACACCACGCGGCCGGTGGCGCTGCCTCCTCCCGCCACCCGGCCGCTGTCCGCCGGCGGCTCGACGGCCGCCTCACCGCCGCCATCCGGCGGGGCTACCCCACGGGGAAGTCCAGCCGCACCTCGAGCCACGCCGCCCTCGGCGGGCGCTCCGGCCGCTTCCCCGGCGGGCGTGCGCCAGGGCGTTCCCCAGGGGGAGCCACCTGGCGCCGTGGCGGCGCCAGCGCCAGGCGCCCAGCCGGGCGCTCCGGCCGCCGTCCCACCAGGCATGCCACCGGGCGGTCCCTCGGCCGCCCCGCCGGCCACCGCATCGAGCGTGGCCAGCGGGGCTCCGCGCGCCACCGCCGCGGTCCCTCCTGGCCCGCCCCCTGCGCCCGAGGCCGCGCCCGCCGGGGCGCCCCTGGGCGCGGCTCCCGTCCTGCCCGCGCTGCCCGAGATCCCCGGCCTGGCCGGCCAGCCTCGCGCGAGCGCCGGCGCACCCCCGAGCCCGGCCGCGACCGGGACCTCCGGCGCCTGGCAGGGGTCGTCGCGCCACGGTCTTCCGCCGCCCATTGTCGGCGCGGGGCCGCAGCCCACGGTGGAGATCGACCTCGAGCTCACCGGGCAGCACCCGCTGGCGCGCCCCCCCGTCGTCCAGTCGACCGGGCCGCTCGGCGAGGTCCGCGCGGCCGCGACCGACCCTACCGACCACCGGGTGCCTGCCGGGGTGGCGGCGGCCAGGCCGGGGCCGCGCCCAGGCGCCGTGTCCCTCGGCGGCGGCGGGCCGTCGGCGGCGCTCCCTCCCGACCTGGCGGGGCTCCAGCCCATGGCCGACGCCATCCGGGCCAGGGCGACCCAGGCCCCGGTGTTCACGGCGGCCCAGCCGAGGCGGCGGGGCGGGTGGGCCCTGGTGGCCGGGGTGGGCCTGGCCGCGGCCGCCGTCCTGGCGCTGGTCAGGCCGTGGGAATCACCTGGGCTGCCGGAGCGCCGGCCGACCGCCGCGGTGGCCAGGCCAGTCGTTCCGCCCGTCACGCCGCTGGTCCGGCCGCCAGAGCCCGCGACCAGGTCCGCCGACCCCGCCACGCATCGGCAGGGCGGGGCGCCAGCCTCCGACGGCGCTGCGGCGCCCGCGCCCGCCGAGCTCGCGAGGCAGCCCGCCCGGGCCACCGGCGCGGCGAGCCCCACCAGGCGGACAGGCCAGCGCCGCCCCGACCAGAGGACCGGCGCAGCGACCGCGGGCGAGGTGGCCGCGCTGGAGGAGGGCGCCCCGGAGGAGGCGCCGGAGCCGCTCTTCGAGGCCGCCGGCGCCGAACCGGCCGCGCTCCCCCAGGCCCCGTCGCCGCCGCAGCCGGGGCTCGCCGCCGGCGCCGTCGCGGGTCCGGCCACGTCGCCTGCGGCTCCGGCTGGTGGCCTCGAGGCCGCGCCCGGCCCGGCCCTGGCGCCCGCCGCCGCGCCTGCCCCGGCGCCGGCCGCCCCGGCCCCGCCGGCCGCGGCCGCGCCGGCGCCCACGCCGCCTGCCAGCCGGATCGCCATCCCTGCCGCGGGCCGGGCCCTCTCGCCCGCGGCGGTGCAGACCGCGGTGGGCCGCCTGCGCGTCCCGTTCGACCGCTGCGTCCAGTCGGCGCTCGGGGAGGCGGGTGGCCAGGCGCTGGTGGGGCGCCGCATCGGCCTCCTGGTGGCGGTCGGTCCGGGCGGCCTGGTGGAGACCTCCGAGGTGGACGAGCCCGACGTCGAGCAGTCCCCGCTGGGCGCCTGCCTGCGCCGCGTCGCCAGCCGCCTCCTCTTCCCGCCGTTCGACGGTGAGCCGGTCGGCCTGCGGATCCCGCTGGTGCTGGGGGCGCAGGGGCCCTGAGCGGCGTCCCGGGGCGGCGCGCCTACAGCGCGCCGCGCGCCTTCACGTCCAGGTAGCGCTCCACCACCGCCGCCGCCAGCCCGGCGGCCGCCACCCTGGTCACGGCGATGCCGGCCGCCACCAGGCGCGCCGAGGTGGCCTCCTGCTCGTCGAGGAGCCGCTCGGCGGCCGCCCGCACGAAGGCCGCCTCCTGGTCGCGCGGGCGGGCCTGCGCGGCCTCCACCACCGCCGGGTCGGAGACCGCCGCCACCAGGACCAGGTGGCGCCGCCTGAGCAGCGCGGCGCGGGCCAGCAGGAGGGCGCTGGCCTCCGGGTCGGAGAGGTCGGTGAAGATCAGCACCAGCGCCCGCCGCCGCTGCCGGGCCGCCAGCGCCTCGAAGGCCGCCCCCAGGTCCGACTCCACCGGTCGGGCCCGAGCCAGGTGGAGCGCCTCGGCCAGCGGCCCGAGGCGGGTGCGGCCGCCCTCCGGCGGCACCACCCGCTCGACCTCCGCGCCGTAGAGGATGGCGCCGGTCCGGTCGCCGCGGGCCGCGGCGGCGCGCCCCAGGGCCAGCGCGGCGTCCACCGCCCGATCGAGCTTGGTCCGGCCGTCGGGCAGCCGCGCCGCCAGGTGGCGGCCGCAGTCCACCAGGAGCCAGACGGTCTGGTTGCGCTCCGGTTGCCACTCGCGCACCACCGGGGCTCCGCGGCGCGCCGTGGCCTTCCAATCGATGGCGCGGACGTCGTCGCCGGCGGCGTAGGGGCGCAGCGCCGCGAACTCGCGCCCCTCGTGCCAGCCGCGGTGGCGGGCCTGGCCGGCCTCGGGGACGGCGCCGCCGGCGGGGCCGGCCGCGGCGCGCAGGTCGGGGTAGGCGCTGGTGGTGCCGGCCAGCGGGAGGGTGAGGCGGCGCCAGGCCAGGCCGAGCGGCCCTGAGACCCTGAGGTGCAGGTCCCCGAAGGCGTGGCGCCCGCGGCTGCGCGGCGTCACCTGGTAGGCCAGCCGGGCCTCGCCGCCGGCGGGCAGGGTGAGCCGGGCGCGGTGCCCGGCCGCGTCGAACCCGGGGGGCGGCGCGTCGGCCAGGTCCACCCGCACCGGGCGGCTGGCCGCGGAGGTGAGGTGCAGCCAGACCTGGTTCACGGCGAAGGCGGTGAGCGGCTCGCGCAGCGTCCGCCTGGCGTGCAGCTGCCCGGACCCCGGCGCACGCCGTGCGTCCAGGGAGACCAGCGCCAGGAGCGCCAGGTCGTAGGCCACCAGGGCCGCCACCGCCCATCCGCCGGTGCCGGCGACCAGCGGCAGCGCCAGCCCGAGGGCCAGCAGCAGCACGGCGCGCGGCGTCGGGACGGGCACGGGAAGGAGAGTACCCGGGGGCGTCCCCGACGGCCACGAGGCGCCCGGGTGACCCGGCCGGTCAACCCAGTTGCCCCCTCACCCCGGCCCTCTCCCCCAGCGGGCTGGGGGAGAGGGAGTGCGGGAGTCCGCGACCCCGACCCCGACCCCGACCGCGACCGACCCCGACCCCGACCCGACCCCGACCCCGACCCCGACCCCGACCCCGACCCCGACCCCGACCCCGACCCCGACCCCGACCCCGACCGCGACCGCGACCCCTTTACCCGGCCCCCCTCCACCCGCCAGACTCGGACTCCCGGAGGAGCCCATGGAACCCTATCGCCTGCACGTCTTCTTCTGCCGCCAGCAGAAGCCCGGTGGCCTCACCTGCTGCGGCGCGCGCGGCGCGGCCGAGGGGCTGGCGGCGCTGCTGGCGGCCATCGCGGCCGAGGGGCTGGGCGACGAGGTGATGGTCACCACCTGCGACTCCTTCGGCCTGTGCGGCCGCGGGCCGAACATGATCGTCTACCCGGAGGGGCTCTGGTACCACGGCGTCACCGCCGAGACCGCGCCGGAGATCGTGCGCCAGCACTTCAGGCACGGCCGCCCGGTGGAGCGGCTGGTGGAGCGGGACATGGAGGTGGTGCGCGCCGAGTTCCAGGCCCACCGGGCCCGCATGAAGGCGTTCCAGGCGGCGCAGCAGGCGCAGCAGTAGGGCTCACCCCGCCGGCGGCGCGATCCCGCGCGCCCGCAGCAGCTCGAGCACCAGGTCGCGGAAGGCCGTCACCTTGCGCGGCTGGTGGCGCGACGCCGGGGTCACGATGTGCAGGGCCCCGGCCTCCCGCTCGTAGCGGGGCAGCACCCGCACCAGCGTGCCGTCGGCCAGGTCGGGCTCGGCCACGAAGGTGGGCAGCATGCCCAGCCCCGCGCCGGCCCGCACCGCGTCGCGCACGAAGAGCAGGTCGTCGCAGGCGATGCGGCCGGCCGTGCCCACACCTGGCGCCCCGAAGGGGGAGGGGACCTTGAGCCGCTGCGGGCTGGCGTGGAAGACCACCCAGTCGTGGCCCTCCAGCTCGGCCTCGGTGCGCGGGGTGCCGCGGCGGGCCAGGTAGACCGGCGAGGCGTACAGTCGGGCCAGGATGGGCGCCGCCCGCCGGACCACCAGCGACGAGTCGCGCAGCCCCGGCGCCACCCGCAGCGCCACGTCGAACCCCTCGGCCACCAGGTCCACCACCTGGCCGGTGAGGTGCAGGTCGATGGAGACCGAGGGGAAGCGGGCGGTGTAGCGGGTGGCCACCTCCACCAGGAAGAGCGCGCCCAGGTCCACCGGCGCCGTCACCCGCAGGGCCCCGGAGGGCTGCTCCTCGCGCTCCGGCATCTCGCTGAGCGCGCTGCGGAGCGAGGCGAGCAGCGGCGTGATCCGGTCGTACAGGGCGGTGCCGGCGGCGCTCAGCGAGACGTGGCGGGTGGTGCGGAAGAGGAGCGGCACGCCCAGGTCGGCCTCCAGCCGGGCCACGCCGCGGCTCACCGAGGACTTGGGACGGCCCAGCTCGCGGGCGGCCCCGGAGAAGGAGGCGGTGCGGGCCACCGCCTCGAAGGTGGAGAGCAGGTCGAGGTCCATCGTTCCTCCAGTGGAACAGAGATGTGCGCCACTGGAGATTGCGCCGGTCGGGGAACGTACGCAAATACCTGCCACACCCGGTCACCAAGGAGTCAGACCCAATGAAGCTCTTCACCGCCGCCCTCGCCGCCCTGCTCGCCCTGCCCGTCCTCGCCGCCGACACCTTCAAGATCGACGGCGCCCACTCCCAGGCCTCCTTCTCCGTGAAGCACCTGCTCATCTCCAACGTGCGCGGGGAGTTCGGCAAGACCGAGGGCGTGGTGGTCTTCGACGAGGCCGATCCCGCCAAGTCCAGGGTCGAGGCCACCATCGACGTGGCCTCGGTCAACACCCGGGACGAGAAGCGCGACGCCCACCTCAAGAACGCCGACTTCTTCGAGGTCGCCAAGTTCCCCACCATCACCTTCAAGTCCACCAAGGTGGAGAAGGCCACCGGCGGCCTCAAGGTCACCGGCGACCTGACCATGAAGGGCGTCACCAAGCAGGTGGTGCTCGACGTGACCGGCCCGACCGCCGAGGTGAAGGACCCCTGGGGCAACGCCAAGCGCGGCGTCTCGGCCACCACCCAGATCAACCGCAAGGACTTCGGCGTGAGCTACGGCCCGGACGCCATCGTCAGCGACCTGGTGAAGATCCAGATCGACGCCGAGCTCACCAAGGACCAGCCCAAGAAGTAGGCGGGTCGGCGCCGCGGGTCCCAGCCGGGGCCGGGGCGCAGCGCCACCTGATCACCCGGCGTGGCCCTCGCGGCCGCGCCATCCTGGAGGGGCGGATCGGCGCGGTGCGCCGGCCCGCCCCTTCGTCCCATCGGAGCCCCCACCGTGAACCCGCCACCCGCTCGCATGCCGGTCCTCTTCGTCGGCCACGGCAACCCGATGAACGCCGTGGAGGACAACCGCTGGAGCCGGGGCCTCCGCGCCCTGGCGGCCGCCCTGCCAGCGCCGCGGGCCATCCTGGCCGTCTCGGCCCACTGGTTCGTGGCGGGCAGTCACACCACCGGAACGGCCCGGCCCGAGACCATCCACGACTTCTCCGGCTTCCCCGACGCGCTCTCCCGGGTGCGGTACCCGTCCCCCGGCGACCCCGCGCTGGCCGACCGGGTGGTGGGGCTGCTGGGCCGGCGCCGCGCCTCGGTGGTGGGGGACCGGGGGCTCGACCACGGCGCCTGGTCGGTGCTGGTCCACCTCCGGCCAGGGGCCGACGTGCCGGTGGTCCAGCTCTCGCTCGACGCCACGCTCCCGCCGGCCGAGCACCTGGCGCTGGGCCGGGCGCTGGCGCCGCTGCGCGACGAGGGGGTGCTGATCCTGGGGAGCGGCAACCTGACCCACAACCTGCGCCACGCCTTCGGGGCCTGGCACCGCGGCGAGACCGCCACCCCGGCCTGGGCGGCCGCCTTCGACGCCGACGTGGCCCGCGCCGTGGCCCAGCGGGACGGCGCCTGGCTGGGCCACGCGCTGGACAGCCCGGCCGGGCGGCAGGCCCACCCCTCGCCCGACCACTACCTGCCGCTGCTCTACGTGGCCGGCGCGGCCGGCCAGGACGGCCAGGTGACCTCGCCGCTGGAGGGGTTCGACATGGCTTCGCTGTCGATGCGGTCCGTGCTGGTCACCTGAGGGTGGCCCGCAAGCCGCGCCGCCTCAGGCCGGCAGCACCCGCTCCACCCAGGTCCGCATCACCGCCCGGTCCTCGATCTCCATCGACACCGGCACCTGGTACTCGCCCAGCTCCACCACGCCCTCCTGGGGCGAGTACAGGCGGCCCGGGTCGCCCACCAGCACCAGCGCGCCCGCGGCGGCCAGCTGGCGGAACCACTCCAGGGCCCGCCCGGCCAGCGGCTGCTCGTAGAAGACGTCGCCGGCCAGCACCACCTCCACGCCGGGCAGCGGCCGGCCGAGCAGGTCCTCCAGGCTGGCCTCGAGGACCACCTGGTTGAGCGCCGCGTTCATCGGCACCACCACCTCGCAGAAGGGGGAGAGGTCGGTGGCCCGGACGCTGGCCGCCCCGGCGGCGATGGCGGCGATGGCCACCAGCCCGCTGCCGGTGGCGAAGTCGAGGACGGTGCGGCCGCGCACCAGCTCCGGGTGGTCCAGCAGGTGGCGCGCCAGCGCCTGGCCGCCGGCCCAGGGGAAGGCCCAGAACGGCGAGGCGTCGTAGCGGCGCAGCTCGGCCGAGGTGGCGTGCCACAGCGGCGTGAGATCGGTGGCCTGGTAGGTCAGGACCTCCGGCACCAGCGGCACCGGCGCGGGCGCCGTCCGGGTCTGGACGAGGTCGCGCCAGGCGGCCAGGGTGGCGGGATCGAGCACCGGGCTCAGCGCTTCCGCGGCGGCTTCCAGGTGCCCAGCGTCACCGGCTTGCGGGCCGGGGCCGCCCCGGCGCCGCTCCGGCCGGCCGGGGCAGCGCCCTCGCCGCGGGGCTCGGCGGCGGCGTGCACGCCCCGGTTGTGGCCGTGACTGTGCCCACCACCCCGCTGGCGCGCCGCGCTGGGGCGGCGGCTCGGGCCGGCCGCCCCGGGCCGCCGGTGCGGCGGCACGCCCTGGTGGACCCGCCCCTCGGCGGCCCGCGCCCACTCGGCCACGAAGGTCTCGTCGTCGCGCGGCACCTCGGCCCGCGGGAGCGGGGCCCGGGTGAGCGCCTCGATGGCCCTGAGCAGGTCGCCCTCCTCCGGCGCGCAGAAGGCCGACGCCAGGCCGCTGGCCTCGGCCCGCGCGGTGCGCCCCACCCGGTGGACGTAGTCCTCCGGCACGTGCGGCAGGTCGAAGTTCACCACGTGGCCGATCTCCTCCACGTCGATGCCGCGGGCCGCGATGTCGGTGGCGATGAGCACGCGGTAGCTGCCGTCCTTGAAGCCGTCGAGCGCCTGGCGCCGCTGCCCCTGCGAGCGGTCGGCGTGGATGCGCGCCACCTTGTGCCCGGCCCGCTCCACGCCCTTGGCCACCCGGTCGGCGCGCCGCTTGGTGCGGGTGAAGACCAGGGTGGAGAGGTCGTCCCGGGCCAGCAGCGCCAGCAGCAGGGCCGGCTTCTCCTCCTGGGAGCAGAGGAAGACCCGCTGCTCGGCGCGTGCGGCGGTGGTGCCGCTGCGGGCCACCGAGACCTCCACCGGGGCGTGCAGGTTGACGCGGGCGAACTCGCCCACCTCGCCGCCGATGGTGGCCGAGAAGAGCAGGGTCTGTCGCTTCTTGGGGAGGCGAGCCAGGATGCGGGTGAGCTGGGGCTTGAACCCCATGTCGAGCATCCGGTCGGCCTCGTCGAGGACCAGGATCTCCACCTGGTCCAGCTTGGCCGTGCCCTGCTGCAGGTGGTCCACCAGGCGGCCCGGGGTGGCGATGATCACCTCGCGCCGGTCCCGGAAGGCCATGGTCTGCTGCCCCATGCCCACGCCCCCGATGACCACCGCCCCGCGCACGTGACGGCCGTGGCCGAAGCGCTCCAGCTCCGCGCCGATCTGCAGGGCCAGCTCGCGGGTGGGCGCCAGCACCAGCGCCCGGGTGCCGGCCTTGCCGGCCAGCCGCTCGATGATGGGCAGCAGGAAGGCGGCGGTCTTGCCGGTGCCGGTGGCGGCGGCGCCGATGACGTCCTTGCCCTCCAGGGCCGGCGGGATGGCGCGGGCCTGGATGGGGGTGGGGTGCTCGAAGCCGGCGCGCTCGAGGGCGCGCAGGGACTGCTCGGAGAGCTTCAGGTCGGCGAAGGTGGTCACAGGGTCCTCGGGGCGCACCACGGCAGGCGGACTGTCCGCGGCCGGTGCAGGGCGGGGGCGGGTTCGTAACAGGTCCGGCCGCGGATTGCACGCCAGCGGCCCGCCGCCACCCCTGGCGACGGGGTGCCCCCGATGGGCGCGGCCCTCGGCGCGCCCGCGACCCAGCCCACCCCCGGCGCCACGGGCCCGCCGCCGCGCCGGCCCCTCCCAGGGACCGGCGCCGGCGCTCCGGGCGCGGCCGGGCGGCGCCTACCTGGCGCCCAGCTTGGCCAGCCCTTCCCGGGCGTCGGCGGCCTGCGGGCTCTGCGGCGCCACCTCGATGACCTTCTTCCACGCCGCGGCGGCCTTGGCCCCGTCCTGCTTCTTGGTCCAGACCACGCCGATGTTGAAGAGGCTCTGGACGTGGTTGGGCGCGATGCGCTGCGCCTGCTCGAAGTTGGCCAGCGCCTTGTCGTACTCCAGGGTCTGCTCGTACATGACGCCCTGGTCGGTCAGGACGTCCGGGTTGTTGGGCTGCAGCGCCAGCGCCTTGCCGTAGGCGTCGATCGACTTCTGGAACTGCCGGGTGTCGAAGTAGTCGTTGCCGAGCGCGACCCAGGCCTGGACGTTCTTGGGGTCCTTGGCCAGCAGCCGCTGGTTCAGGTCGATGCGGGCCTGGAAGTCGGCGGCCTGCTGCGGCGAGGGCAGGGGGGCCTGGCCCATGCCCGGGGGCGGCATCTGCCCCATGCCCGGCGGCGGCTGCTGCCCCATGGGTGCCCCGCCCGCGACCGCCAGCTGGCGCGCGTTCGACTCGTGCACCTCGAAGCCGATGATGTAGCCGGCCAGCAGGCCGACCAGGAGCCCTCCCACCGCGCCCATGACCATCTTCTTGTCCATCGTGAAGCCCTCCTGGCAGGCGCCCGCAGGCGCCGGAATGGCCGCGGAATATCGCACACCTCGGCCGCCCTTGGTATGGAACGAGGATGACCTGGACCCGAGGGGAGCTGGCCGCCTTCCGGAAGCTCTCCACCCCCGAGAAGATCCAGACCTGGCTGGACGGCCTGGCCTACCGCACCGCGGGCGACGCCGTCTGCCCGCGGCAGGTGCTGGTGGAGCGCCGGGCGCACTGCTTCGACGGCGCCCTGTTCGGCGCGGCGGCGCTGCGCCGGCTGGGCCACCCGCCGGCCCTGGTGGACCTGCGGGCGGTGCGCGACGACGACCACGTGCTGGCCGTCTACCGGGTGGACGGGTGCTGGGGGGCGGTGGCCAAGTCCAACTTCGCCGGGCTGCGCTCCCGCGAGCCCATCCACCGCACCCTGCGCGAGCTGGTGCTGTCCTACTTCGAGGCCTACTTCAACCTGAAGGGCCAGAAGACGCTGCGCCAGTTCTCGCCGCCGCTCTCGCTGCGCCAGTTCGACCGGCTGGGGTGGGAGCACCGCGACGCGCCCCTGCCCCTCCTGTCCGAGCGGCTGGACGGCCTGCGCCACCACGACCTGCTGAGCCGGGAGCAGGAGCGGCGGCTGCAGCGGGTGGACCCCCGCTCCTTCGAGGCGGGGACGCTGGGCACGGTGCTGGCGGGGGCCTACGGGGGCGGCTGATGCGCGGCCCCGCCCCCACCGGCTGGCGCCCCTCGCCGGCCCTCTGGATCCCGGCCGTCTATGCGGCGGTGGCGGCCGTCTACGTGGTGGTGTCCGACGACGCCCTCGGCGCCGTGGTCCGCAACCGCGCCGAGTTCGAGCGCTGGTCCGTCGTCAAGGGCTGGGGCTTCGTGGTGCTCACGGCCCTCCTGCTGCACCTCGGCCTGCGCAGGGTGCTGGCGGCGCGGCAGGCCGCCGCCAGCCGCCTGGAGCGGCTGGAGGCGCGCTGGCGCGGCCTGGTGGAGTCCTCCCCGGACGGCATCATCATCCTGGAGCACCACACCATGGTCTTCGCCAACCAGGCGGCGCTGCGCCTGCTGCGCGCCCCCTCGGCCGAGGCGCTGGTGGGGCTGTCGATGCTGGCGGTGGTGGACCCGGCGGACCACGCCGCGGTGGTGGATCGGACCACCCGCGCCGAGACCGGGCGGCCGTACCCCCAGGTGCTGGAGCGGCGCATGCGCCGCCTCGACGGCGAGCCCTTCCGCGCCGAGGTCGGCGTCTCCACCTTCGTGGTGGAGGGGGTCGCGGCCGTCCAGGTCGTCATCCGCGACGTGACGCAGGCCTGGGCCATCAAGGAGGAGCTGCGCCGCATGAACGCGGCGCTGCGCATGCTGGGCGCGGTCAACGAGGCGCTGGTGCGGGCCGACGGCGAGCCGCAGCTCATGGCCGAGGTCTGCCGCATCGCGGTGCAGCACGGCGGCTACCGGCTGGCCTGGGCCGGCGCGGCGCCCGGCGGGGAGGCGCCGCTCCACCCGGTGGCGGCCTACGGCGAGGGCGCCGAGGTGGCGCAGGGGCTGTGCTTCGACCGCTGCGACGGGGCGGAGCCGTGCGGCCCGGCCGGGCTGGCCCTGCGCAGCGGCAGGCCCTGCGTGGTGGAGGACCTGGCGGGCGACGCCCGGCTGGCCGCCTGGCGCGCCCAGGTGCCGCTGGCCGGCGTCGAGACCTGCATCGCGCTGCCCCTGGCGGTGGGCGGCGAGCGGCTGGGCGTGCTGGTGCTCTTCGCCGCCGAGCGCGGGGCCTTCGACGACCCGGTGGTGCGGCTCCTGCAGCAGCTGGCCGACGACCTGGCCTTCGGGGTGGTGGCGCTGCGCACCCGCTCCGCGCTGGTGGAGGAGCGGGCCCGCCTGGGCGAGTCCCGCGAGCGCCTGCGGGCGCTGGCGGGCCGGCTGCAGACGGTGCGCGAGGACGAGAAGACCCGCATGGCCCGCGACCTGCACGACGAGCTGGGGCAGCTGCTGACCGGCCTCAAGATGGACCTGCGCTGGCTGGAGAACCGGCTGGGCGAGCTGCCGGCCTCGGAGCAGGTCAGCGCGCTCCTCGACCGGGCGGTGGCCGCGTCCGAGCTGGCGGACCAGACGGTGATCTCGGTGCAGCGCATCGCCAGCGAGCTCCGACCGGGCGCGCTCGACCGGCTCGGCCTGGCGCCGGCGCTGCGCCAGGAGGCGCGCCGGTTCCAGGAGCGGACCGGCATCGAGTGCCGGGCCGAGCTGGAGGAGGGGGCCCCCGAGCCACTGCCGGAGGTGGCCACCGCGCTCTACCGCATCTGCCAGGAGGCCATGACCAACGTCTCTCGCCACGCCGAGGCGCGGGTGGTGGTGGTGTCGCTGCGGGCCGAGCCAGGGGCGCTGGTGCTGCGGGTGGAGGACGACGGGCGCGGCCTGGACGAGCCGGCCATGGGCCCGGACACCCTCGGCCTCCTCGGCATGACCGAGCGCGCCACCCTGCTGGGCGGGTGGGTCCGCTTCGAGCGCGGCCCGGAACGTGGCACGGTGGTGACGGCCCGCCTGCCGGTGGCGGGCGGCGGGGGAGGCTCCACATGACCAGGATCCTGGTGGTCGACGACCACGAGGTGGTGCGGCGCGGCACGCGCCAGGTGCTGGCCGAGGGCTTCCCGGGCGCGACCTTCGGCGAGGCCAGCGCCGCCCCCGAGGCGCTGGCGCGGCTGCAGGAGGAGCGGTGGGACCTGCTGGTGCTGGACATCAACCTGCCCGGGCGCAGCGGGCTGGAGGTGCTGGAGGACGTGCAGCGGCAGTGGCCCAAGCTCCCGGTGCTGGTCCTCTCCGGCTACCCGGAGGAGGAGTTCGCGGTCCGCTGCCTCCGGCTCGGCGCGGCCGGCTACCTCACCAAGAGCAGCGCCTCCGACGAGCTGGTGGCGGCGGCCCGCAAGGCGCTGGACGGCGGCAAGTACGTCACCGCGGCGCTGGCCGAGCGGCTGGCGGCGGTGCTGGGCGGCGGGCTGCGCGGCGAGCCGCACGAGGCGCTCTCGGGGCGCGAGCTGCAGGTGGTGCGGCTGGTGGCCAGCGGCAAGACCATGAAGGAGATCGCCGGCGAGCTCCACCTGTCGGAGAAGACCATCGCCACCTACCGGGCGCGCATCGCCGAGAAGCTGGGCGTCTCCACCAACGTGGAGCTGACCCGCTACGCCCTGCAGCACAAGCTGGTGGAGTGAGCGCGGCCGGTCAGCCGGCCCGGGTGAGCCGCACCGGGCCCAGCAGCGCGTGGATGAACGTCACCGCCTTCTCGGCCAGCGGCGCCGAGAACTCGAACCCCACGCGGTAGGGCGGGTCGCGCTGCGCCCAGGCCACGGTGGCCTGGCCGCTCACCTCGAGGGCCATGCGATCGGTGCGCAGCCGCAGGTGCACCTCCTGGCCACGCTGCGGCGGGTGGAGCACCACCGCCCGGCAGCCGCCTGCGCCGAGGTCCTCGCCCTGGCAGACCTGGACCTGCCCGCCCGCGCTGACGTGCACGGTGAAGGGGACCTCGTAGCGGACGTAGCGGCGCTCTTCTTCGGGGGGCGGCACGGAGGCGATTCTATGCGGAGCGGACGCCGGTGCGTCAACCGGCGGGAGCGTCGGGCGGCGGCGCCCCGTGCCCCGCCCAGGCCTGCGCCCCGGTCACTGGCCGTCGAAGCGGAACGGCATGGTCAGCCAGACCTGGATCAGGCGGCCCTGGCCGTCGGTGGCGGGCACGAAGCGGCACCGCTGCAGCGCGGTGGAGAGCGCCGGGCCGAGGCGGGCGTCGGAGGGGGTGCCCACCAGCGAGAAGTCCTGCGTCGCGCCGTCGATGCCCACCGCGAACCTCGCGGTGGTGACCTCGCCTGGCCGGAGCGAGAGATCGCGCGGCAGCTTGAGCGCCCGCTGGATGCAGCCCGGCTCCACCAGGCGGGGCTTGCGCAGGGGCTCCGCCAGCGCCACGGCCGGCACCTCCACCACCCGCTGCTGGGTGCCGGGGGGGGGCGGCGGCGGGACGGCCGCGGGGGCCTGGGCCTGCTGGGTGACCGGCGCGGCGGCTGGCGCGGCGGCCGGGCTGGCGGCTGGGCTGGCGGCTGGGCTGGCGGCCGGCGCGGGCGCTCCGGCCAGCGTGGGCGGCGGTGGCGCGCCGAGCGCGGCGACCAGCGAGGCCGGGCGGGGATCGGCGGGGGGCGGCGCGGGTCGGGCGGCCGGGGGGCGCGCGGCGGCGACCGGCTGGGGGCGCAGCGGCTGGGGCGTGGCCGGAAGGGCGATCGGGGGTGGTGGCCGGGCGGCGGGGCGTGCGGCGGGCACCACCGCGGCCGGCGGGGAGGGGCGCGTCTGGGGCGCGGCCGGCGCCGAGGCGGGCGCGGCGACCAGCGGGGCGGGCTCGACCGGGTCGCCCAGCGTCGGGGGCGCGCCGGCGGAGGCACCGGCCGGGCGAGGCCCACCGCCGGCGGGATCGGAGAGCAGGAGGTAGGCTGCGCCGCCCCCGACCAGGAGCAGGCCGGCGGCGATGAGCGCCACCGGCGGCCTGGCGCCGGTGCGCTGGCGGGCGGCGGCGAAGGTGGGGGCGTGGCCCGCCGAGGCGGGCGCGGCGGACCCGGGCGGCGAGGCCTGTGCCGAGGGGGGTGGGGCCGGCGGAGGCGCCGGCCTGGCCTGGGCGGCGATGGCGGCGATGGGCGTCACCCGCCGCTGCACCGCCGCGGCGGACTCGGGCGGGGTCACGGGGCTCCCGGCGTCCGGCGGCGGGGGAGCCCCGGCGGCGGGCGCCAGGGCGCGCTCGCCGGTCGGCTCGAGGGTGAAGTCCTCGTAGCCGCCCTCCGGCGCGGGCAGCTGGTCCGGCAGGATCTCACTCTGGGTGAAGCGATCGGCCCCCACGGGCGCCGGCAGCGGCGGCAGCCGGCTCGAGAACGGCGCCAGCGGCGGCAGGTCCGGCACCTTCAGGGTCGGGTCGTCGTCGAAGAGCGGCAGGGCGGTCCCACAGGCGGCACACCGTGCGCGCTTGTCCGCGGGGCGAGGCACCGTGGTCCCGCATCGAACGCAGCTGACCGTGGTCGTCATGGGGAGGTGGCGGCCATCCTACAGGCCACCAGGGCCGCGGTCCAAGAACGGGGCCGTGTCCGGGCGCCGGCCCGTCCGGCTAAGGTCCGGGCCGTGAGCCCGCCCCCACCTCCACCCGGCCGCCGCGAGATCTGGGCGCTCTACGCCGGGACGGTGGCGGCCTACGCGGACATGTACCTGACCCAGCCCATCCTGCCGCTCCTCTCCGAGGAGTTCGGGGTGGGGCCGGCGCGCGCCGGGTTGACGGTGAGCGCGGTGGTGCTGGCCATCGCCGGGGCGGCGGCCTTCTACGGGCCGCTCTCCGACGCCCTGGGGCGCCGCCGCGTCATGGCGGGCGCGGTGGGGCTGCTCTCGCTGGCCACGCTGGCCTGCGCCTTCGCCCCGTCGCTGGGGGCGCTGACCGCGCTCCGGGCGCTGCAGGGGCTCTTCGTGCCGGGCATGACGGCCGTCTCGGTGGCCTACGCCGGCGACCGCTTCCGCGCCGCGGACCTGGCGCGCGTGGTGGGCGGGGTCATCGGGGCCAGCGTGGTGGGCGGGCTGCTGGGCCGGGTGGGCGCGGGCTGGGTGACCGCCCACCTCGGCTGGCGCGCCGCCTTCGTGGGGTTCGCGGCCCTCACGCTGCTGGCCGCCCTGGGGCTGGCGCGCGCGCTCTCGCCGGCCCGGGTGGCCGCGCCGGTCGGCTTCCGCGCCGCCACCCGCGGCATGCTCGGGCACCTGCGCTCGCCGCGCCTGCTGGGCGCCTTCCTGGTGGGCGCCTCGCTGTTCTTCGGCTGGATCGGCATCTTCACCTACCTGCCGTACCACCTGACCGGGCGGTGGGGCCTCTCCACCAGCCTGGTCTCCTCGGTCTACCTGGTCTACGCGGCGGGCGTGCTGGCCTCGCCGGTGGCCGGCCGCCTGGCCGGACGCATCGCGCCCCGCACCCTCATCGGCTGGGGCCTGGCGGTGGAGCTGGTGGGCATGGCCGCCGCGCTGGCCGGCTCCTTGCCGGTGCTGGTGGCCGGGCTGGTGGTGCTGGTGCTCGGCACCTTCACGGCGCAGGCGGTGGCGCCCGCCTTCGTGAACCAGAGCGCACGGACCGCCAAGGGCGGCGCCAGCGCGCTCTACCTCACCTTCTACTACCTGGGCGGCACGCTGGGCTCGGTGCTGCCAGGCCTGGCCTGGCAGGCCTGGGGCTGGCCCGGCGTGGTGGCGTCCTGCGGCGCCGCGGTGGGCCTCGGGCTGGTGGCCAACGCGACGCTGTGCGGTCGGGAGGGGTAGGGCTGGCCCCGGCGCGGGTCAGCCGCGCCGGCGACCGTGGCCGCCACCCTGGCCCGGACGCTGGCCGCCGCCCTGGGCCGGACGCTGGCCGCCGCCCTGGCCCGGACGCGGTCCGCCGCCCTGGCCCGGACGCTGGCCGCCGCCCTGCGCCGGACGCTGGCCGCCACCCTGGCCCGGACGCGGTCCGCCGCCCTGGGCCGGACGCTGGCTCTCGCCGCCTTCGCCGGCCGGGCGGCCCCTGGGATGGGCAGGTCGGCCCTGGTGCGGAGGCGCCGGCGAGGCCGCAGGAGGCCTGACCACCTTGACCACCTCGGGCGCTGGAGGCTCCCGCCTCGGGGTGTGATCCGGCGGCCGCCGCCCACCCTGGCCTCCCTGTGGGGGCTGGCCATGGCCGCCGCCCTGCCCTCGCGGTGAACCTTGGCGAGGCTGGCCCTGCGGCGGACCCGGGCGCTGGCCCTGCGGCGGACGACTCTCACCGGGCCGCCCGTCGCGCGGACGGTCGCGCTGCGGCCGGTCGTGTGGGGCGCGGTCGAGTGGCGGGCGGTCGTGTGGCGGGCGGTCCTGGTGTGGCCGCCCCTCCGGCGGCCTGGCCTGCTCCGGCCGACCACCGTGCGGCCGGCCGTGCTGTGGCGGCCCGCCGACGGGGTGGGGCTGGGCCGGGTGGCCGTCCTGTGGCCTGCCGTGCGGCGGCCGTCCGCCCGGCGCCTGGTCGCGCGGTGGCCGCCCGCCCTGAGGCCGCTCGTGGGTTGGGCGCTCGTCACGCGGGCGTCCGTCCTGCGGCCTTCTCTGGTCCGGCCGTCGGTGCTCCGCCCCGCCGCGCTCCTGGCGCGCCTGGCGCGGCTCCTCCTTGGGTGGCCGCCCGCTCGGCGCGAACTCCGGCGTCAGCTCGCGCCGCTGGTAGGCCCGCCAGATCTCGCGGGCATCCCCGGAGTTGGACCGCAGCGAGTGGTCGAAGGACTCGAAGAAGCGACGCAGGTTGTCGAGGTCGCGCTGGAAGAACCGCTCGGCCTGGCTGTTGTGGGCCGCGCCGATCACCTGCGGGAAGTCGATGACCACCGGGCCGTCCCGGCCGGCCAGCACGTTGTACGGCGAGAGGTCGCCGTGGATCAGGTCGCAGCAGAGCATCCGCACCGCCTGCACCCGCAGGTCCTCGTAGAGCGGGCGGGCGTGCTCGTCGGTGACGTGGGCGTCGATGAGCCGCGGGGCCGGGTGCCCCTCGGGGTCGAGCACCAGCTCCATCAGCAGCACGCCCTCGTAGAAGATGACCGGCCGGGGCACCCGCACCCCGGCGGCGTGCAGCGCGTGCAGGGCGTCGGCCTCCTTCGACTTCCAGGCCTCCTCGGCGGCGGCCTGGCCGAACCGGCTGCCCTTGTCCATGGCCCGCTGGGTGCGCGAGTTCCGGACCTGGCGCCCCTCCTTGTAGGCCGAGTCGTTCTTGAAGGACCGGGACTTGCGCTCCTTGTAGACCTTGGCGGCCACCACCTCGCCCTTGTGGCGCACCAGCCACAGGTCCGCCTCCTTGCCGCTCTTCAGGCGGGAGAGGACCTCGTCGATGACGCCATCTGCGAGGAGGGGAGCGAGCGGATCGTACATGCTGGTGGGGGGAGGCTGCCGACAGCGGTAGGAGTAGGCGACGTGGCCCCCCGGGTCAAGGCCGGACCGGACGGGGCGCCGCCGCGCGCCCCCTCCCGGGCGCCGCGGCCGGAGCGGTGGCCCGGCCGGACCAGCGACGGCCAGGGGCTCCGGCGCCGCCGTCAGCCGCGCAGCGCCCCGTCGACGGCGCGGAGCCCCTCGAGGGCGCCGACCGGCAGCCCGAGGTGCGGCGGGTGGATGTCCGGCTCGCGCGGGTTGATGCGCACCAGGGTGGCGCCGGCCCGATCGGCCAGGGCCTCGCCCAGGGAGCGGATGGTGCTGATGGCGGTGCCGGCCCCCAGCTCCACCACCACCAGCGGCGCCCCCTCCACCTCCTGCAGGAAGCGCCGGAAGCGCGCCGCCTGCGCCTGCTGCCGGTCCTGGATCCAGGCCCAGTCGCCGAACATGAGGATGTTGGGCCGGGAGGGCTCCCCGCAGCGCGGGCAGCGCGGCACCCGGGCGGCCCGCATGGTGGCCAGGTCCACCGGCACCTCCTCGTCGTTCTCCCAGATCTCCTGGCAGCAGGGCGCGGTGCACTGCAGGTGGTGGATGGAGCCGTGGTGCTCGTCGATCCGATCGGGGTCGAAGCCGGCCCGCTGGAACTGGCCGTCCACGTTGGAGGTGACCACGAACCACTCCAGCCCCAGCTCGGCGATCCAGCGCCGCAGCAGGGCGAAGCCGGCGTGGGGCGTGGTGGCGCGGTAGGTGGCGAGCCGGTGGCCGTAGAAGCCCCAGCCGAAGGCAGGGTCCTCCTCGAAGCGGGCCGGGTTGGCCGCGTCCACGAAGGAGAGGCCGAGCGCCTGGTAGGGCGGGTAGGCCTTCCAGAAGCCCTGGTCGCCGCGGAAGTCGGGGAGCCCCGAGTCGACCCCCATGCCGGCGCCGGCGGTGACGAGGAGGGCGCGGGCGGAGCGGAGGGCGGCGGCGGCGCGGGCCGCGGTGGGCAGGTGGGGCACGGCGGCAGTGTAGCGCCGCCACGGACACCGGCGCCCGCTCGCCGGCGCTCGCTCAGCCCGCCAGCGCCGCCTCCACCCGCGCCACCGTGGCCGGGTCGAGCGCCACGCCGGAGGCGGCCGCGTTCTCGAGCACCTGCGCGGGGCGCGAGGCGCCGATGATGGCCGAGGTGACCTCGGGCCGGCGCAGCACCCACGCCAGCGCCAGCTGCGGGGTGGTCAGGCCCAGCTCCGCCGCGATGGGCTGGAGCCGCTGCACCCGCGCCAGCACGGCGTCGTCCAGCTTCTCCCCCAGGAAGGCGTTCATGGCGGGGCTGGCGGCGCGCGAGTCGGACGGCGCCGCCGCCCCGGGCCGGTACTTGCCGGTCAGGATCCCCTGGCGCAGCGGCGACCAGACGATCTGCCCGATGCCCTCGGCGGCGCAGAGCGGGAAGAGCTCCGCCTCGGGCCCGCGCCACAGCAGCGAGTACTGCGGCTGGGACGAGACGAAGCGGGTGAAGGGCAGGGCCAGCGCCGCGCGCACCTGCGCCGGGGTCCACTCGGAGAAGCCGAGCCAGCGCACCTTGCCCTGCCGGACCGCGGCGTCGAGCGCCGCCATGGTCTCCTCGAGCGGCGTGGCCCCGTCGTAGCGGTGGCACTGGTACAGGTCCACGTGGTCCACCCGCAGGCGCGCCAGCGAGGCGTCGAGTTGCTTGGCGATCTGCGCGGCCGAGAGCCCCTGGTCGAGCTCCGACATGGGGAAGTAGGCCTTGGTGGCCAGCACGTACCGGTCGCGCGGCACGCCGCGCAGCGCCTCGCCCAGGAAGGTCTCGGCCGCGCCGCGCCCGTAGACGTTGGCGGTGTCGATGAAGTTGATGCCGGCGTCGAAGGCGGCCCGGACGCAGGCCTCGGCGGCGACGCGATCCACGCCCCCGCCGAAGGTGAGCCAGGAGCCGAGCGCGATCTCCGAGACGGTGAGGTCGCTGGCGCCGAGGGTGCGGTAGTTCATGGGAGCATGTCTAGCGCGGGGCGGTCGGGGAGGCCACGCGACCGCGACCGCGACCGCGACCCCGACCCCGACCCCGACCGCGACCCCGACCGCGACCCCTGCCGCCAGAAACGACGACGCGGAGCCCAGGGCGTGCCCCAGGACTCCGCGCGGATCACCGGCGAGCGCCGGCGGGTCCTACATCTCCAGCTTGACGATGCTGTCGCTGGGGCAGACCGACATGCAGGCCGGCTCGCCGCCGTGCGCGGCGCACTCGTCGCACTTGGAGGCGTCGATCATGTAGTGGTCGTCGCCCTCGGCGATGGCCCCGCTCGGGCACTCCGCCTCGCAGGCGCCGCAGCTGCTGCAGTCGTCGATGATCTTGTTGGCCACGTCTGTTCTCCTGGCTCCCCGCTCACGGGGAGAGGGGTGGTGCGGGTCGTTGGTCGCGCTGCGGGACCTCGTGAGGCCCACCGATCCTGGATGCTCCCTGGCTGCCCTGCCTTCGCCCAGCGCGATGAATGTGGAGCGAGACAGTCCGAAAACTCTGGACTTCCGCATGGATGCACATGGCGCACCAGCCAGGCCCGGGGGCGGATCCGGAGCGTTCTCGCGCCCCTGCGGGATCAGGCGCTGGCCGGTCGACGAAGGGGACCAGGTGGCCTCGTGCGCGACAGCCTGGAATTCCGCAAGAAATGCGAGGACCAAAGCCGTCCACGTTGAGAGGGTCACCCCTTGAGGGATCACTTTCGGCCTGGGACTCCCGGCCCGTTGACTGCAAAATCAACAGCCGCCCTTCAGGCCCGCCTTCCTCCCCGCGCCCGCCACCCGGAGCCCGTGAATGACCTCCGCAGCTGCCCCCTCCCGCCCCGCCACGCCGCGCTTCGAGCGGGTCGCCGTGCTCGGCTCCGGCGTCATGGGCGCCACCATCGCCGCCCACCTCGCCAACGCCGGCCTCTCGGTGCTGCTGCTCGACCTGGTGCCGACCGCGCTGGCGCCCGAGGAGGCCGCGGCCGGCCGCACCCTGGCCGATCCGGCCGTGCGCAGCCGCCTGGCCGCCGCCGCGGTGGCCGGCCTGGCCAGGCTCAAGCCCTCGCCGCTGTACCTGGCCGCCGACGCCGCCCGCATCGAGCCCGGCAACCTGGAGGACCACCTGCCGCGCCTGGCCGCGTGCGACTGGGTCATCGAGGTGGTGGTCGAGAACATGGCGGTGAAGAAGGCGCTGCTGGCGGAGCGCATCGCCCCGCACCTCAAGCCCGGCGCCGTCCTCTCCAGCAACACCTCGGGCCTGTCGGTGAACGAGCTGGCCGAGGCGCTGCCGGCGGCGCTGCGGCCGCGCTTCCTGGTCACCCACTTCTTCAACCCCCCGCGCTACATGCGCCTGGTCGAGGTGGTCTCCTCCCGCCACACCGACCCGGCGGTGGCGGCCGGGGTGTCCGACTTCCTCTCGCGCCGGCTCGGCAAGGGGATCGTGATCGGCAAGGACACCCCCAACTTCGTGGCCAACCGCGTCGGCGTCTTCTCCATGTGCAACGCCATCCACCACATGGTGGCGCTCGGCCTCACGGTGGAGGAGGTGGACGCGGTCTCCGGCCCGGCCACGGCCCGCCCCAAGAGCGCCTGCTTCCGCACCGCCGACCTGGTGGGGCTCGACACGCTGGCCCACGTGGCCCGCAACTCCTACGACCTGCTGCCCTCCGACGAGCGGCGCGACACCTTCCAGCTGCCGCCCTTCGTGGGCGAGATGGTGAAGCAGGGGCTGCTGGGCAACAAGGCCAGGCAGGGCTTCTTCAAGAAGACCCGCGGCGAGAAGCCGGAGACCCTCTTCCTCGACTGGACCACCGGCCAGTACGCCCCCTCGCGGCGGCCCAGGCCGGCCTCGGTGGAGGCCGCCAAGGGGCTGGAGGATCCGGCGGCGCGGGTGCGGACGGTGCTGGCGGGGAAGGACCCGGCCGCCGAGCTGGCCTGGCGCAACCTGCGCGACACCCTGCTCTACGCCTTCCACCGCATCCCGGAGATCGCCGACGACGTGGTGGCGGTGGACCGCGCCATGCGCTGGGGCTTCAACTGGGAGCTGGGGCCGTTCGAGCTCTTCGACGCCATCGGGGTGGCCGCCTTCGTGGCGCGGGCCGAGGCCGACGGGGTGCCGGTGCCGGCGGCCCTGCGCGGGGTGGAGGCGTTCTACGCCTTCGAGGGGGGGCGGCGCCGCTTCCTCGACCTGGCCACCCGCGCCTGGCGCGAGGTGGAGGCGCCCCCCGACGTGGTGGACCTGACCCTGCTGCGCCGGGCGGGGCGCGAGGTGGAGCGCAGCCCCGGCGCCTCGGTGCTCGACCTGGGCGACGGCGTCTTCTGCCTGGAGTTCCACGCCAAGATGAACGCCATCGGGGCCGACACCCTGGCCATGTTCCACAAGGCCATCCACCGGGCCGAGACCGAGGGGCAGGGGCTGGTCATCGGCAACCAGGGGCCCAACTTCTCGGCCGGCGCCAACCTGGCGCTGCTGCTGGCGGCCATCGCCGAGGGGGCCTGGGACGAGGTGGACCTGCAGGTGCGCGCCTTCCAGCGCGCCCTGATGGCGGTGAAGTACGCCCGCGTGCCGGTGGTGGCGGCCCCGCACGGCCTGTCGCTGGGCGGCGGCTGCGAGACCAGCCTGCACGCGGCCGGCCTGGCGCCGCACGCCGAGACGTACATGGGGCTGGTGGAGGTCGGGGTGGGGCTCTTGCCCGCCGGCGGCGGGACCAAGGAGCTGGCGCTCCGGGCCATCCGGCTGGCCGAGCAGTTCGACACCGACGTGTCGCCCTTCATCTTCAAGCACTTCTCCACCATCGCCACCGCCAAGGTCTCCACCTCGGCGGCCGAGCTGGCGGGCCTGGGCTTCCTCCGCCACGGCGACCAGGTCAGCCTGAGCGCCGATCACCAGCTGCACGACGCCAAGCTGAGGGTGCTGGCGCTGGCCGCCACCTGGCGCCCGGCCCAGCCGGCCACCGGCCTGGCGGCGCCGGGCCGCGGCGTGGCGGCCAGCCTGGTCTCGCAGCTCTGGAACATGCGCATGGGCGGGTTCATCACCCCCTACGAGGAGGTGCTGGGGAAGGTCATCGCCGGGGTCATCACCGGCGGCGACGTGCCGGCCGGCACGCCCATCACCGAGCAGTGGCTGCTGGACCTGGAGCGGGAGGCCTTCGTCTCGCTCTGCGGCCGCCCGCAGACCCAGCAGCGCATCCAGCACATGCTCCAGCGCGGCAAGCCGCTGCGCAACTGAACCGCGGCCGGCGGCGGCCCGGGCCCGCCGCGGCCCGCCCGCCCCGACCGGCGCCCCAGGCCCCCTCTCCCGCCACACGCCGAGCCACCGAAAGGTCCACCGATCCATGAGCGCTGCCTACATCCTCGCCGCGGTCCGCACGCCCGGCGGCAAGGCCAAGAAGGGGAAGCTGAAGGACGTCCGGCCCGACGACCTGGCCGCGCTGGCCATCCGCGCGCTGCTGGAGCGCACCCGCGTCGACCCGGCGCTGGTGGAGGACGTGCTGCTGGGCTGCGCCTTCCCGGAGGGGGAGGCGGGCATGAACGTGGCGCGGGTGGCGGCGCTCAAGGCCGGGCTGCCGGTCTCGGTGCCGGGCCAGACCATCAACCGCTTCTGCGCCTCGGGGCTCCAGACCATCGCCAGCGCGGCCGAGCGGATCCTGGCCGGGGGCGCCGACTGCCTGGTGGCCGGCGGCACCGAGTCCATGTCGATGATCCCCATGGGCGGGCAGAAGTTCTCCGCCAACCCCGGCCTGGCCGGCAGCTGGCCCGAGTCCTACGCCTCCATGGGCATCACCGCCGAGCTGGTGGCCGAGCGGCACCACGTCGGCCGGGCCGACCAGGACGCCTTCGCCGCCGAGAGCCACCGCCGCGCCGCGGCGGCGCAGGACGCCGGGCGGTTCGACGCCGAGCTGGTGCCGGTGGAGGTGGAGTCGGTGGCCCTGAAGGACGGCACGCTGGTGAAGCGCGCCGAGGTGGTGCGGGCCGACGAGGGGGTGCGGCGCGACACCACCGCGGCGGGGCTGGGCGCGCTGCGGCCGGCCTTCAAGGTGGACGGCAGCGTCACCGCCGGCAACTCCTCGCAGATGACCGACGGCGCCGCCGCGGTGCTGGTGGTCTCCGAGGCCTTCCTGAAGCGCGCCGGGGTCAAGCCGCTGGCCCGCTTCGTGGCCTTCTCGGTGAGGGGGGTGGCGCCGGAGGTGATGGGGCTCGGCCCGGTGGAGGCCATCCCGGCGGCGCTGGCGCGGGCCGGGCTGACGGTGGCCGACGTGGCGTCCTGGGAGCTCAACGAGGCCTTCGCGGCGCAGGCGCTGGCGGTGGTGCGGGCCCTCGGGCTCGACCCGGCCCGGGTCAACCCGAACGGCGGCGCCATCGCGCTGGGCCACCCGCTCGGCTGCACCGGGGCCAAGCTGACGGCCACCCTGCTCGGCGAGCTGGGGCGGAGCGGCGGCCGCTACGGGGTGGTGTCGATGTGCGTCGGCGGCGGCATGGGCGCCGCCGGGATCTTCGAGCGGGTCTGAGGAGGAGACGGCCATGACGAAGCTCTACAAGGGGGCGGAGTACCTCATCACCGCGGTGGCGGCGGCCGACGTGTTCGCCCCGGAGGACCTGTCGGAGGAGCACCGGCAGATCGCCGACACCACCGAGTCCTTCGTCAAGGACGAGGTCCTGCCGGTGGCCGAGCGGCTGGAGCACCAGGAGCCCGGGCTGGCCGCCGCGCTCATGAAGAAGGCCGGCGACGCCGGGCTCCTCATGATCGACGCGCCGCAGGCCTACGGCGGCCTGGAGCTCGACAAGGTGGCCAGCGTGCTGACGGCCGACCGGATGGGGGCGGGCGGGGCCTTCTCGGTGGCCTACTCGGCCCACAGCGGCATCGGCACCCTGCCGCTGGTCTACTACGGCACCGAGGCGCAGAAGGAGCGCTACCTCGGCAAGATCATCTCCGGGGAGTGGGCCGCCGCCTACTGCCTCACCGAGCCGGGCGCCGGCAGCGACGCCCTGGGCGGCACCACCCGGGCCACCCTGTCGCCGGACGGGACGCACTACCTGCTCGACGGCACCAAGCAGTACATCACCAACGGCGGCTTCGCCTCGCTCTTCACGGTCTTCGCCAAGATCGACCGCACCCACTTCACCGCCTTCCTGGTGGAGCGCGGCTTCGAGGGGGTCACCATCGGGCCCGAGGAGAAGAAGCTGGGCATCAAGGGCTCCTCCACCACCACGGTGATCCTGGAGGGGGCCAAGGTGCCGGTGGAGAACCTGCTCGGCGAGATCGGCAAGGGGCACAAGATCGCCTTCAACGTGCTGAACGTGGGGCGCTTCAAGCTGGGCGCCGCCACCAACGGCGCGGCCCGCAAGGCCATCGGGGTGGGGGCGGCCTACGCCAACGTGCGCAAGCAGTTCGGCGTGCCCATCTCCAGCTTCGGCGCCATCCGCGAGAAGCTGGCCGACCGCACCGCCGACTTCTTCGCCTCGGAGGCGCTGGTCTTCCGGCTGGCCGGGATGATCGACGACCGGCTGGCCACCCTGGAGAAGGGGACGCCCGGCTACTACGAGCGCTACCAGGCGGCCATCGAGGAGTACGCCATCGAGTGCGCCATCGCCAAGGTGTTCTGCAGCGAGGTGCTGGCCGACGTGGTGGACGACGTGGTGCAGATCCACGGCGGCTACGGCTTCACGCAGGAGTACGCCGCCGAGCGCTTCTACCGCGACGAGCGCATCAACCGGATCTTCGAGGGGACCAACGAGATCAACCGGCTGCTGGTGCCCGGCACCATCCTGCGCCGCGCCCTGAAGGGCGAGCTGCCGCTGCAGCGCGAGGCCATCAAGGCCACCGAGGCGCTGCTGACGCCCGCCCTCGACGCCCTCGACCCCGGCGATCCCTTCGCGGCCGAGAAGGTGGCGGTGGCCAACCTGAAGCGGGTCTTCCTGGTCCTGTCCGGCGCCGCGGTGCAGCGCTTCGGCGACAAGCTCAAGGACGAGCAGGAGGTGCTGCTGGCGCTGGCCGACGTGGCCATCCAGGCCTTCGCGGCCGAGAGCGCGCTGCTGCGGGCCGAGAAGACCGCGCCCGGCCGCAGCCAGGCCGGCCGGGGGCTGGCGGCGGCGGCCGTCAAGGTGCACACCTTCGCGGCCTGCGAGAAGGTGGCCACGGCGGCCCGCCGCGCCGCCTTCTACGTCGCCGAGGGGGACCAGGCCACGCTGCTGCTGGGCGGGGTGCGCCGCTTCACCCGCTACGACGCCACCGGCCTCCTGCAGGCCAAGCGGCTGCTGGCCGACGCGGTGGTGCGCGACGAGAAGGTGCCGCTCTAGCCGGCGGCCGCGGGGCCGAGCACCAGCGTCCGCGCCCGCCCGGCCCGCTTGGACGACAGCTCCACGCCCACGGCGTCCAGGCCGTGGGCGTTGGCCACCGCCAGCATGGTGCCCACCCCGCAGAACGGATCGACCACGGTGCGGCAGGTGGTGTGGGCCACCAGGAAGCGGGCCACCAGCTCGCAGGCCTCCCGCCCCATGGCCCGCGCCCAGGTCATCTCGCCGAGGCGCGGCAGCACGTCGGGCGACGACCGCCCGGGCTCGAGCCGCAGCCCGCGGCTCAGGCAGAGCAGGTGGGCGTAGGCCGGGCGGCCGAAGGTGGTGGTGCCGGGCGGCGCGCGGCACACCACCTTGTGCCAGAGCAGGTGGGCCCCGGCCAGGTCGGCCCCGCAGGACACCAGGTGCGCCTTGTCGATCCAGCGGCCGTCGTGCTTCACGTCGGTCTGGTAGAAGACCGCCACCGCGTCGTCGGCCACCGCCCGGCAGGCCAGCGCGGCGGTCTCCACGAACCAGCGGCGCCAGCCCTCCACGCCCAGCCTGGGCAGCTCGGAGTGGTCCGGCAGTGAGGTCACCAGCGCGTGGCCGGGGGGCAGCGGGCCGCGCGCCAGCCAGGCCACCCCGTCGCCGCAGAGCACCTCGCGCCGGGGTGGGGCGGCGGCGGGTGGCGGCGGGGAGGGCATGGTGCCGGGCATGCTACCGCGGCCGGGCCGGGCCGCGCCGCTCGCCGCCACCCCCGGCCTCGCCTATCGTGGCGCTCCCCGCCGCCGGCGCCGCCGGCCGCCACCACCGCAGGAGCCACCCGTGAAGTCGTTCCGCTGGACCCTCAACATGAACACCCCGGAGCGGGTGGCCTTCGTGAACATCACGCCGCAGGTGGAGGCGGTGCTGCGGCAGAGCGGCATCCAGGAGGGGCTGTGCCTGGTCAACGCCATGCACATCACCGCCTCGGTCTTCGTCAACGACGACGAGGCCGGGCTGCACCGCGACTACGCCGCCTGGCTGGAGCGGCTGGCCCCGTTCGACGCCAGCCCGGCCACCTACCAGCACAACCGGACCGGCGAGGACAACGCCGACGCCCACCTGAAGCGCCAGATCATGGGGCGCGAGGTGGTGGTGGCGGTGACCGAGGGGGCCCTCGACTTCGGCCCGTGGGAGCAGATCTTCTACGGCGAGTTCGACGGCCGCCGGGTCAAGCGGGTGCTGGTGAAGATCATCGGGGAGTGAGGGGCGGCAGCAGGAGTGGCCTGCCCCCCCTGGGCGTCCGGGCGCAGCCCGGCCGGGACCATCCGCCCGGGGCGTGGCGGAGGCCGATCCGGGCGGCGCAGGATGGGGCCAGCGCGGAGGAGCGCTCCGACGAGGAGGTCCCGATGATCCCGGCCTTGATCGAGTCGTACCTGCGGCAGCAGCACCACGGGTTCGCCCACCACGTCCACCCCGTCGCCATGACGGCGCAGGAGCTGGCCGCGGCCGACCACGTCACCGGCAGGCGCGTCGCCAAGCCCGTCATCGTGCGCCTGGGCGGGCGCATGGCCATCGCGGTGGTGGCGGCCACCGATCGGGTCAGCCTGTCGGCCCTGGAGGAGGCCACCGGCGTGCGCGCCGAGCTGGTCCCGGAGCAGGAGTTCGCGCCGCGCTTCGCGCCCTGCGAGCTGGGCGCCGAGCCGCCGCTGGCGCTCTTCGGCCTGCCCATCTTCGTGGACGAGCGGCTGGAGCGGGTGCCCACGCTGGTGATGCCGGCCGGGACCCACCAGGACGCGGTGGAGCTGAACACCAACGCCTGGATGCGGGCCGAGCAGGCCCAGCCGGTGGCCAACCTGGGCGTGCGCACCACCTAGGAGGCCACCCGGCCGATCCGGCCGGGCCGGCGCGCTGGTCGCACCGGCGCGCTGGTCGGGCTGCGCCCGCCGCGTCCCTCGGTCGTGGCCTCTCCCCGGCCGGCGAAGCGGCTACAATGCCCGCGGTGCGCGGACCCTCCGCCGCCAGGGGGCCACGCCGATGAAGGTCGCTGCCGCACTCGCCACTCTCCTGCTGCTCGGTGGCTGCGCCTCGCTGCGCGGCCGCAGCGACCCCGCCGCCCACTGGGCCGGCCTCGCCATCCTGGGCCCGCTCGAGGCCGGGCTCCTCTACGGGCTGCGCACCAGCGCCGACCCCGACCCGCGCCTGGCGCTGGCCTGGGGCGACGTCTGCGGAGAGCGGGACGAGGCGGCGCGCCAGGCGGCCATGGCGGCGTCGCGGCCGCGACTCGAGGCGGCCACCCGCCAGGCCTGGAAGCACGAGACCTGGACCATGCCGGTGCGGCAGCAGCTCGGCGCCTACGACCTGCAGCGGCGCGGCTTCCCCACCGGGGTGCGCAACGGGTCGGTCATCCGCTTCGAGGGGGCCGACTTCTGCCGCCAGGGCCTGGCCTTCCTGGTGGCCTTCCGCAACGGCGACAAGTTCTCCACCCTCAAGGTCTCGGAGGACGGGGCGCGCCAGTTCGTCCGCGGCAACTCCCTGCGCACCGTGGTGCACGACCTGGAGGTGGTGGTGGTGGGCACGCAGCCCGGCCCGCCGGGCCCCACCCTGCTGGTGGACGTGGTGCGGATGCGCACCCGCGACGCCCTGAGCGAGCGGGTCATCTTCGACACCGCGCTGCCCGAGCCACTGCCCGGCCAGTAGCCCGGCGCGGCGCCGGCTCAGGAGCGCGGCGCGCCGCTCAGCTCCAGCTGCGCCAGCAGGTCGGTCCAGGGGGCCAGCACCGTGTCGCCGGCCAGCAGGCGGACGCCGGTGGTGGAGCTGGGGCCGCGCGCCCCGATCCAGCGGATGGTGCCCCACAGGTCGGCGGGCCGCGCCTGGGGCCCGACGCGCAGCCGGACGGCGCGCCCGATGGTGGGCGGCGGCCCGGACCAGGCGATGCCGCAGCCGCCCGGCGACACGGAGAAGGTCGTCATGAGCACCTCGCCCTGGTCGGTGGCCACCACCACCGGCACGCGGGCCAGGTAGCGGAGCGGCCGCTGCTGGTAGGGCACCGCGGTGCCCTCGGCGGCGGCGAGCAGCATGCGGAGCGCCGGCAGGCTGGCCTCCTCCGGCTGGAGCTCGAGCCGGTGGAGCTGCTGCTGCTGGTGGGCGCTCACCACGGTGCCGACCACGGTCGCGGCCACCTTGGAGCCCACCAGCCTGATGCGGATCGCCGCCTTGCCCCGCTGGCGCGGTGCGCGCGGGGTGTCGAGGAAGAGGCGGCCGGTGTCCTTGCGCCAGGCGTGGAGCAGAGCCGAGGGCTCCAGGTCCAGGACGAGCTCGATCATGATGCGCTCCTCAGCGTGTCCCCTGAACATAGGTCACGATCGGGGGATACCGGTAGCAGGGTATGCGGGGCGTAAGCCGGCGATGACGTCGGCCAGGCGACTCCCCTG
This sequence comes from Anaeromyxobacter sp., assembly GCA_016718565.1. Taxonomy (NCBI): domain Bacteria; kingdom Pseudomonadati; phylum Myxococcota; class Myxococcia; order Myxococcales; family Anaeromyxobacteraceae; genus Anaeromyxobacter; species Anaeromyxobacter sp. Next base: position 99,328 of record JADKCZ010000003.1, on the reverse strand, counting down.
TCCCCGGCAGCGTGCCGCGCTGCGCCACGAAATGCGCGCTGGCACGCCCCAAGATCGTCGCAGCGTTCACCCGAAAGCCTTGCCTCCGGGCTGCGGCCTTGTCAGGATGCACGTCCTTTTCCGGACAGTCCGACGGCCGTCGCAAGCGCGCGGGTTAATTGACCTATCCGCTCGATGACCGCTCGGGCCGCAGGCAGCACGGCAGTCTCCACCGCGTCTCCCGAGGAGCGAGCCCATGACCACCAAGGCCATCCGACCGACCCTGACGAACCCGCTCGATCCCACCGAGAAGGTCGAGTTCAACATCCCCGGCGAGATCTCCCGGGCGCACGGCCCCTACGAGGAGGCCATGAAGGAGGGGTACGACCTCATCCAGCGCCCCATCCGCTCGGTGCCCGTCGACGCCATCGAGAAGCAGCACTTCAAGAAGCGCATGACCGTGTGGGAGCGGCTCAAGGTGCTCTCGCCCAAGGATCCCAACGTCCTCTACCAGAACTGGGGCAAGAACCTCGACGGCGCCTCGCTGGTCACCGCCATCCTCGACATCAACGGCCGCGACGTGGCGGTGTACGGCCACGACTTCACGGTGCGCGCCGGCTCGATGGACGCCACCAACGGCAACAAGCTGGCGCGCCTCTTCCGCATGGCCGGCGAGAAGGGCATGCCGCTCATCGGCATGAACGACTCGGCCGGCGCCTACGTGCCGGCCGGCGTCGGCGGCCTGGACGGCTACGCCGAGGCCTTCACCGCGCTCCGCAAGATCAGCGGCGTGGTGCCCAGCATCATGTGCATGTTCGGCTTCAACGCCGGCGGCGGCTCCTACCTGCCGCGCCAGGGCAGCTTCGTCATCCAGCCCAACGACACCTTCTTCGGCCTGACCGGCCCGGGCGTGGTGAAGTCGGTGCTGGGCGAGGACATCACGCCCGAGGACCTGGGCGGCCCCAAGGTGCACGGCAACTCCGGCGTGGCCGACCTGACGGTGCAGGACGAGCTGGGGGCGCTGCGCCAGGCGGTCCGGCTGCTCTCCTACATCCCGGACACCAACGGCACGCTCTCGCCCTTCCAGCCCACCAGCGACCCCATCGACCGCAAGACCTGGGAGATCAACACGCTGCTGAAGAAGGCCTTCAACTCGTCGAGCGGCTTCAACACCCCCTTCGACGTGTCCATCATCATCCAGCAGGTGTGCGACTACGGCGACTACTTCGAGATCCAGCCGGATCGCGCGCGCGAGGCGGTCACCGCCTTCGGGCGCCTGGGCGGCCACGTGGTGGGCTTCGTGGCCAACAACAGCGCCGTGGGCTCCGGCCAGATCGACTGCGACACGGCGCTGAAGATCGCCAGGTTCGTGCGCTTCTGCAACATCTACAACATCCCCATCATCTTCATGGAGGACACCACCGGCTTCCTGCCCGGTCGCGAGCAGGAGGCGCGCGGCATCGTGCAGGCCGGCCGCTCCATGCTGGACGCCATCGTGGACGTGCGCACCCCGCGCATCCTGCTCATCCTGCGCAACGCCTTCGGCGGCGCCTACGCCTCCTACAACAACTACCCCACCGGCGCCGACCTGGTGCTGGCGCTGCCCACCACCCGCCTGGCCGTCATGGGCCCGGCCGGCAAGGAGTTCGTCTACAAGGACGAGGTCCGGAAGATCCGCGCCACCGTCGCCGACATGGTGAAGAAGGGCACCGCCACCCGCACCACCGCCGGCATGGACGGCGCCGCCGCCAAGAAGGACGCCGAGAAGGAGGCGGCCGAGTGGGGCAAGGCGCAGGAGGCCCTGCTCAACCAGCGCTACGAGCGCGAGCTGATGAACCCGAAGGAGGGCCTGGCGCTCGGCTCCATCTCCTCGATCGTCATGCCCACCGACCTGCGCAAGGCGCTCGGCGAGAACATGAACTGGCTCATGCGCCACTACAAGCCGTCGCCCATGACCGGCCCGCAGCGCGAGTTCCACTGAGCCGAAGGCCCGCCACCCCGCACGGACAGAACGCCCGGAGAGAGAGACCGATGGCCCAGCCCACCGACCTGTACCGCCACAACCCGCTCATCCACCGCGACCGCCGCCTGGCCGGCGCGGCCTCGGAGTGGGTCCGCTCCTTCGCCTGCACCGACCTCAAGCCGCTCATCGTCTGCCGAGGCCCCATCCGCAAGGAGGCCATGGACGTCTTCGCCGAGATGGGGATCACCCACTTCGGGATCCTGCTCTCCGAGAAGGACTCCATCGTCTACCCCAACGCCCTGGCCCCCGAGCTGCGGCAGCTCACCGACACCAGCCGCGTCCACCGCGTGCCCGACTACACCGGCGCCTCCAAGGAGGAGCGCGTCGAGCGCATGAACCAGATCGTGCAGATCGCGCACGACAACGGCTACGACTCGGTCTTCGCCGGCTACGGCTTCATGGCCGAGGACGAGGAGTTCGTGGCCACCATCGAGAAGGCCGGCCTCAAGTTCATCGGCCCCAACTCGACGACCCAGGCCCGCGCCGGCAAGAAGGACGAGGCCAAGCGGACCGCCCTGGAGGTGGGGGTCAGCACCACCCCGGGCGTCAACAACGTCACCGCCAAGACCCTGGTGACCAAGCACGGCAGCCGCGAGGCGCTGCTGGCGCTGGCCAAGGCCAACGGCATCGCCCTGGACGCCAAGGCGAGCGCCGACGCCACGCTGCCGCTCGAGGCGCTGGCCGACCTGATCCTGATGGCCTCCTACGCCAAGGGCCTCGACCTCTACACCATCGACGAGCTCGGGCTGCAGGTGCAGCGCGAGGTCACCGAGATGTTCCAGAAGTACCCGCAGAGCCGGGTGCGCCTCAAGGCCATCGGCGGCGGCGGCGGCAAGGGCCAGCGCATCCTGGGCGGCTCGCTGCTGACGCTGGAGAAGGCCGACGCCAAGGCCATCGAGGCGGCGGCCGTCGAGGCGCCGGCCCTGACCCGCGAGGTGCTCAACGAGGTCAAGGCCACCGGCGTCGGCGACAACAAGAACGTGCTGGTCGAGCTCAACATCGAGCAGACCCGCCACAACGAGATCCAGCTGGTCGGTAACGGGGAGTGGTGCGTCACCCTGGGCGGCCGCGACTGCTCGCTGCAGATGCACGAGCAGAAGCTGCTGGAGATCTCGGTGACGCAGGAGAGCCTGCGGGCCGGCATCGCCCGCGCCGAGCAGGCCGGCAACGCCGCCGAGGCCAGGTCGCTCAAGACCGACCTCGACATCCTCAGGCGCATGGAGGACGACGCCTCCCGCTTCGGCGTGGCGGTGGGGCTCGACTCGGCCTCGACCTTCGAGTGCATCGTCGACCGCGACCGCTACTACTTCATGGAGGTGAACACCCGCATCCAGGTGGAGCACCGCGTCTCGGAGCTCTGCTACTCGCTCAAGTTCACCAACCCGAAGGATCCGGCCGACTTCTTCGTGGTGGAGTCGCTGGTGGAGGCCATGGCGCTGCTGGCGCGCCACAAGAAGCGGCTGCCCAAGCCGGAGCGCCTCCCCCGCTTCGGCGCCTCGGCCGAGGCCCGCCTCAACGCCACCGACGCCTCGCTGTCGCCCCACGCCGGCGGCGTCATCCGCTTCTGGTCCAAGCCCATCGAGGGCGAGATCCGCGACGACCAGGGCATCAGCCTGGTCAACCCGGACACCGGCATGTTCATGCGGTACCGGGTGGCGGGCGCCTACGACTCCAACATCGCCCTGCTGCTCACCAAGGGCGAGGACCGGCTGGCCAGCTACCTGCACCTCTCCCGGGTGCTGGGCACCACCAGCCTGCGCGGCCAGAACGTGGCCACCAACCTGGAGTTCCACTACGGCCTGGTCAACTGGTTCATCGGCCAGAACGTCATGGCCAAGCCGACCACCCGCTTCGTGGTCCCCTACCTGACGCTGGTGGGCCAGCTCAAGGACGAGGCCAACAAGATCGACACGGTCTACGCCTTCCTCGAGATGAAGAAGACCTACGCCAAGCGGATGGCGGTGGAGGCGCCGGACGACCCGGCGGTGGCCAAGGCCATGTCGGAGGTGCTGGACCGCAAGGGCACGCTGCTGACCCGGCCCATGGAGCGGCTGCTGGAGGACCCGCACCTCTTCGCCGGGTGGCTCAGCCTGAACCGCAAGAACTACCGGCTGGAGGGCGGGCGGCTGATCTGGCTGCGCAACCCGCTGGGCATCCTCAACGACACCTACCAGTACCTCAACATGGCCTACGATCCGAAGGCGCCCGCCGCCGAGGTGATCTGGGGCCACGACGACGAGCTGCTGCAGAAGGCCATCCGCTTCTACCAGGCGCTGCGCAAGACCTTCTCCCTGGAGAAGGAGGAGTTCTTCAAGCTCGACAAGATCCTGGAGAGCGAGGCGCCGCAGGGCGGCCACGACGCCGCCACCTGGGGGAAGATCCAGGCCGCCCACCGGGGCTACTCGGCCGGCAACGAGCTGCTGGGGCTGCTCTTCATGATCGCCGAGAAGGTGAAGTTCTTCGACTTCAAGGTGGAGGAGAACCTCGACGTCACCATCCCGGTGCACCTCAACGACCCGGACCTGCAGCTCCGCATGAAGAAGGTGCTGGTGCCGCCCCCGGTCACCAAGGCCGACGAGATCGTCTCCGTCTCGGGCGGCATGTACTACGGGCAGGAGGCCCCCGGCCGCCCCCGCTTCGTCACCGAGGGCATGCACTTCGACAAGGGGCAGCCGCTCTACATCATCGAGGTGATGAAGATGTTCAACACCGTGCGGGCCCAGTTCTCCGGCACGCTCGACAAGATCGTCATCCAGGGCGGGGAGGGCACCATCGTGCAGAAGGGGCAGCCCCTCTTCAAGATCACGCCCGACGAGAAGCACGTCGAGGTGGACCCCCGCGAGGTCGAGAAGCAGCGGCGCGCCACCACCGGCGAGGCCCTCAAGGCCGTCCTGTAGGCTAGACTCGGGGCGCGCCCCGGCGGACGACCTCCGCCGGCCGGCGCGCGCCGCCACCCAGACCCGCGAGGAAGCGAAAGATGAAGAAGGGCAAGCTGATCGTCTTCGAGGGGATCTACGGCACTGGCCGGCTCATCGTGGACCTGGTGAACCAGGTGCGCGCCGCGCTGACCGCGGCGGGCACCTCGGTCTACGAGATCGACAGCGCCGACAGCGGCCGGGCCCAGCTCATGGGAGCCAGCGGCCTGGACGGCAGCTGGCGCTACGGCCGCTTCGAGCCCGACTTCTTCTTCGAGCTGGCCGGGCGGGCCCGGGTCGCCGCGGTGAGCCGCGACCACCTGGCCAAGGGCGAGACGGTGCTCTGCAAGAGCTTCACGCTCTCCTCCATCGTCTACGCCGGGCTGAAGGGGCACGACTGGTTCCGCGAGGACCTGAACGTGCTGGAGGCGCGGGCCCGCGGCCTCTCCACGGGCGGCGAGGTCCGCCCGGACCTGACGGTCTTCGTGGACGTGACGCCCGAGACGGCCGCCCGGGAGCTGGGCGCCGCGCTGGCGCCGCTCTTCACGCCGGCCGACCTGGTCAAGCAGCGCCAGCTCTACCTCGAGGAGGTCTCCAAGCTGCCGCCCGCCGAGGTGAAGGTCATCGGCGCGTCGCAGTCGGCCGAGGCCATCTTCCCGGACGTGCTGGCGGCCGTGAAGGCGCTGGGGTAGCGCCGGCCGCACGGGTCGCCGCCGCGCCCGGACCGGGCGGCGCCGGCCCGCGTCGCGCCCGGGCCCCGTCAGCCGGGCAGCGCCGCCAGCAGCAGCGCCGCGGCGCGGGCCGCCCCGTCGAGCGGTCCCGGCGGCGCCGGCCGTGGCAGGTCGAGGACCCGCCGGACGGGGCCGGCCAGCCGCCCGGCCAGCACCTCGGCGTTGGGGACGTGCACCGCGGCCAGCCAGCGCGGCAGCTCCCGCACCAGGATCGGGTACTCCGGGAAGTCGCCGCGCTCGGTGTAGACCAGCCGGGTGCCGGCGCCGACGCAGTCGGCCACGATGCCGTAGCCCGGCTTGCTGACCACCACGTCGGCGGCCCCCACCACGTCCGGGTAGTCGAGCCCCAGGGCCGCCAGGCGCGCGGCCGGCAGGTCCTCGGGCAGCAGCCAGGCCAGGCCGGGGTCGGTGTCCAGCGCCTCCCGGTCCAGCCCAGGCAGCCCGATCCCGCCGAAGGAGACCAGCGCGGTGGGCCGCCCGTCGAGCCCCAGCCGCCGGCGGGCCTCGTCCCGCCCCAGCTGGGGGCGCCGCACCACCAGCCCCACCGCGGTGCGGCGCGGGAAGGCCGAGAGGTCGCCGGCGAAGGGCAGCTCGAGCAGCCGGGTGGCCTCGCCATAGGCCGCCGCCGCCCGCGCCGCCGACCCCAGGAGGGAGGGCTCCCGGCCGGCCAGGTGGCGGTAGATCCAGTCCCAGGAGAAGTTGCCCAGGCCGTAGGCGGGCAGGCCGGCCCGGGCCGCGGCCAGGAAGGGCAGGGCGGGCACGTCGGAGAGCACCAGCCGCGCCCCGCTGGCCTGGAGGAAGGCCACCTCGGCGGCCAGCCGCCCGTCCCAGCCGGCGTCGAAGGCGCGGCAGGCGGCCGCCGAGCCGGGCTCGTCGATGGTGAGGGCGTCCCGCTGCACCAGCCCGGCGTCGCAGGCCACCGGGCGCAGGGTGAGCGGCGGGGCCACGGCGCGGCGGGCCAGGGCCTCCGGCACCACGCCGGTGAGCGTGATGGGCAGGTCCGGGGCCAGGGCTCGCACCTCGGCCAGCACCTGGCACAGGCGGGTCAGGTGGCCGAAGCCGTGGCCGGTGACGTAGGCGGCCAGCACGGGACGGGGAGTCTGGCATGGGGGGCCGGCGTCGGGCCGAAATCTTGCCGTCCGGGACGGGGCGTGCGGTGGTGGCGGCTCGCCCCCAGGAGCCCCCGCCATGCGCGAAGCCTTCACCTTCGACGACGTCCTGCTGATCCCGGCCTACAACCACTACGAGTCGCGCCAGCTGGTGGACACCTCGGTCACCGACCGCACCGGCAAGCTCTCGCTCCGGCTGCCGGTGATGACCGCCAACATGGACACCATCACCGAGTCGGCCATGGCCAACTTCATCGGGGCCCGGGGGGGCATCGGCGTCCTGCACCGGATGATGTCGGTGGAGCGCAACGTCAAGGAGTTCCGCGCCTGCAGCGGCACGGTCTTCGTCTCGGTGGGCACCTCCGAGGAGGAGCTGGAGCGCGCCGAGGCGCTGCGCCACGCCGGCGCCACCCACTTCGTGGTGGACGTGGCCCACGGCCACGCCAAGTACGTGGGCAAGACGCTCAAGCGGCTGCGGCAGCTCCTGCCCGACGCCTGCCTGATGGCCGGCAACGTGGCCACCTACGCCGGGGCCGACTACCTGGCCTCGGTGGGGGCCGACATCATCAAGGTGGGCATCGGGCCGGGCAGCGTCTGCACCACCCGCGTCAAGACCGGCCACGGGGTGCCCCAGCTCACCGCCATCCAGGACTGCGCCCGCTGCGACCGCTCCATCGTGGCCGACGGCGGCCTGCGCTACGCCGGCGACGTGGTCAAGGCGCTGGCCTTCGGGGCCGACTTCGTGATGATCGGCGGCATGCTGGCCGGCACCCGGCCCACCCCGGGCGAGCGGGCCCAGGACGCCGACGGCAAGTGGGTCAAGAGCTACCGCGGCATGGCCAGCCGCGAGGTGGCCGAGGAGCACCACGGCGGCATCGCCGAGTGGAAGACCGCCGAGGGGGTGGCGGTCACCGTGCCCTACCGCGAGGACGAGGAGCTGATCCTGGCGGACCTGGTGGGCGGGCTGCGCTCCGGCCTCACCTACGCCGGCTCCCAGACCATCAAGGAGCTGCAGCGCAAGCTCAACTTCGTGCAGATCACCTCGAGCGGCTGGCGCGAGTCGATGCCGCACAAGCTGCTCTAGTCACCAGCCGGCGGCGCGGGCCTCCGCCCAGGCGGCCTGCACCGCCGCCGCCAGGCGCCGGAGCTCGGCCAGGTCGGTGGCCGGGCTCATCAGGGCCAGCCGCAGCCAGCGCCGCCCGCGCGCCTCGGCGCTGGAGACGTGGTGGCGCCCGCCCGCCAGCAGGCGCCGGCGCAGCTCCAGCTGCAGGGCGTCGCTGCCCTCCACCCGGAAGCAGACGATGTTCGACTCGGGCGCCGCCGCCACCTCGAACCCCGGCTGGCGCGCCAGCAGGGCCGCGGCCGTGGTGGCCAGCGCCACCTGCCGCTCCACGTGGGTCGCCAGGGCCCGCTCGCCGCCGGCCGCCGCCACCAGGAAGAGCCGGAGCCCCAGGGCGGCCTTGGTGCACTCCACGGTGCGGGGCATGAAGTCGAAGCCCGGCGCCTCCTTGTCGTGGAACAGGTAGCTGGCGTCCTGCCGGAAGGCGGCGTCGAGGGCGCGGTGGTCGCGCACCAGCACCGCGGCGCACAGGGTGGGGGCCTGCAGCAGCTTGTGGGCGTCCCAGGTGAGGGAGTCGGCCAGCTCCAGGCCGTCGAGGCGCCCGCGCAGCGCCGGGGAGAGCAGCGCCGAGGCGCCGTGGGCGCCGTCCACGTGCAGCCACAGGCCCTGCTCGCGGCACAGGGCGCCCACCTCGCGCAGCGGGTCGTAGAGCCCGAGCGCCGTGCTGCAGGCGTTGGCCACCACCGCCAGCACGCTCCGGCCCTCGTCCGCCAGGGCCCGCAGCGCCGCCGGCAGGCGGTCGGGCAGGAGCCGCCCGTCGGCGTCGGCCGGCGCGGCCACCAGGGCCCGCTGGCCGAGCCCCATGATCCCCACGGCGCGCGACACCGAGTAGTGGGCCGCCGCCGGCGCCAGCACCACCAGGTCGCGCCGCCCGCCGGCCTGCCAGGCGGCGGGGTCGACGCGCGCGCGGGCCGCCAGCAGCGCGGTCAGGTTGGCCAGCGAGCCGCCGTGGGTGAGCGCGCCGCCCCCCACCGGCTGGCCGTCCACCTCGTCGCCGGGCGGCGCCGGCGGCAACGCCGGGGCGCGCCAGCCCACCTTGCCGAGCAGCCAGTTGACCACCACGAACTCGATGGTGGCCGCCGCCGGCCCCATCTCGTAGATGGCGCCCGGGTTGTTGGTGAGCCCGTCCACCAGCGCGCCGATGGCGCCGGAGGGCGCCGGGGCCGCCACCTGGTGGGCGTAGTAGCCCGGGTGGTGGAGGCGGGTGGTGGCCTCCAGGTAGCGCTCCAGCCAGGCGCCCAGGGCCGGACCGGTCAGGCCGCCCTCCGCCAGGTGGCGCGCCACCTCCAGCCGCCCCGCCAGCTCGGCCAGCGGCGGCTGCTCCAGCACCGGCCCCTGGCCGGCGCGGGCGCGCGCCAGGTAGGCGGCCAGGGCGCGGACCGCCAGGGTGGCGTCGGCCTCGAAGGTCACGGCGCCGGGGCGGCCTCCGCCGGCCGGATCGCCGGCGCGGCCCGGGGGTCGAGCGGCAGCTCCACCAGGAAGGCGCTGCCCTGCGGTCGGTTCTCCTCCACCCAGATGCGCCCGCCGTGCGCCTCGGCCGCCATGCGGCAGAAGGCCAGGCCCAGGCCCCGGCTGACGCCGGCGCTCTGGTCGAGGTCGCGCTCCAGCCGGGCGTAGGGCTCGAAGATCCGCTGGCGGTGCGCCTCGGGGATGCCGCGCCCGGTGTCGCGCACCTCGAGGCGCCAGCCGGCCGGGCCGGCCGGCCGCGCGACCAGGGACACCTGGCTGTCGCGCGGGGCGTACTTGATGGAGTTGTCGAGCAGGTTGAGGAGCAGCCGGCGCACCAGGTCACGGTCGGCCGACACCAGCTCCGGCAGCCCCCCGTCCACCTCGACGGCCAGCGACTTCCTGGCCCGGCCGGCCAGGCCGCGCACCTCGTGCGACAGGTCGGCCAGCAGCCCGCGCACGTCGAGCGGGGCCAGCGAGGCGCGCAGGCCGGCCTGGTCGGTGCGGGCCACGTCGAGCACGTCGAGCACCATGCGGTTCATCACCCGGGACATGCTGCGCACGTCCTCCAGCGACTGCAAGTGCTCGCCGACCAGGCCGGCGTCCTGCCGCAGCAGGTCGGCGCTCAGCTGGATGCAGGCCAGCGGGCTCTTGAGGTCGTGCACCACCATCTGCACCAGCGCCTGGCGGGCCTGCTCCAGCGCCTCCAGCCGGCCGTAGCTGCGCGCCAGCTCCTGGTTGCGCTGCTCCAGGTCGAGCCGCAGGCGGCGCAGCGAGAGGTGGGTCTCGATGCGGGCCGCCATCTCCTCCACCTTGAACGGCTTGGTGACGTAGTCCACCCCGCCGGCCTGGAAGGCCTTCACCTTGTCGAAGGTCTCGGAGAGGGCGGACAGGAAGATGACCGGGATCTCGCGCAGGGCCGGATCGGCCTTGAGGCGCCGGCACACCTCGTAGCCGTCCAGCTCCGGCATGGAGATGTCGAGCAGCACCAGGTCGGGCGCCTCGGCCTGCGCCGCCCGGAGGGCCAGCGCCCCGCTGGGCACCGCCCGCACGTGGTAGGCGCGCCCCTTCAGCATGGCGGCCAGCAGGGCCAGGTTCTCGGGGGTGTCGTCCACCACCAGGATGTCGCCGCGGTGGGTGGGGGAGGGCTGGGGCAGGTCCATGGGTGGTCCGGGGGTTGGCGCGCCGGGGGGTCACCCGAGGGCGCGGTGCAGGGCGTCGTAGTCGTAGCGGGCGGCCAGCGCCCGCAGGGCGGCGGCGGCGAGCGCGGACGAGCCGTCCACCTCGTCGATGAGCTGGCCCATCCGGTCGATGTCGCCGCGGCGGGTGGCCTGGCGCAGCGCCTCCAGCAGCGGGGCCGGCACGCCGGCCAGGCCGGCCGGGGTCAGGTCCGCGCCGGCCGTGGCCGGGGCGGCGGGCGGCTCGGCCTCCAGGTACTCCAGCCCGAGCAGCCGGCCCATCAGCTCGAGGAGGCGCGGCTCGCGCACCGGCTTGGTGAGGACGGCGTCCGCCCCGGCGGCCAGCACCTCGTCGCGCTCCGACTCCAGGGCGCTGGCGGTCAGGACCACGATGCGGGTGGCGGCGCCGCCCGGCTCGGCGCGGATGGCGCGGGTGGCCTCCAGGCCGCCCATGCCCGGCATGCGCAGGTCCATCAGCACCAGCGCCGGGGCCCAGGCGCGCCAGGCCGCCATGGCGGCGTGGCCATCGGCCGCCTCGCGCAGCTCGAAGCCGATGGCCTGCAGCACCTGGCGCAGCCAGTCGCGGTTGGCCTCCTGGTCGTCCACCAGCAGGATGCGGGGGCCAGGGCCGGGCCCGCGCAGCGCCACCACCCGGCGCGCCGCCGGCGCCGTCGCCGCGGCGGCGGCCCCGATCTCGACCGGCAGCTCGAGGCGGAAGGCCGACCCCTGGCCGGGCTCGCTGGTGACTGTCAGGTCGCCGCCCAGCAGGCGGGCATAGCCGCGGCTGATGGCCAGGCCCAGCCCCGTGCCGCTCTGCAGGGCGCGGCCGCTGGAGGTCTGCTCGAACTCGCGGAAGAGCCGCGACAGCTCCTCGCGGGCGATGCCGGGCCCGGTGTCGGTCACCTCGGCGCGCAGCCGCAGCCGGGCGCCGCTGCGCAGGACCTCCACCCGCAGCACCACGCCGCCCTGGCGGGTGAACTTGACGGCGTTGCCGAGCAGGTTCACCAGCACCTGGCGCACCTTGCCCTCGTCGCCCACCAGCACCTGGGGCAGCTCGGGGCCACGCTCCACCTCGAACTCCAGCCCCTTGTCGCGGGCCTTGAGCAGGAACATGCCCGTCAGGTCGCGGAGCATGGCGTGCAGGTCGAAGGGGGCGGCCTCCAGCACCACCCGGCCGGCCTCGATCCGGGAGATCTCCAGCACCTCGTTGAGCAGCGAGAGCAGGTGCTCCCCGCTCCGGTTGATGATCTCGAGGCTGCGCCGCGAGCCCTCACCCAGCGCGTCGTCCCGGGTCATGAGCTGCGAGTAGCCCAGGATGGCGTTGAGGGGGGTGCGGATCTCGTGGGACATGTTGGCCAGGAAGGCGCTCTTGGCCTTGTTGGCCGCCTGGGCCTCGTCGCGGGCCCGCTCCAGCTCCTGGGCCGCCAGGCGCCTGGCGGTGATGTCCTCGCCCAGGGCGATGAGGTGGGTCACCACGCCCTGCTCGTCGCGGGCCGGCGAGATGGAGAGGGCCAGCCAGAAGAGCTCGCCCCAGCGCTTGCGGGCGCACAGCTCGCCGCTCCAGGTGGCGCCGCCGGCCAGGGTGCGCGCCACCTCCCGGTAGAAGGCGGGCGGGTGGGCGCCGGAGCGGATCAGCCCGGCCTGCCGGCCCAGCGCCTCCGCCTCGGCGTAGCCGGTGAGCCGCTCGTAGGTGGGGTTGACGAACTCGACCTGCCCCTGCGCGTCGGTGATGACCACCAGGGCCGGGCTCTGGTTGACCGCCTGCCAGAGCCGGCGCCGCTCGCGCTCCACCCGCTCCAGCGCGGCGTGCTTCTCCCCCACCTCGCGCTCGCGCCACAGCGACTCCTCCAGCCGGATCCCCAGCGCCAGGGAGCGGGTGGTGGCGTGCACGGCGAAGAGCACCACGCCGAGCACCGCCGCGGCGGCCAGCGCCAGCCCCAGGAGGCTGGCGGCCGGAGACCCCGGGCCCACCAGGTCCCCGAGATCGTCCACGTCCACCACCGAGAGCGGCTGGCCAGGCAGGCCCACCCGCAGGCCGAGCAGCACCGCCTCCTGGCCGTCGGCCGACGCCAGCTCGACCATGCGGCCGTCGCTGGGCAGGTCGGCCAGGCCGGGCGGCAGGGCCGGCTCCGGCAGCTCCGGGGCCGGCTGGTAGGAGCGGCCGGCGGCGTCCAGGATGAAGTAGGTGGAGGCGGTGTCCTCGGTCCCCTCCTCGCCGGCCATGGCCGCCGCCACGCTCCCGGGCCGGAGCCAGCCGACGACCCGGCCGGCGAAGCGCCCCTTGAACCAGTGGGTGCGGGTCACCACCAGGCGCCGCCGGTCCTCGCTCAGCTCCACCCGGGTGGCGTCGCCGCCCTGGCGGACCGGCTCGGGCTGGTGGTCCGGCAGCGCCTCCACCCGCTCGCCGGCCTCGGAGAGCCGCGTGCCGTCGGCGTCGATCAGCGCCACGCCGGTGAAGCGGGACGGGCCGGGCAGGCCCACGCCCACCACCAGGGCGCGCAGCCGCTCCCGCACCGGGAACAGGCTCATGCCGAGCCCGTACTCCATGCTCATGCCGAGGTCGCGGTTCTCGTAGAAGCCGGCCACCTCGCGCGAGTCGGCCAGGTAGCGCAGGTCCTCGCCGGCCGAGGAGACGAAGTGGGCCAGGGCGGCGGCCCGCAGCTGGAAGGCCTTCTGGTGCTGCGCCAGCACCTGCTGGCGGACGCGGGTGGCAGACCGGTAGTTGACCCAGAGCAGGGTGGCCACCAGGGCCACCAGGATGGCGCCGGCGGCGACGATGGCGCCGAGGCGCCACCTGCGCCAGCCCCGCCGGCCCTCGGCGGCCAGGCGGTCCGCCGCCGCCACCTAGGGCCCCTTGGCCCCGACCCTGGCGAAGGCCTTGGGGAAGTAGAGGTGCACCTCGGGGAAGTACCTGGCCACCAGCCGGTCGTAGGTGCCGTCGCGGCGCGCCTCCGCCAGGAAGGCGTCGAAGGCGGCGCGCAGCTGCGGGGCGTCCTTGCGGAAGGCCACCGCCATCTCCTGCGGCGCGCTGATGGGGCCGATGACCTTCAGCTTCCCGGGCCACTTCTCCAGGGCGATCATGGCGTCGGCCACGTCGAGCAGGGAGAGCTCGCCGTCGCCCTTGAGCAGCGCCGGGGCCACCTCGTTGAGCTCCACCTTGAGCGTCACCACCTTCGCCCCGGTGGGCTCGAGCTGGTAGAGCGACGGCTCCAGGCAGGTGCCGGGCACGCTGAGGAGGCGGCGAGCCGCCAGCAGGGCGCGCACCGCCTCGATGTCCTTCTCGATGCTGCCGGAGGGGCGGATGGGCTGCACCGGCGAGTCGGCGCGCGCCATCACCCAGACCTGGGTCGGGAAGTAGGGGGCCGAGAAGGCCACCGCCCGCTCGCGCCAGGGCAGGATGGTGACGCCGTTGGCGAGCACGTCGCCGCGGATGGGGGCCGGGGCGGCCTGGTCCAGGCCCACCTTGGAGGAGACCAGCTTGCCGACCAGGTCGGGGATGGCCTTGCCCCACTCGGTCCTGACGTACTCGTAGCGGACCCCGAGCTTCCTGGCGAAGAGGGTCACCAGCTCCACGTCCAGCCCGTCGCCGCTGCCGGTGACGAAGTTGGCGTAGGGGACCCCGACGTGGCGCAGCACGCCGCGCCGCTGGACGGCGGCCAGGTCGCCGCCCGCCTCCTCGAGGGCGACGCCCGGCGTTGCGGCGCCGAGCAGCCCGGCGCAGCCGAGCAGGATCGACCAGGTGCGGAGCGTCACGGGGTGGCTCCCTTCGAGGGCCAGAGGGCGGAGAGGCGCTGCTCGAGCTCGCGCTCCAGCTCGGGGTGGGCGGCCACCAGCGAGCGCAGCGCCCGGTGCTCGCGCTCCAGCTGGAGCTTCTCGACGGCCAGGTGGACCGCCACCTGCAGCTCGGCCAGCTCGACCGGCTTCACCAGGATGCGGAAGACGTCTCCCTGGTTGATGGCCTTGATGGCCATGGCCAGATCGGGCTGGGCGGAGGAGAGGATGCGCACCGTGCCCTCCCGGCGGGTCGCCACCTGCTGCAGGAGCTGGGCGCCGGTCATGCCGGGCATGTGGTGGTCGGAGACGACCACGTCCACCGTCTCCTGCTCGAGCAGCTGGAGGGCGTCGGCGCCGCTCTCGGCCAGCAGGACCCGGTAGGTGCGCCCCAGGGCGCGCCCCAGGGACTCGAGCAGGGTGGCGTCGTCGTCGACGATCAGGATGGTGGCGGTGGGCATGTGATCCCTCGGTTCGGCCCTGGTCGATTGCCACCGGCGTGCCAGCAGGGTGGCGGCGGACGGCCGCCTTCGCGGACACGCCAACGGGCGAGTGTCGGGGCGTTCTGCGGGGGAGGCGGCCGGTGCGGTGTGCGCGGCGGCGCGGGCGGTCCTGACCCGGGGTGGTTCGCGCGCCACCCAGGACGACCCACTCCGCCCGGGCTGGAGGGTGGAGGTGGGGACGGCACGCACGTCGGCGGCGAGCGGGGGGGGGCCGCGGCGTCCGGTCCCGCGCCCTCGCCTGGAAGGGGAAGGCGGGGCCCCCGGCCGGTCAGCGCCGGCCGTCCCGCCCCAGCACCCAGCCCGGGAAGGCGTGGCCGCGCCGTCGCTGGTAGGCGTCGAGGTAGAGCCGCTCGTAGGCGGCCGCCTCGTGGTCCCAGGAGAAGTCCTGGGCCATGGCGCGGCGGCGCATGGCGTCCACGTGGTGGGGCCGGTCGAACCAGGTGGAGAGGGCCCAGCCGATGGTGTCGCCCAGCGCCTGCGGGGTCAGGTCGCCGAAGACGAAGCCGGTGCCGCCGCCGCTGGCCTCGTCGTACCCCTCCACCGTGTCCTTGAGGCCGCCGGTGGCCCGCACGATGGGCAGGGTGCCGTAGCGCAGGCTGTAGAGCTGGTTCAGGCCGCAGGGCTCGAAGCGCGAGGGCATGACGAAGAAGTCGGCGCCGGCCTCGATGCGGTGGGCCAGGCCGTTGTCGAAGCCGATCCAGGCCTTGAAGCGGTCGGGGCGGCGCGCCGAGAGGGTGCCGAAGAAGTGCTCGGCCTCGCGGTCGCCGGCGCCCAGCAGCACCACCTGGGCGTCCCAGCCCAGCACCCGCTCCAGGGTGTGGGCCACCACGTCGGAGCCCTTCTGCCCGGTGAGCCGCCCCACCAGGCCGAAGAGCGGCACGCCGGGGTCCTCGGGCAGGCCGGCCTCGCGCTGCAGGGCGGCCTTGCAGGTGGCCTTGCCGGCCAGGTCCTCGGCCGAGTAGCTGGCCGGCAGGAACGGGTCGCTGGCCGGGTTCCACTCGTCCACGTCGATGCCGTTCAGGATGCCGCGCAGGTCGGCGCGCCGCGACGCCAGCAGGCCGTCCAGGCCGCAGCCGAAGGCCGGGGTCTGGATCTCCTCGGCGTAGGTGGGGCTGACCGTGGACAGCAGGGTGGCGTGCGCCAGCCCGCCCTTCATCAGGTTGAGGGCGCCGAAGTGCTCCAGCTCGCCCGGGTGGAAGTGGCCCTGGCCCAGCCCGGTGACGAAGAGCGAGCCGGGCCCGGTGACGCCCTGGTGCGCCATGTTGTGGATGGTGAAGACGGTGGCGGCGGCGTGCAGCGGCTTGCCCCACTCCACCGTGTTCACGTAGATCGGCACCAGCGCCGTCTGCCAGTCGTTGGCGTTGATCACGTCGGGCAGGAAGTTGAGGGACTTGCACAGCTCCAGCGCCCCGCGCGACAGGAAGGTGAAGCGCTCCAGGTTGTCGTCGTACCCCTCGCCGGGCCGGCCGTAGAGGAAGGGCCGGTCGAAGTAGCGGTGGTACTCGAGGAAGTAGACGGGGACGTCGCTGCCGGGGGCGCGCCCCAGCCGGACGCCGGCGCGGGCGGTGCCCCACCACATGGGCACGTCCACCGCGCCGTCCAGCCGCTCCAGGGCGTTCCAGTCCAGGCCGGCGTAGAGGGGCGCCACCACCCGCGCGTCGATGCCGCGCCGGTGCAGCGCCTTGGGCAGGGCGCCGATGACGTCGCCCAGCCCGCCGGTCTTGGCGAACGGGGCGACCTCGGAGGCCACCACGAGGACCTTCAGCGGGGCGCGGTGGTCCATGCCTCAGGTCGCGTAGACGCGGTAGTCGACGTGCGGGAAGGCGTTGTCCTTGCCCTCCAGCTCGGCCAGGTAGGTCTCGTCCAGGCGGCCCGCCTTGAGGTCCTCGTAGAGCCGGGTGAAGCGCACCGTGTGCTCGTTGAAGCGGCGCGTGGCGTAGGGCACGGTGGTGCCGGTGGTCATGATGAAGGCCCAGTCGCTCGACTGCTGCAGCAGCAGCTCGCGGGCGGCCTGGTTGAGGGCCCGCCGGGTCAGGCCGGTGGCGTCCGGGTGGCGCCGTGCCAGCTCGACCATGCGCTCGGCCGCCACGTGGGCGTGCCGGTAGGTCCAGGCGTTGGTCTCGTTGCACCAGTACTCGGCGTAGCCCTTGGCGCCCCAGGACGAGAGGCTGGGGGTGGCCACCTGGTTGGTGGGGTGGCGCTCGAGGTAGTCGCCCGGCGTGATGGCCTCCACCGTGCCCTGGTCGAAGTGGAGCTGGCGGAAGACGTCGTCGAGGAACTGGGGCCCCTCGTACCACCAGTGGCCGTAGAGCTCGGCGTCGTAGGGGCTGAGGACCAGCGGCGGCCGGTCCAGGTGGGGCGCCAGCGCCTCCACCTGCCGCACCCGGTTCTGGCGGAAGTGGGTGGCGTGCTCCCCACCCGGCGGCGCGCCGCCTCCGGGTCGTAGATCCACTTGTCGTGCAGCTTGTCGTGGGTGATGGCGTGGTACTTCACGCCGGTGTACATGCGCAGCCCGGTGGCGTGCACGAACGGGCCGATGTAGTCGAGCGGCAGGTCGAAGCCCACGTCGCGGTAGAAGTCGCGGTAGTGCGGGTCGCCCGGGTAGCCCTCCTTGGCGCTCCAGACCTGCTGCGACGACTCCGTGTCGCGGGCGAAGGCGGCCACGCCGCTGGGGCAGTAGAGCGGGGCGTAGGACCCCGCCGCCGGGCGCCGGTCGGCGAAGAGCACCGCGTGGGTGTCCACCATGAAGTAGCGGATCGCCGCCTCGCGCAGCAGCTCGTCGCAGCCCGGCACGTAGCCGCACTCGCCCAGCCACATGCCCTTGGGCCGCCGGCCGAAGTGGCGCTCGTACTGGTCGGCGGCCACGTGGACCTGGGCCCGCATGGCGGCCCAGTTGCGATCCATCATGGGGAAGAAGCCGTGGGTGGCGGTGGAGGTGATGACCTCCACGCAGCCGGCCTCCTGCAGGCGCCGGAAGGCGCGCACCAGGTTGCCCTCGTGGCAGCGCCAGGTGTGGCGCAGCGCCCGGAACCGGTCGGCGTAGAGCTGGGCCAGCCGGTGGTAGGCCGGCTCGGGCCGGGTCCGCTCCAGCTCGCGGTCGGTCAGCAGGATGAGCTTGTCGAGGTGCTCGGCGAAGCGCTGCTTGAGCAGGTCGTCGGTGAGCATCGAGAGCAGCGGCGCCGAGAGCGACACCGTCACGCGGAACGGCACGCGGTCGGCGTGCAGCCCCTCGAAGACCTGCAGCAGCGGCAGGTAGGTGCCGGTGATGGCCTCGTAGAGCCACTGCTCCTCCATCACCGTGGGATCCTCCGGGTGACGGACGAACGGCAGGTGGGCGTGCAGGACGAGCGCGAAGTACCCCTTGGCCATGATCACGCCTCCCCGACCGTCGGATACCCGCCGGGCTCGCCGGCCGGGCCGGCTGGCCTGGCCTCGCTGGCGCCGCCCAGCCGCCCTTCGCTGCCGCCACCCAGGCGCCCCTCGCTGGCGCCGCCCAGGCGGGCCTCGCTGCCGCCCGCCAGCCGCGCCTCGCTGCCGCGCTGGCCGGCCCGCTCGCTGGCGCCCTGCGCCACCCGCTCGCTCCCGCCCAGCCAGGCGCGCTCGCTGGCGCCGCGCAGGCGGAGCTCGCTGGCGCCGAGGCGCCACAGCTCGCTGGCGCCGCCCAGCCTGAGCTCGCTGGCCGCCACCCAGCGCCGCTCGCTGGCCCCGGCCAGCAAGAGCTCCGAGGCGCCCGGCCGGCCGGCCGTGGGCGCCTCGCCGAGCGGCGAGACGCGCACCTCGCCGCCGGCGTCGGTGACCCAGGAGCGGTAGACCTGCCAGCGCGCCACCACCGAGCGCGAGACCGAGGCGCCCAGGTTCTTGATGACGACCTCCCAGGGGCCGTGGACCACGTGGGTCACCGGACCGACCTGGTAGCCGTAGGAGCGCCCCTGCCAGGCCTCGCGCACCACGTCCAGGACCTCCACCGGGTGCTGGAAGGGGCCCGCCTCCCAGGAGGTGACGGTGCTGGCCTCCTGCCACTCGGCCGGTCCGGCCAGCTGGTACCAGCCCTCGGCGGACACCTCGCGCCACTCGACGCGGTCCTCGAAGCGCTCTCCCACCAGCAGCTGCCTGCCGGTGGCGGTCTGGCGCAGGATCCAGAGCGGCGCGGCCTCGAAGCCCGGCGCCGCGCCCTCCACCCAGGTGACCCAGCGGACCGGGCCTGCCCCGGCGGCCTGGCTCCCCGTCGGACCCGGCGCGCCGCCCGGCCCACCACCGGCTGGTCCGCCGCCGGCCGCGCCGCCGCCGGCCGGGGCCGAGCCCTGCGGCGAGCCGTCCGGGCCGCGACCCGCCGCCGGGCCGTGGTGCTGCGCCCGGCCCTCGATCACGGTCATCCACTCCGGCTCGGCCCAGGCCACCGCGTCCTTGCGCGGGAAGTCCACCCGGCCGGACCGGGCGATGCGGGCGAAGGCCCCGTCGTCCGCCACCAGCCCCAGCTCCACGTAGGCGGAGGAGGTGGGCTTGCCGATGACGAAGAACCACTGGCGCGCGGCGCGGTCGACGCGGTGGTCGAAGGAGGAGTGGGCGTTGCTGCCGTCGAAGATGAGCCCGCTGGTGTCGAAGACCCGCAGCGCCAGCGAGGCGTGCCCCCCGCGCTCCCCGAGCCGGTGCCGGGCCAGCTCGATGGCCACGTCGGTGACCTCCCACCAGGCGTAGAGCCGGTCGGGGTCGATGGCCGCGGCGGTGACCCGGTCCTGCCCGTAGCCCCAGGGGATCTGCGCCACGTGGGGCTCGCTGCGCCCGGCCGGGCCCAGGTCGAGCTTGGCGGCCGTGGAGGGGTCGTGCTCCGGCGCGGCCCCGGCCGGCGCGGCCGCCGCCTGGGCGGCCTCGGGCCGGGGGGCCGGCCTGGCGGCCTTCGCCTTCGCCTTCACGGGCGCGGCGGGCGCGGCGGGCTCGGCGGACCTGGCGGGCTGGGCGGGGGGGCTGGCTGCGGCGTCCGGTGCGGCCTTCGCCTTGGGGGGCGTCTTCGGGGGCGTGGTGATCTCCTCGGGCTCGGCTGCGGGTGCGGCCTTGGTCGGCCTGGCCTTGGCGGCGGTCCTGGCGGGCGCCGACGAACTCTCGGTGGCCCGGCCGGCGGCCTTCCGGATCTCCTTCAGGACGTCCACGACCTGGCGGGCCAGGTCCTCCTTCTTGAGCTTGGAGACGCCGCTGAGGCCGAGCAGGCTGGCCGCCTCCAGCAGCACCGCGCGGGTCCGCGTCCGGGCCACCTTGAAGGCGGCGACGGTCCAGCCGGCGCCCTCCGTCGCCGCCAGGCCGAGCAGGCGGGCGACCTTCTTCACGATGGTCTCTTTGGCGATCATAGGGGTGTGGTCCCTGCAAGGGGGGGGCCTACAGTAAGCCGGCGCGACGTTCCGCAGGGAACTACCACGTGTTGCACCGCACCTGGGGCTGTGCGGACGGGGCCGCCGCCCCGCCCCGGGAGGCGCGCCCGGCCTGCAACCCCGGCTGGGGGAGACCGATCCGGGCCATTCTCCGAAAACCCACCGCCAGCGCCCCCCGACCGGAGCGGCGACGCTCCCGGGCGGCTGCCGGGCCAGCCGGGAGGCCGCCGGCGTTGCCCGCCACCCGGGCAGCGGCCTAACCTCCCGGTCCCCACACGTGTCCCGCGCGCCACCGGAGGCCTCACCATGACCCCGCTCCTCCTCGCCTTGCTCGCCGCCGCACCGGGCCTCGAGCCGGTCTACGCCGAGGTCGCGGCGCACCACGCCGGGAACGTGGCACGCCTGCAGGCCTGGGTGGCGCTGCCCACCATCGCCGCCGAGGGGCTCAACACCGAGGCGGGCGCCGAGCGGATGATGGCGCTCCTGCGCGAGGCCGGCTTCCAGCGGGTGGAGCGGGTGCCGACCGACGGCAAGCCTGGCGTCTTCGCCACCCTGGACGCCGGCGCGGCGCGAACCGTGGGGCTCTACTTCATGTACGACGTGAAGCAGTTCGACCCGGCCGCCTGGAGCGCGCCGCCGCTGGAGGGCCGGCTGGTCGAGCGGCCGGGCTTCGGCACCGTCATGATGGGCCGCGGCACCGTCAACCAGAAGGGGCCGCAGGCGGCCTTCCTGGCCGCCCTGCACGCCTACCGCGCCGCCGGGCGGCCCCTGCCGGTCAACCTGGTGCTGGTGGCGGAGGGCGAGGAGGAGATCGGCTCGCCGCACTTCGCCCAGGTGGTGCGCCGGCCCGAGGTGTCGGCGGCCCTGGCCCGCACGGTGGGCGTCTTCATGCCCAGCGCCGCGCAGGGGGCCGACGGCGAGGTGACGGTGGCGCTGGGGGCCAAGGGGGTGGTGGAGCTGGAGCTGGTGGCCAGCGGGGCGCGCTGGGGCCGCGGCCCGAGCCGGGACGTCCACTCCGGCAACCGGGCCCGGCTCGACAGCCCGGCCTTCCACCTGGTGCAGGCGCTGGCCACGCTGGTGAAGGCCGACGGCACGCCGGCCATCGAGGGCTTCGCGGAGCAGGCCCGCCCGCTCTCGGCCGAGGAGGCCCGGCTGGTGGACCTGGCGGCGGTGCGCCAGAGCGAGCAGGCCACCAAGCAGCAGCTCGGGGTGACGCGATGGGCCCGCGACGCCGGCTGGCGCGACTCGCTGGCCGACCTGGTCTCCCGCCCCACCGTGAACATCGAGGGGCTGGTGGCCGGCCACACGGGGCCGGGCGGCATGACGGTGCTGCCGCACCGCGCGGTGGCCAAGCTCGACCTCAGGCTGGTGCCCGGCATGACCTACGACGGGGCGGTGGCGGCGCTCAGGGCCCACCTGGCGCGGCGCGGCTTCGGCGACCTGGAGGTGAACCCCAGCGGCGGCTACGACCCCACCTCCACCCCGGCCGACGCGCCGCTCATCCAGAAGCAGCTGGCCACCTACCGCCAGGCCGGCGTCGACGCGCAGCTCTGGCCGCGCACCGCCGGCTCCTACCCGGGCTGGGTCTTCACCAGCCCGCCGCTCTCGCTGGCCTCCGGCCACTTCGGCCTGGGCCACGGCGGCGGCGCCCACGCGCCGGACGAGTACTACCTCATCGTCAGCAAGAACCCGCGCCTCAAGGGGTTCGACGACGCGGTCCGCTCCTTCGTGGACTACCTGGAGGAGCTGGCCCGCTGACGAGGCGAGGCGGCCGCCAGGGCAGGGGAGCCCCGGCGGCCGCCGCCACGTCCCGGTGACCCGGCGGACCGGGTCACCGGTGGTTCACCGCACCAGGCCGGTCAGCGCCACCTGGGTGGGGCTGTTGATGGCGTTGCTGGTGAGGGTGAGGGTCCCGGCGAAGGCGCCCAGGGCCGTGGGCCGGAACGTCACGGTGACCCGGCAGGTCCGCCCGGGGGCCAGCGGCGCCGCGCAGGTGCCCAGCGAGGGCGTCACGAACGGCGCGCCCGAGCTGGTCACCGCGGAGATCACCAGGGGGGCGCTGCCCGGGTTGGTGACGGTGAGCTGGCCCAGGGTGGTGGTGTTGACGCGGCGCCGGCCGAAGTCGAAGGCCGCCACCACGCTGGCGATGGGTCCGGCCGCGGGGGTGACCGCCGCCGAGGCCGGCGACGCCACCGCCTGCGTGAAGCCCTGCCCGTCGGTCCAGGTCACCACCACGGTGAGCTGCCGCCCGAGCTGGGCCGCGGTGGGCGTGAAGCCCACGGCGCGGGCGGCGGCGCCGGCGATGTTCACCCGGTCGGCCTGCCACTGGTAGGTGAACGGTCCCAGCCCGTCGGCGTCGGCCAGCCCAGCGGTGAGGGCCGAGAGCGGCGCCCCCACCGACGGCGTGGTGTCGCTGAGCTGCGGCGCGCCGGTGGGCGGGTCGTTGACCGCGGTGACGGCCGCGGTGATGGAGGAGGCCACGGACTCCTGGGCCGGCACGGCGGCCAGGTCCAGGAAGGTCGCCACCACCCGCAGCCGGCGGCCCGCCACCGGGTCGTCCGGGCGGAAGGTGTCGCCCACCGCGACCTCGGCGAAGAGACCGGGCGCCGTCTCCACCTGCCAGACCAGCCGGAAGGTGGCGGCGTCGATGCCGTCGGCGTCGGCCACGGTGCTGGTGGCCACCAGCAGCTGCCCCTCCACCGGCGTCAGGCTGGAGAGGGTGACGGTGCCGGAGGCCAGGGAGTTCACGGGCACCGGGATGGTGCCGTCGGTGAAGGCCAGCAGCTCCACGTTCCTGAGGGTGTCGCGGCCGTCGAGGCCGCCCTGGTGGTCCACCGTGACGGTGCCGTCGGCGTTGCGGGCCACCAGGTACTCGGCGCGGGCGCCGGAGTAGACCGCGGTGTCCACGTCGGCCGGGCCTGCGCCGGCGGTGAGGATGCGCCGCACGATGGAGAGCTCGCCCGGGTGGAGGCGGCCCGAGAAGACGTCGGCCCGCACGGCGGCCATGCCGTCCACCAGCCGGGAGTCGGTCGGGTCCGGGGTGGAGAGGTCGGGCGCCCGGATGGAGACGTCCAGCCAGGCGTCGCCGTCGATGACGTCGTCGCCGCCGCGCCCCTCGAGCAGGTCGCTGCCGGCGCCGCCCAGGAGGACGTTGCCGCCGGTGAAGGCGCTGGCCTCGCCCAGGACGGCCGAGAGCCCCTGGATGCGGGCGATGCCGGCGGCGTCCAGCTCGTGGCCCACCATGGTGGTGGCGTCGCCGTCGTCGCCGCGCAGCAGGTCGGCGAAGCGCCAGCCGGAGAGCCCCTCCACCAGGTCGAAGCGGTCGCGCAGCGCGTCCTGGTCAGGGGGCAGGAGCCCGAGGCGGAACAGGTCGGCGTCGGCCGGCTGCGGGTCGTTCTTGTGGGTCACCCAGTCGAAGCCGAGCATGCCCTCGCTCCGCTCGACGCCCGGGCCGGCCACCATGATGTCGTCGCCGCCCTCCGCGTCGTAGTCGTCGTCGCCGCCGTCGCCGATGATGACGTCGTGGCCGGGGGCGTTCGGGTCGTTCTGGAAGGGCGCCCCGTTGTCGCCCTGCAGCAGGTCGGCCTGGCCGCCGCCCTCGATCCAGTCGTCGCCGTCGTCGCCGAAGACCGTGTCGGTGGAGTCGCCGGCGAAGATGAAGTCGTCTCCCGGGCCGCCGAAGGTCTCGGTGGGATCCGAGCCGCCCACCACGAAGTCGTTGCCCAGCCCGCCCATGTTGAGGTCGAAGCCGGGGCCCGAGCTGATGGCGTCGTCGCCGGGGCCGCCCTTGAGGACGTCGTCGCCGAAGGCGTCGGTGAGGATGTCGTCGCCCTCGCCGCCGATGAACTGGTCGTTGCCGGACCCGCCCTCCATGACGTCCCGCCCGCCGTTGCCCCGCAGGGTGTCGTCGCCCTCGCTGGAGGAGATGCGGTCCACCACCGCCGGATCGTCGGTGCCGGCCCAGATGACGTGGGCCGGGCCGGTGTAGCGGACCGTGCCGTCCGGCAGGCGGCGCAGGTCGGCCATGAGGGACTCGTCGTCCGGGGTGGCCGGGTCGTCCAGGATGGGGCCGCTGGCCCCGAGCGCGGCCAGGTCGAAGAGGAAGTCGGGGCGCGAGAAGACGTCGGCCGGCAGGCTGGTGGCGTCGGAGTTGCGCATCACCAGCTCGGCGAAGGAGTTGCCCTCCAGCTGGACCAGCAGGTTGAGGCCGGCGGTGCGGGTCAGGTAGTAGAGCCGGTCGCCGTCCTGCAGCCGCTCCAGCTGGGTCTCGAAGACGTGGTTGAAGGTGGAGCCGAGCAGCCCGCCGAAGGGGGCCTGCTTCTCGGCCAGGCCGCCCACCCAGAAGTCGACGTCCTCCAGGCCGGTGGGGCTGCGCCCGCCCACCGCGGCCCAGGCGCCGGCGCCGACCATGAAGTCGAAGGCGTCGGCCGGGGTGGCCGGATCGGCCGGATCGGCCGCCACCAGCAGGGCCGCCGCGGCGCGCCGTGCGGCCAGGTCTCCGCTGATGGACGGGTGGGTGCCGTAGGCGGCCACGAAGTTGGCCAGCGACAGGCGGTGGCGCAGCCCGTCGCCCAGGTCGGCCCAGCTCTGGTACGGGGCCAGCGCCGAGTTGATGGTGGCGGCGAAGAACTGGCGGCGCGCGTCGTTGAGGCGCGGCACGCCCTCGCTGCGGCCGCGGGCCAGGTTGATGGTGGCGAGATCCAGCGGCAGCCCGAGCAGCCGGTCGCGCAGCGCCTCGGTGACGAACTCGTCGAGCTCGTTGCCCACCTGGCGGGTCATGCCGCGCACGATGCTGCCCACCGCCTGCTCGGCGGTGAGGGTGCCGGCCGGCCCGCCGTCGTTGAAGGCCCGCGGGTTGAGGAAGGCGTCGAGGAGCGACAGGTCGTTGGGCGTGCCGTCGGCGTTCACCCGGGCCACCACCTCGGTGAGCATGGAGTGGCCGAAGCGGTAGACGGTGTGGGCGAACTCGGCGGAGATGGCCGGGTCGATCTCGGTGTGGTAGCCGGCGAAGAGGTTCACCTGCGGCTGCACCTTGCGGGCGAACTCCTCGAACACCAGGTGCTGGTACTCCATCTCGGTGACGAAGCGGGCCGCCTGGAAGAGCCGCTCGCCGTGGTCCCAGCCGCTGGCCGGGTTCACGGCGGCCCAGTCGGCCGCCTCGGCGGTGGTCAGCAGCAGGCCGATCTGCCGGTGCACGTCGTCGGCCAGCCGGTTGTGCTCCGCGTGGAAGACGCTGTGCACCATGGTGAGGCCGATGTTCTCGTTGCCGCGGCCGTCGCCGGTGACGAAGTGGGCGCCCAGCAGCTCGTCGTCGTAGGTGGCCGGGTCGAGATCGTCGGCGGTGCCGGGGTCGGCGTCGGGCAGGAGGGCCCGCCGGGGCGTGGCCGGGTTGCCGTCGTGGTCGCCGACGGGCGCGGCGTGGTGGGCGATGTCGTCGAGGAAGGCGTGGCCGGTGCGGACGGCGCCGGCCACCGAGACCGGCGCGGCCGGATTCCCCTCCACCAGCACGTTGCCGGGGAAGACCACCTGCGGGAAGCCGCTCGGGCCGCGCAGGAAGCGGCCGTAGGGGTCGGTGGCCAGCAGGGGCACGTCGGTCACGTCGGCGTCGGAGAGCGCCAGGCCGAGCAGCGCGGCCGCCTGCGCCTTCACCTCGCTCCAGCTGCCGATGTTGCCGGCGATGGCGCCGTCCAGCAGCTTGCCGGTGGCCACCGGCCGGCCGGCCCCGTCGAGCCGGTAGGCCCTGAGGAAGACCTGGTGGGCGGGGTGCGAGGTGTAGGTCTGGTTCTGGTCGACGAACGGGGTGGTGGTGTTCATGGCCTCCTGCACGTCGTCGGCGCTCTCGTCCGCCGGCGTGGCGGGGTCGTCGCCGATCACGCCGTCGGGGCCCGGCCGGTTGGTGGCGCGGGTCAGCACCATGAAGTTGGTGGGGCTGCCCGGCACGAAGAGCGGATCGTCCGGCTGCAGCGGCACGAAGACCGTGCCACCGCCCTTGGTGACGAGGTCCAGGCCGTGGTCGAAGAACTGGCCGAAGAGGGTGAACATCGAGTTGTAGGGGGCCGAGAGGCCGACGTCGGGCGCCACGTTGGGGATGAAGAGGGTGCCGGAGAAGTCGGGCAGGGCGCCGGCGCCGGCGGCGGCCAGGGCGGCCGGGTTGGCCGGGGTCTGGTCCACCACCAGGTTGCTCACCAGGCGCGGCTGGGAGTCCTGCACCAGCCCCTTCTTCTGGGCGTAGGAGGTGCCGGCCTCGGCGGCGCGGAAGTCGGCCGGGGCCAGGCGCGGGAAGGCCTGGTCGGCGGCGCCGAAGTCCTCCTGCCCCGGCACCAGGTTGTTGAAGGTGCCGTCCACGGTGCGCAGGCCGAAGGGGAGGCGGACGTCGTGCACCTGGTCCGGGCCGGGGCCGAAGAGCTGCCCGCCGGCGGCGTGGGCCTCGGCGATGCGGATCTGCTGCCGGATGAAGCGCAGGTCGGAGGCGTTCAGCGTGAAGCCCTGGCCCACCGGCGCCACCGCCTCCTGGCGCGCCGGCGCGGGGGCCTGGGGCGGCGCCTGGCGGCAGGCGGGCGTGCCGGCCAGCAGGGCGGCGGTGAGCACGGCGACCAGCCCGCGGCCGAGCGGCGGGCCGGCGGACGAACCAGGGTGGTGGTGGTGGGTGCGGGCGGTGCGGGACATGTCGGACCTCCAGTGGCGGCGCCTCGCGGCGCGGCGTGTCGGGTGCTTCGTCCAGGCCGACCGGGGTGCACCACGAGGTGCACCGGCGGTTCAGGTGTCCGGCGAAAGCTAGGGAGCGCGACCAGGTCTCGACAGTCGGGTGAACTCCGTCCACGCCGCGGGGCGAAAGCGCCAGTTCACCTGGGGTGACGTCCAGCCGCGGCCCCGCCCGGTGCGCCCCGCCCGGAGTTCACGGAAGGTGAACAGCCGCGACCGGCCCGGGGTGGGGGCCGATCGCGGCGGGTGGCGCGTGCTGGGCGGAGGCGGCGCCGGCGCCTACTCCTGCAGCACGCTCACCGTCAGGGTGCTCCAGTCGATGCTCCACTGGTCGGTGGTGGTGTGGACGCAGCCGCACAGCCCCACGTCGTAGGTGTCCGGCGGCAGCACCAGCGAGGAGTAGGTGCGGGTCAGGGAGAGGGGCAGCGAGGAGCCGGCTCCCACCGAGATGGGCTGCAGCCCATCGGAGCCGAGGAAGTTGCCGTCCGAGACGATGAGCCCGTCGCTGCCGGCGTAGCAGACGTTGAGCGACAGGTTGGAGGCGGCCGCCCCGCCTGTCCCGCCCATGTGGGTGGTGGCGGTGGCGGTGACGGCCTGGCCGGGGCCGACCTGCACGTTCGCGGTGGGGGCGATGAAGAGCATGCCGCTGTCCCCGACGCCGGTGGCGACGCAGCCGAGGTCCTGGGGGATGCCGGTGACGTCGCCGCCGCTGGCCTCGGTGACCGCGATCAGGCCAGAGGGGCCCTGGGGGCCGATCGGTCCCTGGGCGCCGGTCGCGCCGGCTGCGCCCGTGGCTCCCGCCGGGCCCACCAGCCCCTGCGGACCAGCCGGGCCGACCGCGCCGGTCAGGCCCTGCAGCCCCTGCGGGCCGGCGGGGCCGATGGCGCCCGTCGCTCCGGTGGCGCCCGCCGGGCCCACCAGCCCCTGCGGACCAGCCGGGCCGACCGCGCCGGTCAGGCCCTGCAGCCCCTGCGGGCCGGCGGGGCCGATGGCGCCCGTCGCTCCGGTGGCGCCCGCCGGGCCCGCCGCGCCGGTGAGGCCGGTGGGCCCGGTCAGGCCGATGGGCCCGACGGGCCCAACGGGACCGATGGGCCCGAAGGTGCCCTGCGGCCCCTGCAGCCCCTGCGGACCGGCCGGGCCAGCCGGACCGACGGCGCCCGTGAGGCCGGTGGCGCCGGTCAAGCCAGCCGCGCCGGTCAGCCCCTGGGCGCCGGCCGGTCCGATCGGGCCGGCGATGCCCGCGAGCCCCTGCGGGCCAGCCGGTCCGGTGAGCCCGATGAGCCCCTGCGGCCCCTGGGGACCGACTGGACCCGCCGCGCCGGTCAGACCCTGCGGCCCGGTGGCTCCAGCCGGGCCCGTCGCCCCGAGCGCGCCGTCGAGGCCGTCGGCGCCAGCCAGCCCCTGCGGACCAGCGGGCCCTGCGGGGCCAGCGGCGCCGGCCGGTCCGGCGGCGCCGTCGAGCCCAGCCTCGGCCAGGAGATCCCAGTCGGCGCCAGCCACCGGAGGGGATGCCAGGGTGCTGGCCCTGGCCACCCAGCTCGAGCCGGCGAAGGTGACCGCGTCGAGCGGCGCGTAGCTGGACCCGGCCGACCAGGCGCCCTGCCAGCTGAGCCCGGCCGGACCTGGCGCGCCAGCGGCGCCGGGCGTGCCGGCGGGGCCCTGCGGGCCGACGGGGCCGAGCAGGCCCTGAGGGCCGGTCTGCCCCGTCGGCCCCTGTGGGCCGGCCGGGCCGACCAGCCCGTCGGCGCCGGCGGGACCAGCCGGCCCTGCCGGACCGACCTCGCCCTGGGGCCCGGTGGGGCCACCGCCGGTGCCGGCCGGCCCCGACGGACCCGCCGGCCCCTGCGGACCCGCTTCGCCGCTGCCGCCGCCGCAGGCGGCGAGGGTGAGCACCAGCGCCAGGGCCCCGGAGAGGTGCGCCAAGGTGCCGGCGCGCGGGTGGTGACGCTGCGTGGACGTGGTCGCCATGAGGACCTCCTGGCCCGCCGCAGGGCGGCGGCCCGCTGGACGTGACGTTCGGCGCCTGCGCTGGCCCGTGGCACCTCGCGGTGCACCGGGAGCGCAGTCGACTGTGGAGAAGCTGGTGAGTGCGACCCGGTCTCGACAGTCGCGCGTTCCAACTCCACGCGCCGGGGCGCAAGCCGACGTTGAAGGGGAGCGTGTCCGGGCCTGCGCTCCGGGCGTGTCCGCGGCGCGAGCGACCCGCGCTGGCGCGCCGCGGATCGTCGGAGGTGCAACCAGTCGCCGGGGCGGCGCCCTACCAGAGCAGCCGCGCCACCAGGCCGGCCGTGGTGGTGTACCCGGCCACCGAGCGCGTCACGCGCCCCTCGGCGTCCAGGAAGTAGGCCGTGGGGAAGGCCTCCAGCCGGAAGTCGCGCAGCGCCTCCTGGGACCCGAGGAGCACCGGCACGGTGAGCCCGTGCTCCGCCACGAAGGCGCGCACCTCGGCCACGTCCTCGAAGGCGGTGGCCACCGAGATGACGTGGGCCCGATCGCCCACCAGGCGCTGCGCCCAGGCGAGGTTGCCGGACTCGGCCTTGCAGACCGTGCACCACGGGGCCCAGAAGGCGATCAGCACCGGCTTGCCGCGGTAGGCGCGCAGCGAGGCCGGGGCGCCGTCCAGGGTGGTGAGCAGAGGGTCCGGCGCCACGCCCGCCGCCAGGTGGCCGCGCGTCTGCCAGGCGCCCGCCGCGGCCAGCACCACCAGCACCACCAGGAGGTCGCGCCCCCAGCGGAACCAGCGCCGCTCGTTCAGGCGGTCGAGGCGAGCACGCCAGGCAGGGCGGGGCGACGTGGGCGGTGTGGGCGGTGTGGGCGGGGTGGTCACGGGTGGGGTCGGCAAGGGTGAGCGGGACTGTCCCTGTGAGCCGGTCCGGCGGCGGGAAGGTTCACCTGGGCCCCGCCTGCGCCTGGACCGGTCGAACCGGAACCGGTCGAGCCCCGACGCGCTCCCACCGGATGCCCCGCCCTCGCGGGGCCTGCCCTGGAAGGGACTCGATGGGACTCCTCGCCAAGCTCTTCGGATCGCGCGCGCCGCGGGTCCAGCCGGTGCACGTGACCGGCCAGAACTACCTGGCCGAGGTGGCCCGCTCCGGCCTGCCGGTGGTGCTCGACGTCTGGAGCCCCGGCTGCGGCCCCTGCGCCACGCTGGAGCCCATCGTGATGGACCTGGCGCGCGACTACCAGGGCCGCGTCAAGGTGGCGGAGCTGAACGCGGCCGAGGCCGGCGACGTGGCGGCGCGGCTCGGCGTCATGGGCACGCCCACCGTGCTCTTCTTCCGGGGTGGCCGCGAGGTCCACCGGGTGGTGGGCTTCGTGGGCTCGCGCTACCTGCGCGAGGTGGTGGACCAGGAGCTGCTGGGCGCCGCGGCCGGGTGAGCCCGGGCGGGCGCGCCGGCCCTCAGGGCGCGCCGGCGCGCGTGGCCATGACGGTGCGCCCCACGTAGGCGCTGGCGAACTGGAAGGCGATGCGGCCGCTCCGGTCGCCCTTGCGCTGCGACCAGAGGATGGCCTCGTCGGCGGAGGCCTGGGACCAGGCCACCGTGGCGCCGGCCCGGGCCGCCAGCTTGCCGACCCACTGGCGCACCACCTCCACGTAGAGGTCCTGGCTGAAGGGGTGGAAGGGCACCCACAGGCCGAAGCGGCCGGACAGCGACATCTTCTCCTCCACCGCCTCGCCGTGGTGGATCTCGCCGTTCACCAGCATGGCGCCGCGGTTGTCGCTCTCGTACTCCGGGATGAGGTGGCGCCGGTTGGAGGTGACGTAGAGCAGCACGTTGTCCGGCAGGGCGTAGACCGAGCCGTCCAGCGCGCTCTTCAGCACCTTGTAGCTGGCGTCGCCGGTCTCGAAGGAGAGGTCGTCGGCGAAGACCACGAAGCGCCAGGGCTCCCGCTTCACCGCGTCCACGATGGCCGGCAGGCTGACCAGGTCGTCCTTGTCCACCTGGATGATGCGCAGCCCCTGGCCGGCGTAGGCGCCCAGCAGGGCCCGCACCACCGAGGACTTGCCGGTGCCGCGCGTGCCCCACAGCAGCGCGTTGTTGGCCGGCAGCCCCGCCAGGAACTGGCGGGTGTTCTGCTCCAGGGTGGCCTTCTGGGGCTCGATGCCCAGCAGGTCCTCGAGGCGCAGGCCCTCGATGCCGGGCACCGGCTCGAGCGCCCCGCCCACCGCGCCGCGCCGCCAGTTGGCGGCGTGGCAGGTGGCCCAGTCGATGGGCGGCACCGGCCGCGGGATGAGCGGCTCCAGGGCGGTGAGCACCCGCGTGAGCAGCGCCGTCAGGTCGGGGTCGAGGCTCACCGCTCCTCCTCACTGGGGGCGCGGCCGGGGCCGGGCCCAGGACATGGGAACGGGGCAAGGGCGCGGCGCCCCTGCCCCGTCGTGTCCGCCGGCCAGGCCGGCGTGGACGCTACTCCGACCTGATCCGCTCGGTGGAGATGGCGCCGAACTTCTCCAGCGCCAGCGCCTTGACGAACTCGCGGTTCATGCGGGCGATGAACTTCACCTTGATGCCCTTGGGGCAGGCCGCCTCGCACTCGTAGTGGTTGGAGCAGTTGCCGAAGCCGTTGTCGGCCATGGCCTTGATCATGGCGGCGACGCGCTGGGGCGCCTCCACCTGGCCCTGCGGCAGCTCGGCCAGCTGCGACACCTTGGCGCCGGCGAACAGCATGGCGGCGCTGTTGGGGCAGGCGGCCACGCAGGCGCCGCAGCCGATGCACTCGGCCGCGTCCATGGCGTAGTCGGCCTCCGGCTTGCCGACCAGCACGGCGTTGCCGTCGGGGACGCCGCCGGTGTGGCAGGAGACGAAGCCGGCCGCCTGGATCAGCTTGTCGAGCGCGCCCCGGTCCACCACCAGATCGCGGAGGATGGGGAAGGCGCGGGCGCGCCAGGGCTCGAGGTAGATGGCGTCGCCGTCCTTGAACTTCCGCATGTGCAGCTGGCAGAGCGTGGTGCGCTGCTGGCCGCCGTGCGGGACGCCGTTGACCACCGCGGAGCACATGCCGCAGATGCCCTCACGGCAGTCGTGGTCGAAGGCGATGGGGTCCTTGCCCGCCTTGATCAGGTCCTCGTTGACCACGTCCAGCATCTCCAGGAAGGAGTGGTGGGGCGTGATGTTCTTGGCCTGGTAGGTCTCGAAGCGTCCCGGCTCCTTGGGGCCGGCCTGACGCCAGACGATCAGGGTGAGGTTCATGGTCGCGTGTTCCGTACCGGAAGCGGCGGCGTGGTCCGTGGCGTGCGCGCTCATTACTTGTAGCTCCTGACCGCGAGGTGGACGTTCTCGAACTTGAGCGGCTCCTTGTGGAGCTCGGGCTGGGCGCCCGTGCCCTTGAACTCCCAGGCCGCCGAGTAGGCGAAGTTGGCGTCGTCGCGCTTGGCCTCGCCGTCCGGGTACTGGTACTCGGTGCGGAAGTGGCCGCCGCAGGACTCCTGGCGGTGCAGGGCGTCGCGCGTCAGCAGCTCGGCGAAGTCGATGAAGTCCGAGGTGCGGCCGGCGTTCTCCAGCTGCTGGTTGAGCTCCTCGCCGCTGCCGGTCACCTTGACGTTCTTCCAGAACTCCTCGCGGATGGCGGGGATCTGCTGGAGCGTCTCGTTGAGCGACTGGTCGCTGCGCGCCATGCCGACGTTGTTCCACATCAGCGTGCCGACCTCGCGCATGAACTCGGTGACGGTCTTCTTGCCGTTGATGCCGAGCATGCGATCGCGCTCCTGCTTCACGTCGGCGATCGACTTGAGGCACTCCGGGTTGTCGGCCTTCACCTTGCCCGGCTTGGTCTGCGCCAGGTAGTTGGCGATGGTGTAGGGGATGACGAAGTAGCCGTCGGCCAGGCCCTGCATCAGGGCGCTGGCGCCCAGCCGGTTGGCCCCGTGCACCGAGAAGTTCGCCTCACCCAGCACGAACAGGCCCGGGATGTTGCTCTGCAGGTTGTAGTCCACCCACAGGCCGCCCATGGAGTAGTGCGGCGCCGGGTAGATGCGCATGGGGCGCTGGTAGGCGTTCTCGTCGGTGATGCGCTCGTACATCTCGAAGAGGTTGCCGTACCGCTCGCGGACGGTGGCCTCGCCGAGGCGCTTGATGGACGCCGAGAAGTCCAGGTACACGCCGCGGCCGCCCGGGCCCACGCCGCGCCCCTCGTCGCACTGCTCCTTGGCGGCGCGCGAGGCGATGTCGCGGGGCGCCAGGTTGCCGAACGACGGGTACTTGCGCTCGAGGTAGTAGTCGCGATCCTCCTCGGGGATGTCGTTGGGGGACTTGTTGCAGTCCTCCTTCTTCTTCGGCACCCAGATGCGGCCGTCGTTGCGCAGCGACTCCGACATCAGCGTCAGCTTGGACTGGTAGTCGCCCGCCTGCGGGATGCAGGTCGGGTGGATCTGCGTGTAGCAGGGGTTGGCCAGGTAGGCGCCCTTCTTGTGGGCCTTCCAGATGGCGCTGACGCTGCAGCCCATGGCGTTGGTCGACAGGTAGAAGACGTTGACGTACCCGCCGGTGGCCAGCACCACCGCGTCGCCCACGTGGGTGCGGACCTCGCCGGTGACCAGGTCGCGGACCGTGATGCCCTTGGCCTCGCCGTCCACCACCACCAGGTCGAGCATCTCGGTGCGGGCGAACATCTTCACCGTGCCGAGGCCGATCTGGCGGGAGAGGGCGGAGTAGGCGCCCAGCAGGAGCTGCTGGCCGGTCTGGCCGCGGGCGAAGAAGGTGCGGGAGACCTGGGCGCCGCCGAAGGAGCGGTTGTCCAGGTAGCCGGCGTAGTCGCGCGCGAACGGCACGCCCTGCGCCACGCACTGGTCGATGATGTTGTTGCTGACCTGGGCCAGGCGCCAGACGTCGGCCTCACGGGCGCGGAAGTCGCCGCCCTTGATGGTGTCGTAGAACAGCCGGTAGATGCTGTCGCCGTCGTTCGGGTAGCTCTTGGCCGCGTTCACGCCGCCCTGGGCGGCGATGGAGTGGGCGCGGCGGGGGCTGTCCTGGTAGCAGAACGCCTCCACCTGGTAGCCGAGCTCCGCCAGCGTGGCCGCGGCCGAGCCGCCGGCCAGGCCGGTGCCGACCACCAGCACCTTGTACTTGCGCTTGTTGGCCGGGTTGACGAGCTTGAGCGAGTCGAAGCGGTGCTTGTCCCAGGAGTCCTGGATGCGCCCGGTAGGCGCCTTGCCGTCGAGGATCACGTTGGTTTCCCCTTTAACCGATCAGGTGGAGGAGGATTGCGACGGGGATGGCCCCGTAGCCGATCAGGAAGATGGTGGAGAGGACGCGGCCGCCCGTGCCGTAGACCGGCAGGGTCTTGTCGTTGCCCAGGCCGAGCGTCTGCAGGCTGCTCTGCGCGCCGTGGGAGAGGTGGAGGAAGAGCGCCACCATGCCCACCACGTAGAGCAGCGCCGTGGGGGCGCGCTGGAAGGCGGTCACCACCATGGTGAAGACGTCGAAGCGGTCCAGCGAGTCGGTGCCCAGCGCCAGGCCGGGGGTGACGCGCACGGTGAAGTGCAGCAGGTGGTAGGTGATGAAGGCGCCCAGCAGCAGGCCCGTCCAGATCATGGACTTGGAGGCGAAGGTGGCGCGCAGCGAGCGGTTCACCGCGTACTTGGTCGGGTTGGCCGCCTCGTTCTCCAGGGTGATCTGGATGGAGAGGATGAGGTGGACCACCACCGCCGTGAACATCACGATGCGGGTGATCCAGACCACCGGGGCCAGGTCATGCAGCTTCTGGGCGTAGGCGTTGAGGCCGTTGGCGCCGGCGAAGATGCTGAGGTTGCCGAGCAGGTGACCGACGACGAACAGGACCATCAGCAGGCCCGTCACGGCCATCAGGACCTTTCGTCCGATCGAGTCCGAGAGCAGCTTCATGAGAGCGTCCTTCCTTCGTGGATGTGCAGCGACCCGGGAGGGCCGCGACGAGATGCGCGCAACACACAGGGGAGTGAAGAGGGCGTCCGTTGGGAGCGGCGCACCATACCAAAGACCGGCGACGAACGGGCGGCTCAGTGTGCTGAAATGCGCTTCGGAGTAGGGCGGCGACGCGGTGCATGCCGACTGAAGAAGTCCATGATTGACCGCCGAGCGAGCTCGCGCCGAGGCGCCGGAGCGCAAGCACTTGCTCCCGTGTCGCAGCCCCGCGGTGCTCGTGGCGCCGTGGCCCGCGGGGCCGGCGCGGCGCGGACCGACGGCGCTGGAGCGAGCCTGAGCCGGACGGGCGGGCTCGCGCCGCTGCGGTGGATCTGAGGCGGTGTCTCGCGGGCGGTGGGGCCGCCCTGGGTCAGGCGCTGGGGCGGCGGTCCTGCTCGTCGGCAGCCCGGACGCCCTCTTCCCAGGCCTCGACCTGGGTGCGGTAGGTCCGGGACTGAGGTCCGCCGTCCACGCTCACGGTCCAGCGGCCCTCGGCCACGAAGGTGATGGTCAGGGAGTGCTCACCGACCCTGAAGACCACCGGGAGGGTCAGCACTGGATGTGGCGGAGCGACCGGTCGACGAGGCGGCATCGCTGCACCATACGACGGTATCGCCCCTGAGCGCACCGCCCCGTCCCGGGCCCAAGGGACAAGCCGCCGGAATCAGGCCCCCATGGCCATGGCCAGGCCGGACTCCGGGGCCTGCTCCCGCCAGGCGGCCAGGTGGCCGTGGGCGGCGGTCTCCGCGTCCACCTCGCTGGAGCCGTGGGCGCAGTGCTGCTTCACGTAGGCGCGGAAGGAGCGGCCGAAGGGCAGGTGGGTGGGCCCGCCGGGCGCGGGGCTGGCCACCGGCATGCCGTGCGGCCAGAGGCGCTGGCAGGCGTCGAACTGCTCGACGTGGCGCAGCTCGTGGGCCAGGACGTGCAGGTACAGCTCCTCCAGGTCCTCCAGCCGGGCCGGCCCGGCCTCCTCCCGGTAGGTGCGGGTCAGCGGGAAGGACCAGGTGAAGGAGGACGGCACGAAGATGCGCAGGTCGTAGCAGCCGGGCCGGGTCTCGCGCTGGCGCTTGCCGCCGCGGGTCGGCCAGTAGGCCCGCCCGAGCTGGCGACCCCAGCGGCGCAGGAGCACGGTGACCAGCACGGGCCTGGACACCTGCCCGAAGCGCGGGGCCAGGAAGGCGAGCATGGCCTGCAGCCGCGCGGTGGAGAGGGTGGCTTGCCGGTTGACGAGCTGGATGTTCACGGGCGCGATGTAGAGCAGGGTTGTGGCCGCGCGTCCATGAGGGGAAGCGGGCGCGGCGCCCCACCGGAGGGCGCCGCGGGTGCCTGCCAGTGCGGGGGGCCGGGCTACGGCCCGGCGCGGAAGAAGCGCCTGGCCAGGGTGGCCCAGCCCTCGCCCGCCAGGGCCTTGGCGATGCCGTGGATGGGCGTGCCGCCGTCCTGCAGCACGTAGCCGAGCTCCGGGTTGAGCTGGCCGGAGAGGGTCTCGGCGGCGCGCTCCAGGAAGGCCCGGGCCTTCTCGCCGACCATCAGGTGGGCGCGGCTGGCCGCGGCGGGGACCTTCACCTTGAAGAGCCAGCCGGCGCCGTACGGGTCGCGCAGCGCGGCCGGCTGGTCGCGGGCGGCCGCGTTGACGGCCACCACCTCGCCGTCCACCGGGGAGAGCATGGGCACGGTGGTGACCAGGTCGCCGACGGCGAAGGCCGGCTGGCCCTGCAGGACGTGGTCGCCGGTGGTGGGCAGCACCACGGTCTCCGGGTCCACCAGCTTCTGGGCGAAGTCGTCGATGCCCACGGTCACCAGGCCGTCGGCGTCGGCGCGGGCCCAGGTGTGGCCGGTGGCCAGGGCGATGCCGTCGGGGACGTGGAACCAGCCGAGGGCCGGGTGGGCGGTGGGGGCGGCGGCGGCGCTGGCGGCCGCGCGGGCGCCGGCGGTGGCCTCGGCGGTGCGCGGCGAGCCGTGCACGAACTTCCACATGGGGACGAAGAGCAGGAGGTAGGCGAGGGCGAGGAGGTACTCCATCACCTTGGCGTCGTAGGTGGCGAGGAAGTCCTGGGTGGTCATGGCGCGCTCCGGTGGTGCGGGCAGGGAGGGGGAGTGTTCGGTCCTGCGCCGCCGCGGCGTCAGCGGCGGCGGTGTGGCTGGTCAGCCGTGGCGGTGCGCCGGCGCCAGGTGGTGCCGGCTCCAGAAGGACTCGGCGGCGCGCACCGAGTAGGCGAAGAGGACGAGCGGGATGGAGACGATCGCGATGACGCCGACCAGGAACGCCGCGCGGGCCAGCGAGGCGACGAGGACGAAGCCGAGGGTCTGGAGGATTTCGATGGCGGTCATCATGGCGGTCTCCTTCGTGCGTCCCGTGTGGTGTTGCCTTCTGCACCATCGCTTCAGCAAGGTTCGGGCCGACTCCGGTCCGCGTCGGCAAGCGCCTGGAGTTCCGGTGGATCGGGGGCGGGACCGCCCGGGAAGGGGCCTCCGGGGGTGCCGGCGGAGGTCGAGGACTTCAACACCGCTCTACAGTCCGGTCCGCTCGCCGGAGGCCCTGTGGAGGCCACCGTAGGGATTCTCAACGGCGGAAAGTGCCCTGGAAGGGGGGCGAGAGCCGGAAGAAGGCCTCCAGGTCGGAGTGGGAGACCGCCCCAGCGAGGCCGCCGAAGGTCCCGTGCTGGGCCAGCTCCTCGGCCGCTCGCCGGAAGGCTCCCAGGGCGGTGCGCGCCAGCGCCCCACCCACGCTGACCCGGCGCACCCCGAGGTCCTCCAGCTCCCGGACGCTGAACCCCGGCGCGGCGACCAGCACGTTCACCGGTCTCGGCGCCACCGCCCGCACCACCGCTGCGACGGCCTCCCGGGTGCGGAGGCCGGGCGCGTAGAGACAGTCGGCGCCTGCCGCCGCATAGGCCTCCAGCCGGCGCAGCGACTCCCGCAGGGGGTCCGGGTGACCCGTCAGGTGGCACTCGGAGCGGGCCGTGAGGAGCACCCCGGCGCCCGACGCGTCGATGGCGGCGCGCGCCGCCTCGAGCCGCTCCACCGCCTCGGACAGCTCGAA
The DNA here is from genome assembly GCA_016718565.1 of Anaeromyxobacter sp. Taxonomy (NCBI): domain Bacteria; kingdom Pseudomonadati; phylum Myxococcota; class Myxococcia; order Myxococcales; family Anaeromyxobacteraceae; genus Anaeromyxobacter; species Anaeromyxobacter sp. The sequence goes on along the minus strand of JADKCZ010000003.1, from coordinate 61,571 downwards.
GAGCGGCGCCTCGCGCCGACCGGTGGCGTCCTCGATGGACAGCCCTGCCACGCCGGTCTCGACGCAGCGCCGCACGCTCTCGGCCACGCCGGCCGCGTCGGACCCGTGGCCCGCCTCGAAGTCGGCGCTCACCGGCAGCTCCGTGGCCCCCACCAGGTCGCCCACGTGGCGCAGCACGGCGGCGCGCGGCACGGCCCCGTCGGGCAGGCCGAGCGAGAAGGCCAGGCCGGCGCTGGTGGTGGCCAGAGCCTGGAAGCCGAGGTGCTGCAGGTACCGGGCGCTCCCCTGGTCCCAGGGGTTGGGCATGACGAAGCAGCCGCGCTCGTGGAGGCGGTGGAAGGCGGCGGTGCGTCGGCTCGTCTCCGGTGGCATGGGGCTCCCTCCGGCAGTGAGGTAACCGGGGGGGCGGCGGCGCGCCGGTCACGGCGCACCGCCTGGGCGGGGAGGCCCGCCGGTGGCGGCCGCCGCCCGACCCGAGCGCCCTACTCGAGCCCCACCACGTTGCCGTGGTCGCCCTCCCAGAGGGCGATGCGCGAGACCCGGCGGGCCACCTCCGGCCAGGTGTGGCCAGAGCAGCCCTCCACCTGGCGGGAGAGGAAGCGGCGGATCCTGGCCAGGTCCCACGAGAAGACCAGCAGCAGCCCGCGCCCGAGCACCGCGCCGTCGGCGCCGTGCCGCTCCTGGAGCCAGCGCGGCGTCACCGCCAGCAGGTCGAACCGCTCCCGACCCTTCAGGCCCAGCGCGCCCACCTCCAGCACCAGCGGGACCGCGAACGAGTCCGGCACGGGCGGGGCCCAGGCCGCCAGGTCGGGGATGTCGTCGCAGCGGAGGCTCTTCAGGCGGGCGCGCATGGCGGGGAGGATAGCTGGGGTGGGCCGCCGGTGGCGCCAGCCGGCAGCCTGCGCCCGCCACGGACCCGGCGGCGCCGGGTCACCGGGCACCTGCGCCGCGGCGCCGGTGCGGTGGGCCGCGGCCCGGGTCGCCCCGGGGGGCCGTGGTACCGTCGCCGCAGACACCGCCGCGGGCGGGAGGGCCATGATCCACGCATTCCGACTCGGTCCTGTCTCGTCCTCGCCGACTCCGTCCTTCGCCTTCGCCGCCGTCCGCCCGAACGGGACGCTGGAGCTCCGGTTCGCGCCGGGCGAGCCGCAGGGGCTCGCGGCGCTGCGGGAGGCGGTGGACGGACAGCCGCTCAGCTGCGAGCCCCCGCTCGCCGAGGCGGCCGGCCCCCTGGGGCTTTCGGTGGCGCCGCTCCCGCCCGAGGTCCTCCGGGCGCGGGCGCAGCTGGCCTACGAGCTCGCCTCGGGCATCGACCACGGGGCCTCGAGGCCGGAGGCCATCGGCGCCCTGCTCACGGCGGCCGGGGCCTTCTGGGCCAGCAAGGCCTGGGAGCTCATCGACACCGAGGAGCAGCTGCACGTGGCCTTCACCTGGGGGCGCAGCCTGGTGCAGGGCGAGGTCTCGGTGCAGGCCAGCGATCGGACCCAGCCGCGCCTGGTGCTGTGCGACGAGCCGGCGGCGCTGTCGCGGCTTGCGGGGCTGTCGGGGCCGGAGCGCGTGGCCGAGCTCATCCGCGGCGCCGGGCTCACCGTCGAGCTGACCAGGGAGCCGGCCTGGGCGGGGGCCGCCATCGAGGAGGCCTTCCGGCTGCCGCGGGTCCCGCTGCCGGAGCGCCGGCGCGCGGGCAGGATCGCGCCCGTGGCCACCCAGGACCTCCTGACGGCCGCCGCGCTCCTGCAGTGCGTGGTGGCCTACGCGGACCTCGGCGACGGCAGCCAGGCCGAGGCGGTGGTGGAGGCCGCCACCCTCCGGGTGAGGGCGCGCATCGGCCCGACCCCACCCGACCCCGGCGCCCTCCAGGCGGCGCAGTCCGGGTCCGGGCTCACGCCGGTGGAGCCGGGTGACGAGAGGAACCATGGTCTGCTCGAGGGCGAGGCCCTGCCGGCGCCCGCGGCCGCCGCGGCGCCACCGACCGAGCCTGAGCCCGCGGCGCCGGCCGCCGCGGAGGACGACGACCGGCCCCTGACGCCGGAGGAGCTGGCGGCCATCGTGAAGGGCGGGACCGCGGCGGCGGCGCCCGAGCCAGCGCCCGCGGCGCCGGCCGCAGTGGAGGACGACGACCGGCCCCTGACCCCGGAGGAGCTGGCGGCCATCGTGAAGGGCGGGACCGCAGCGGCGGCGCCCGAGCCCGAGCCCGCGGCGCCGGCCGCTGCAGTGGACGACGACAAGCCCCTGACCCCGGAGGAGCTGGCGGCCCTCATGAAGGGCGCCGCCGCGCCACCGGCCACGGTGGCCGTGCCCGCCGCCGCGGCACCGGTCGAGGTGGAGGCTGCGCCCGCCCAGCCGGCAGCGCCCTCGGTCGAGCCCGCGCCACCCTCGGCGGCCGCCCCTGAGCCGGTTCCGGTGGTCCAGGCCGAGCCGAAGCCGGCGCCCGAGGCGGCTCCACCCGCGCCGTCCGATCGGCCCGCGCCCGCCGAGGGCTGGCTCAACAGGACCTGGCGCGCCCTCGGCGCCTCGCTGCAGCGGGCGCCGGCGGCGTCGGAGCCAGGGGCCGCGCCGGCCCCGCCGCCGAAGGTGGTGGCCAAGACCGCGCCGCCGAAGCCGCCGAAGCCGGCGGCGCCAGCCCGCCGCGCCCCGCCGCCGCCGGCGGTGCCGGAGGCTCCACCCGATCCCGCCGTCCCGTTCTCGGCCTTCGCCCGAGCCCTCAAGGTCGCGGTCCCCCTCGAGCCGCTCCCGGCGCCGCTGGCGGAGCGCGAGGCGGCCTCGGCCCTGGCGACCCAGCTCGCCACGGACGCCACGGGGCGGGAGCACTTCGTCTCCTTCCCCGCGGTGGCCCTCCAGATCATCGAGCAGGTCCACAGCCCCACGGCCGACGCCCGCGGCGTGGCCGGCTTCATCTCCCGGGATCCCGGGCTCGCCGCGGACGTGCTGGCGGTGGCCAACTCGGCCGCCTTCCGCGGCGTGAGCGAGGCGGGATCGGTCCGCGAGGCGGTGGCCCGGCTCGGCCTGCAGGAGGTCGGGCGGGTGGCCAGCGCGGTCTCGGCGCGGGCCCTGCTCCTCACCGCCCAGCCCGGCGGCGGCGCGCCCTCCACCCGGCTGTTCACCCGGGCGGTGGCGGTGGCCACCGCGGCGTCGGCCACCGCCCTCCGGCTGCGCGGGGCCCACAGCGATCAGGTCTGGCTGGCCGGGCTGCTCCACGACGTGGGGCTGGCGCTCGGGCGCTCGGCGCTGCACCGGCTCGGGGCCGCGGGTGGCGCCGCCGTGACCGGCCCGGTCGCCGAGCGGGCGGTGGAGCAGGCCCACGTGGAGATCGGGGCGGCGGCGCTGCGGGCCTGGGGGCTGCCCGGGTACCTCTCCGACGTCTGCGCGCGCCACCACGACGAGGAGCTGCCGGCCGGCCCCGAGCTGGTGGACCTCCACCTGGTGCGGCTCACCTCGGCGCTGGCGCGGCTCGACGAGCCCGAGGTCGGGGCGCGCGCCGCCCGGGAGGTCATGTCGAGCGCCCGGGCCCTGGGGTTCGACGTGCACGCCGTGCGGGCGCTGGCTGCGGATCTCAAGGCCGCAGAGCAGCGGGCCGCGGTGCTGGTGAGGTAGCGGGCCCCTCCGGCCTGGCGGCGGTCGCCGCCTGGGCCTGGCGGAGCGGCCGGGCCCCTCCCCCAGACGGATGGTTCGGACGCTTGGACCGATATCGCCTGGTTCGCCCGCGCCGCGGTGGATCCGCTGCGCCCGCGTGCCCAGGCCTGCTACTGCGGCGGGGGGACGGTGCCCTGCGGCACCGCGCCGGCGCGGCGGTACTGGCTGATGATCAGGCCGGTGCCGGACCGCAGCGAGCTGGTGAGCGACCACCCGCTGGTGCCCTCCGCGCCGAAGAGCCGCTTCCCGCTCCCCAGGAGCACGGGGGCGACGAGCAGGTTCATCGAATCGACCAGCCCGGCGCCGAGGAGCGACCGCGCCAGCTGCGGGCTCCCGTGCACCTGGAGCTCGCCGTCGACCGACGCCTTCAGCCGGGCGATGTCCTTCAGCGTGACGACCGTCACCGGGCCCCAGCCCAGGCCCGGCCGCGTCGTCACCACGTACTTCGGCAGGGTGTTGAGCTTGGTGGCCACCAGGTCGGCGGGGTCGGTCACCTTCGGCCAGTGCGAGGCGAAGATGTCGTAGGTGTGGCGGCCGAGCAGGAAGCCAGCCTGCGTGGCGAACACGCCGTCCATGAAGCCGCCGAAGACCTCGTCGAAGTACGGCACCAGCCAGCCGCCACTGGTGAAGCCGCCGCTGGGATCTTCCAGCGGGCTGCCCGGCCCCTGCATCACGCCGTCGATCGAGATGAAGGCCGTCACCGAGATCGTCCCCATGTCCACCTCCGTAGGCCGCCTCGAGGGCGGGCTCGGTGAACTTAGGAACGGTCCGGCGGGGAATCCACCCGCAGGACCGGAAGCCTCATCGGTGACCGCCCGGAGACCGAACGGTCACCGCAGTGAGGAACTCCCTCGGGTCGCCACCGCTACATCCCCCTCCCGGCGCGCCTGGCAGCCCTGATGGCGCACGCGCTGGCCTTCGCCTCGCCGCGGTCGGGACCGTTGATGTAGCCGCAGATGTGACACAGCTCGTGGGCCAGGGTCGAGACCTCGGGGGCCGCCGGGGTCCCCTGCCAGGCGTCGCCCCGCATCACGATCTCGATTCGGCGGGGCCGCTCGAAGGGGTACGCGCAGGCGACGGAGGGAATGAGGGTCCCGCACGACACGGCGCTGCGCCAGTGGATCACACCCCCCTGGCGGACCGCCACGCACTCAGGAAGGGAGGCCACCGCCTCCACCACCTCGGCGGCGTGCGCAGGGAGGTCCACCGTCGCCTGGGTCCACAGCCGTGAAGCGGGCTCGGCCGGCGAGCAGCCGCTCCCCTGGCGCAGCCTGGCCCGCCGCGCACAGGCGTCTGCCTGGACCTCGGCATCGGGACCGTCCAGGTACCCGCAGACGTGGCACAGCGCGTGGGCCAGGGGCGAGAGCGCCGGGTGCTCGGGTGCCCCCTCCCAGGCGTCGGCGTGCATCACGACCTCGATCCGGGCGGGAGCCTCGCGCAGGAAGGTGCAGCTCGAGAAGGCCACCGAGCCACCACAGGAGAGGTCGGCGCCGCAGGCGGTCTCGGCGCGCCAGTCGATCGCGCCGCCCTGGCACAGCGCCTCGCATTCGGGGAGCGCGGCCACCGCGTCGACGACCTCGGCGGCGTTCGCCGGCAGCTCCACCACCGACTGCACCCACGTGCCCGAGGCGGGCTCGGAGCGGGCGCATGCGGCGAGCATGACCGCCAAGGCAAGGCGTCTCATGGGCCGCCCCCCGGACTTCCCTCGTGGAAGACCTGTGCGGCCGAGATGGCGAAGGCCCACCAGCCCTCGACGAACTCGAAGGCGGAGAGGTCGTCGATCAGGCCACCCGTGTACAGCACCTCGCCGGTCGGCAGGAGGGTGGCCGCGCCGAAGCCGAGGAGGTAGTGGCGAAGAACGGGCGTTCGGGACCACGCGCCGCGGCCGGGATCGAAGACCTCGGGCTGGAAGGCGGGGTAGAGGTCTCCCCGCGAGCCACCGTCGATGGTCCAGTTGCCACCGGCGACCAGCACCCGCCCTGAGGGGAGGCGCACTGCCTGCGAATAGGCTCGCCGGTGGAGCATGGGGTCCGCCGCCCGCCACGTCCCGGTGGCGGGGTCGTACAGGGCCGCCTGGTCGCTGGCGTTGTGGCCCAGCCAGTCTGCGCCGAACCGCACCTGGCCGCCGGTGAGCAGCACCTCGCCCGCGGGGAGCAGGGTGAGCGTGTTCCACTGCACCGGTCGACCAAGTGGCCCGGTGGGCGCCCAGGTGTCATGGACCGGATCGTACAGCTCGGCGGTCGCGGTGCCCGGGAGGCCGAGGGAGTAGAGCGGATCCACGAAGAACCCCACCTGTTCGCCCCACGCGGCCAGCCCCCCGACCGCCAGGACCTGGCCCGACGGGAGCAGGACGACGGTTGGGTTCGATCGGGGCACGACCATCGGTCCGGTCGGCGTCCAGGAGCCGGACGCAGGGTCGTACAGGTCGGCGGAAGCCGCAAAGGCGAGACCGGACCGGTCAACCCCGCCAGGGAAGAGCACCTTGCCCGAGGGGAGCACCACCAGGGAGAGGTCGTGGGAGGCCGCCGCCCGCCCCTGGGTCATGGCGCCACTTTGCGCCCAGCGGCCCGTCGAGGGGTCGTAGAGCTCGGAGCTCCAGACGGCAGCCGTGGGGGACATGCTCCAGGGTGACCAGCCGCCCGCCACGAGCACCCGTCCGTCGCGCAGCAGCACCGCCGCATGAAAGGCGCGCGGCTCGTTCATGGTGCCCGTCAGCGTCCAGCGCCCAGTGGCCGGATCGTAGAGCTCGGCGAGGTCCGTGCGGCCGCAGGAGAGGTCCGGTTCGAAGGTGACGTACGCCCCGGTGCAGCCTCCCGCCGCGAGGACCCTCCCGTCGGCGAGCACGGTGAGCGAGTGGGAGCTGCGCGGGACGTTCATCGCGCCCGTCAGCTCCCACCGGCCGACGACCGGCTCGGGGGTCGTGGCCGGTGCCGAGGTGGCGAGTGGGGCCGCTGCCTGCGCACCAGCGCCGGCGCCGCTGGCCAACGCCGTGGCGAAGGCGGCCACGGCGGCGATGCCTCGGAGCAGCGGTGCTGCGCGCAGGGCGTCCGAAGCGTGGGACGGCGCTCTCCTGGCCATGTCCGCTCTCCCGCGCAGTTGACGAGGAGCAATCCGATGGATCCCGATACGAGGTGATTCCAGGCCCGACGGGCTGGAGCGTCAAGGCAGGGCGTTGGGGCGTGGCGGCGGGTCGCATGACGGCCTGGTCGAGGGCAGCCTGCCGTCCCTCTCCGGGGGCCGGATCCCAGGGCCCCTGACCGGGAGCTCGGCCCCACGTCCGGCCAAGGGCTGGCCGTCCTCGGGCCGAGGCGCGAGATCGCCTTCGAATGGGGTTACCCTGGAGCCGGACCCAGGCCATCACATGGAACCACTCACCGCACTCGCCCAGGCCCTCGGCCTCTCCTTCGCGTCCGGCATCAGCCTGTACGCGACGGCGGCCTTCGTGGGGCTGGCCGGGCACCTCGGGTGGATCGGGCCGCTGCCGGGCGCGCTCGGGCTCCTCACCGAGCCATGGGTCTTCGGCGCCGCCGGCGCGGTGGCGCTGGTGGAGTCGCTGGCGCTGCTCCTGCCGGTCGTCGCCACGACCTGGGAGGCGGTCCACACCGCCATCCGGCCCTTCGCCGCCGCTGCCATCGCGGTGCTCGCCACCTGGGGCGACCCCCGACTGGCCGTGGTCGCCGGCATCCTCGGCGGGGCCCTGGGTCTCACCACCCACGTCACCAAGCTGGCGCTGCGGGCCACCATCGACGCCTCGCCCGAGCCGGTCAGCAACGCGGCCGCCACGGCCGGCGAACTCGGGCTGGTGGCGGGCCTCGCCTGGGCCGTGTGGGAGCACCCCTGGCTCTCGCTGGCGGTGGCCCTCGGCACCCTGGTGGCGCTGTTCCTGCTGGTCCGGGCGCTGTGGCGGGTGGTGGGGCGGGTGTTCTCCTCGCTCCTCACGGTGACGCCGCCGGGGCCGTGACGATGGAAGGAGCTGCCATGGGGACCTCCCTGCCCGACCAGCAGACCGTGCTCCTCGTCGGCGGCACCGGCCGGACCGGCCGGCGCGTCCTCGAGCAACTCCTCGCTCGCGGCCTCGGCGTCCGGGCCATCGTCCGCTCCACCCAGGGGGTGCCGGCCGGGATGGCGGCGCACCCCCGCGTGGCCCTGGTCGAGGGCAGCCTGCTGTCGCTCTCCGACCAGGACCTGCAGGGCCACCTCCGCGGCTGCGACGCGGTCGTCTCGTGCCTCGGCCACACCCTCACCGTGAGGGGCGTCCTCGGGCCGCCGCACGATCTCGTCACGAAGGCCACCACCAGGCTGTGCCGGGCCATCGAGGCCTTGCGCCCGGCCAGCCCGGCCAGGTTCATCCTCATGACCAGCGTCTCGGTGCATCGCCCGGGCGGGCTCGACACCCGCCGGGGAGCATTCGAGAAGGCCTTCCTGTGGGCGCTCCGCGGCCTGCTCCCGCCCGCCAGGGACAACCAGCGCGCCGCCGACTTCCTGCAGGAGCGCCTCGGGTCAGCCGGCCCGTTCCTGGAGTGGGCGGTGGTCAGGCCCGACACGCTGCTGGAGGGCGGCGTCTCGGAGTACACGGTGCACGAGGGGCTGGTGAACGGCCTCTTCGCGCCCGGTCAGACGCGCATGGCCAACGTGGCCGACTTCATGTGCCAGCTCGTGACCAGCCCGACGGCGTGGGCCACCTGGAGGGGGAAGGCCCCGGTGGTCGTGGACGTGGGGGTGGGGAGGGGTGGGGCCCGCCGCTGAGCGGAGGAGACGGTGCCCGCGGAGGGCAGTGCGGCGCCGTGACCGTTCCCCGCGCCGCGCGGTGAGGCCACAGGCGCCCTCCCTCACCTCGGCAGCGTGGCGACCAGCGCCTCGAGCTGGTCCATCGTCTCGGGCGTCCCGTCGGTCGACCCGGAGGAGAGCGCGGCGTCGAGCGCCTCCTTGGACGGGTGGAGGTCGCTCATCGTGAGCAGCGTCTTGCCGTCGCGCTCCTCGAGCGTGACCGTGGTGATGGCCGCGGCGGCCTCGCCGCCCTCGTCGTTGGTCCAGGAGAGGCGCGAGCAGGGCGTGACCTCGAGGTACCTCCCGAAGAACGCCATGGTCTGCCCGTCGAAGCCGAACTCGAGGCGGTAGCTCCCCCCGACGCGGACGTCCAGCTCGCAGGAGAGGAGGGAGATGGGGGCCGACTTCGGTACCCACCATCTCCCGAAGAGCTCGGAGCTGGTCCACGCCTCCCAGACGAGGCGCTGCGGCCCGTCGATCGTGCGCGTGACGACGAGCTCCCGCTCCGACTTCCGCTCCACCGTGGTCGAGTTCTTCACTTGATCCGCTCCTTCCGATTGAGCTCCTGGACGACCGCCTCCAGCGCGTCGAACCGCTCGGCCCAGCGCTGGCGGTGGCCCTCGAGCCAGGCCGTCTCCTCCTCGAGCTGGCGGGGCCCGAGCGTGCAGGTCCGCACGCGGCCGACCTTCTCCGTGGTCACCAGCCCGGCCCGCTCCAGGACGCCGACGTGCTTCTTCATGCCCGTCAGCGTCATCTGGAACCGCTCGGCGAGGTCCGTGATCGAGGCGTCGGCGCGGCCGAGCTGCAGGAGCACGCCGCGCCGGGTGGCGTCGGAGAGCGCGGCGAACGAGGCGTCGAGGGGGTTGCGTGAAAGCTGAACCATATGGTTCAGTATGTAGCCACCCGGTCGGTGAGGCGCAAGGGCCCGCGCGGACCCAAGGGGGCCTCCCCCCGGCGGCGCGGCGCCCGGTAGACCCTCCGAGCGCTCGGGCTCCAGGACGTTTGCCATGGAACGCTTCGCTGGTGGCTGCCTGTGCGGTGACGTTCGCCTCGTCGCGACGGGGCGCCCTCACCGGGTCGGGATCTGTCACTGCCTCGACTGCCGGAAACACCACGGGGCCCTCTTCGACGCCTCCGCGGTCTTCCCGCAGGAGGCGGTGACGATCGACGGCGAGGTCCGGGACTACGCGGGGCGGTCCTTCTGCCCGCGCTGCGGCTCGTCGGTCTTCTCGCGCAGCGGAGACGAGCTCGAGGTGAACCTGGGCTCGCTGGACGCCCCGGACCAGCTGCGGCCCACCTACGAGCTGTGGACCATCCGCCGGGAGTCCTGGCTGCCGCCGTTCCCGCTCGCGCGGCGGTACGAGCGCGACCGTGACGCCGCTGGTCGCTCGGAGGGATAGGCGGGCGGCAGGCCAGCGGGGACGGCGTCCCGACCTCCACGGCCCCCGCCATCGAGACGACGAAGCCCCCGGGATCGCTCCCGGGGGCCTCTGAGGTGGAGGCGCCGCGGCCACCGTTGTCCGGCACCGAATCCCGGAGCGAGGAGCAGGCCGGCGCTACTTGCGCGCCGCGCTGGCCTTCTTCCGCTCGAGCACGAACTGGACCGCTTGCCGGTACCGGGGGTCCTCCCGCACGGCCGGTTGCTCCAGGCCGATGGACTGGAGCGCCTTCCCGGCGGTCGTCAGATCGCCCAGCGCGGCCCAGGTGGTCGCCACCGCGTAGACCCACTGGGGATCGGAGGTCAGCTCCGGCCTGAGCTCCAGCGCGGCCTCCGCCGACGCCTTGGCCAGCTCGTAACGCTCGAGCGCGGCGAGGGAGATGGTGAGGTTCCTGTGGACTCCGGAGAGGTCGATGAGCGGCGCGCTGGTGCACCTGCTCAGCGCCGCGACCGCGGCCTCGTGCTGGCCGAGCATGGTGCGGAGCGCCCCGAGCATGGAGAGACCCTCCATCGACTCGGGGAATCGCGCGGTGTGGACCCTGAGGCGCTCGGCGAGCCCTGCCAAGGCGGCCTCCTCCGGAACACCCTGGAACACCGCGACGGCATCGATCAGGATCCAGCCGAAGTCCACCAGGTGGCCATACGGGCCGCCGCGCCGATCGAGCGGCGCGAGGACGCCCTTGGCCAGCTCGGACTGGCCGGTCAGCACATAGGCCATGGCCAGCCGACCCTCGTAGGCCACGGTGCCAGCGCAGCTGGCCCCGTAGGCCTGCCAAGCCTTCACCAGCTCGGGGTCCGTCGACTTGGGCATCCGGGGCGCGAACCTGGCCGACACACCGAACCAGGCGCGCTCGCACCATGCACCGCCCTTCTCGGCCGCCTTCGCCACCCCTCCGCCCGCAGGCGAATCCTGCGCTGGCGCCGCGAGGGCGGCCGTGGGGCGCAGGGGCAGGGGGGAGCGCGGCGAGGCCACCAGGGCCGCCGCGACGAGGGCCACCAGCACGATCCAGCGAGCGCTTCCGGTCATGATCCCCCCGAGGGTCCGGGTCCGCCTCCAGCGGGCCATGGTATCCGATCGGCGGCCCGCACCGCGGGATGACGGGCGGGCCGAGGGGCACTTCGGACGTCCGAAGTGGACCGGTTCGCCAGGACGACGAAGCCCCCGGGATCGCTCCCGGGGGCTTCAATCTACCGAGTGGAGGCGCCGGGAATCGAACCCGGGTCCGAAAGATATTCAGCGACAGGTTCTACGCGCGTATCCCGGAGTGTGTACGTGACCGGCAACCTCCGGGCCTGCAACCGATCACGTTCTCGCCCTTTGATCTCGACCCAGGTAAGGCGGCTCGGCTCCCACCCAGGTCCAGTCGGTGCTGTCGTCCGATCCCGCTACCCGACGATTGCGGGGGAACGTCGCGGCACTTTAGGCCGCGAGAGCCATGGGCTCGTTCGCGTGTCTGCGTGGTCTGCTTTTTACGTGGCCTGCTGACCAACCACGGCGCGCACCTGGTGCCTGCCATCCTCCGTCGAAGCCAGTTCGCCCCCATGACGAGCTGCGTGTGACGGGCTCAACATACGGGCTCCACGGACGTTGGCAAGCCGGGCAGACAGCCGCCCGACCCCGGCGGCGGCACCGAGACCGAAATCCGCCGTGAATCCGGGGCCGGGCGCACCTGCGGGCCGGCGCGTGGCCGGCCCGAGAAGCCTCATCCGGGCCTGCTCGGGCCGCGCACCGCCGGGGCGCCGGGGGGCGCCGCGGGGGCGCGAGGCCCGGTGCGTCACCGCTCCAGCGACGCCCGGAGGAACCAGCCGTTCTTCTCGAACTCCTCAACCACGCCGGTCAGCAGGTCCTGGGTGTCCTGGTCGCCGGCCTGCTCGGCCACGCCGCGCGCAGCCCGGGCGCCGTCGAGGTACTGGTCGATCCGGTCGGCCAGCTGCCCGGCCAGCTCCAGGTCGCGCACCACCTCGGCCGGCGGCTCGGTGAGGCGCGAGCCCCGGGCCACGTGGCGGCTGGTGCCGCCCACCCGGGCGCCCAGGGTGACGGCCCGCTCGGCCACCTGGTCGTTGAAGCCGGCCAGGGCGGTGGCGAACCCCTCGAAGAGCGGGTGGAAGGCGGCGAAGTGGGGCCCCTTCACGTTCCAGTGGGCCACCTTGATCTGCGAGTGGAGGTCGAGCCCGTCGGCGAGGGTGCCGCCCAGCGCCTCGGCGATCTGGGCGCGCGCGGCCTCGGGCAGGCGGCTGGGCGAGCGGTACATGACGGTCTCCTTGGGCGACGGCATCGGGGTCACGTTGGACTTGGACATAGGATAGATTTAGACATCGTCTAACCGCGACGCCAGCCGAAGCGAGGGTCCCGGATGGGGAGGCGCCGGTCAGCGGGCCTGGCGGGCCGCGCCGCGGCGGCCGCGCAGCACCACCTGGTACTCGCGCACGTCGAGCCCCTGCAGCTTCTCGACGCGCCGCACCTCCAGCGCGTCCCAGGGCACGTCGTGGATGGCGCCGCTCTCGTCGTCCACGAAGTGGTGGTGGGGCGCCACGTGCGGATCGAAGACCAGGCGCCCCTCGGCCAGCACGAACTGGCGCAGCAGCCCCTTCTCCACGAGGAGGTTCAAGGTGTTGTAGACGGTGGCCCGCGAGATCATGGGCACCCGCCCGCGCACCCGGGCCAGCACCTCGTCGGCGCTGGGGTGATCGAGGGTGCGGAGCACGTACTCGGCCACCGCCAGCCGCTGGGCGGAGGGCTGGATGCCGTGGGCGCGGAGCTGCTCCGTCAGCGGGGTGGCCATCACCTTGGACTAAGTCCAATGATCCCGGTTGTCAACCGGACGCTCACGCCCCGGCCAGGGTCGTGGCTCAGCGCGCCAGGTAGGGCGCCAGCCAGGCCTGCGCCTTGTCCACCGCGGCCGGCACCGCCGCCAGGACCTCGTCGGAGAGCCGCTCCACGAAGGAGAAGTCCTTGCCGGCCACGGTGACCAGGAGCCCCTGCGGCGCCTTCCCGTAGGCCACCCGCGCCAGCCCCAGGATCTCCTCGGGGGTCAGGGCGTGCAGCAGCGCCTCGCGGGGCGCCCGGGTGGTCACGTGGTGGGCGTGCACCTCGCCGGGCGCGCCGGTCACGGTGGCGTCCAGGAAGACCACCGCCTCGGATCGCGCCGCCGCCTCGGCGTGCTCGGGCAGGAGCTGCATGGCCTCCTCCACGTGCACCGAGCCGGGCGGCAGCTTGGCGGCCAGCGCCCGGCCGAGCGCCACGCCCACCCCGTCGTCACCCCGGGAGCCGTTGCCGAGCGCCAGCAGCAGGATCACGCGTCACCTCGAGACGGTGTCGAGGAGCTCGCCGGACGGGCCGAGGAGCTCCACCGCCAGCGGCATCTTACCAGCCGCGTGGGTCGAGCAGGACAGGCAGGGGTCGAAGGCCCGGATGCCGGCCTCCACCCGGTTGAGCAGCCCCTCCTCGAGCGTGCGGCCCGAGACGAAGTGGCGGGCGATCTGGGCCACGGTGCGGTTCATGGCCAGGTTGTTCTGCCCGGTGGCGATGAGCAGGTTCACCCTCGTCACCACGCCCCCCGCCCCCACCTGGTAGTCGTGGAAGAGGGTGCCGCGCGGCGCCTCCGAGGCCCCCACGCCGCGGCGGCGGCTGCGCATGGCCACGGCGCAGACGTCCTCCGAGAGGATCTCGGGGTCGGCCAGCAGCTGCTCGATGCGCTCGATGCCGTAGAGGATCTCGATGAGCCGGGCGTAGTGGTAGTGGAACGAGGAGAGCACCGCGCCGCGCCCCAGCTGGCGGAAGCCGGCCAGCGCCTCGTCGGCCAGCGGCGTGCCGGCGCGGCTGCAGCAGTTGAGGCGCGCCAGCGGCCCCACCCGGTAGAGCCCCTCGGGGTAGCCGTGCGGCTTGTAGTAGGGGAACTTGAGGTAGCTCCAGGGCTCGACCGCCTCGCCGATCCAGGTCTGGTAGTCCTTGGGGTCGATCTGGTCGGCCACCACGTCGCCCAGCTCGTCCACGAAGCGCAGCTTGCCGTCGGTGTGGCTGAGCTCGCCGTCGGGCCCCACCAGCGCCATGAAGAGCGAGGGGAAGTTGCCGAAGACCCGGGCCTCCTCGTGGTGCGCCTCCAGCGTGCGGGCGAAGCCCTCCAGCGTGCGCCGGGCCACGTCGAGCGCCTCGGGCAGGCCGGCCAGGATCTTCTCGCGCCCGGCCGCGGTGAGCGGCGAGGCCACCCCGCCGGGCACGAACCAGGAGGGGTGGATGCGCCGGCCGGCCACCGTCTCGATGACCTCCTGCCCCCACTTGCGCAGCCGGATGCCCTCGCGGGCCAGCTCCGGCCGCGCCTCGGCCAGCCCGAAGACGTTGCGCCTGGCCGGGTCGGAGTCGTAGCCCAGCACCCAGTCCGGGCTGGAGAGGTGGAAGAAGGAGAGGGCGTGCGACTGGACCAGCTGGGCCAGGTTGACCACCTGGCGCAGCAGCTTGGCGGTCTCCGGGATGTCCACCGCCAGCAGGGCGTCGGTGGCCTTGGCCGAGGCCACCAGGTGCGACACCGGGCAGATGCCGCAGATGCGGGCGGTGATGACCGGCATCTCGCGGAAGGAGCGCCCCTCGCAGAACTTCTCGAAGCCGCGGAACTCGGTGACGTGGAAGCGGGCGTCGGTCACCTCGCCGTTGCCGTCGAGGTGGATGGTGATCTTGGCGTGCCCCTCGATGCGGGAGACCGGGTCGATGACGATGCGCTGGCTCATGGGCTACCCGTACCGGAGCTTCCCGGAGAGATCCGGGGCGCGGCCGGAGAGGACGTCGTCGAGGACCGCGTAGATGAGGTCGGCGTGCGGCGGGCAGCCGGGCAGGAACCCGTCCACCTGGATGACCTGGTGCAGCGGCAGCACCCGGTCGAGCAGCGGCGGCACGATGCCGGGCTCGTAGGGCAGCTGGGGCTGCAGGTCGGAGGCGTCGCGGTAGGCGCGGTCCAGCACCGGCAGGGCGGTGCCCAGGGCGTTGCGGATGGCGGTGACGTTGCCGGTGACGGCGCAGTCGCCGAAGGCCAGCACCAGGCGGGAGCGGGCCCGCAGCCGGTGGGCCATCTCCACGTGCTCCTGGTTGCAGACCGCCCCCTCCACCAGGGTGAGGGCCACGTCCTCGGGGAAGACCTTGACGTCGCAGATGGGCGAGAAGACCAGGTCCATGCGGGGGGCCAGGTCGAGCAGGCGCTCGTCGAGGTCCATGAGCGACATGTGACAGCCGGAGCAGCCGCCCAGCCAGACGGTGGCGACGCGGGGCTTCACGGGGCGGCCTCCCCGGGCCGGGCCGCGGCGCCGGGCACCTCGGGGCGGCGGGGCGGCGGGCTCAGCGGATCCATTGCTTCTTCTCCCGGGCGGTCTTCAGGTAGGTGAGGAAGTCGCGGCGCTTCACGGTGCCGCCGGCCGGCTGGATCTTCTCGAAGAGGGCGCCGGTGGGGCAGACCTGCACGCACTTGCCGCAGGAGGTGCAGGACTCGCTCTTGCCCCAGGGCTGGTTCAGGTCGGTGATGACGCGGGAGGCGGCGCCGCGCCCGGCCACGTCCCAGGTGTGGGCCCCCTCCAGCTCGTCGCAGACCCGCACGCAGCGGGTGCACAGCACGCAGCGCCCCTGGTCGAGCATGAAGCGGGGGTGGCTGGCGTCCAGCTCGGTGGGCGGGTGGCGGTACTGGTAGCGCACGTGGTCCAGCCCCACCGCGTAGGCCACGTCCTGCAGCTCGCAGCGGCCGTTGACCACGCAGATGGCGCACACGTGGTTCCGCTCGGCGAAGAGCAGCTCCACGATCTGCCTGCGGTAGCGCTTGAGCCGGTCGGAGCCGGTGGTGATCTCCATGCCCTCCTCGGCGCGCAGGGTGCACGCTGGGTGGAGGCGGGGCGAGCCCTTCACCTCCACCAGGCAGAGCCGGCAGGCGCCCACCGCGCCCAGCCCCTCCAGGTGGCACAGGGTGGGCAGCGGCACCTTGTGCTCGCGGCACAGGTCCAGGATGGTCTCGTCCTCGCGGGCCGAGACCGGCTTGCCGTCCAGCGTGAGGGTCTTGACGGTCACGGCGACACCTCCGCCGCCGGCGCGCCGGCGGACGCCGCGGGGGCGCTCCCCTTGCACACGCCGGCCGGGCAGCGCTTCTCGCGCACGTGGGCCAGGTACTCGTCGCGGAAGTAGCGCAGCGTGGAGAGCACCGGGTTGGGCGCGCCCTGGCCCAGGCCGCACAGGCTGGTGGCCTTGAGCAGCTCGGCCAGCTCCTCGAGCTGGGCGACGTCGGCCTCGCTCCCCTCGAAGTGGGTCAGCTTCTGCAGCAGGGAGTGCATCTGCACCGTGCCGGCGCGGCAGGGGACGCACTTGCCGCAGGACTCGTCGCGGCAGAACTCCATGAAGAAGGCCGCCACGTCCACCATGCAGGAGGTCTCGTCCATGACGATGAGGCCGCCCGAGCCCATGAAGGACCCGACCTGCACCAGCGACTCGTAGTCCACCGGCAGGTCGAGGTGCTGCGCCGGGATGCAGCCGCCGGAGGGGCCGCCGGTCTGGGCCGCCTTGAAGGCCTTGCCGTCCGGGATGCCGCCGCCGATGTCGAAGACGATCTCGCGGAGGGTGGTCCCCATGGGGACCTCGACCAGCCCGGTCCGCGCGATCTTGCCGGCCAGGGCGAAGACCTTGGTGCCCTTGGAGCGCTCGGTGCCCACCGCGGCGAAGGCCGCCCCGCCGCCGCGGATCACCTCCGCCACGTTGGCGAAGGTCTCCACGTTGTTGATGAGGGTGGGCAGCCCCCACAGGCCGCTGACCGCCGGGTAGGGCGGGCGCGGGCGCGGGGTGCCGCGCCGCCCCTCCACCGAGGCGATGAGCGCCGTCTCCTCGCCGCACACGAAGGCGCCGGCTCCGATGCGCAGGTCGATGCGGAAGTTGAAGCCGGTCTCGAAGATGCGGTTGCCGAGGAGCTGCAGCCGCTCGGCCTGCTTGAGGGCCACCTTGAGCCGGTCGATGGCCAGCGGGTACTCGCCGCGCACGTAGACGAACCCCTGCTCGGCGCCCACCGCGTAGCCCGCGATGGCCATGCCCTCCAGCACGCGGTGCGGGTCGCCCTCCAGCACCGAGCGGTCCATGAAGGCGCCGGGGTCGCCCTCGTCGGCGTTGCAGATGACCACCTTCTTCGGGCCGGAGGCCTTGTGGACGGTGGACCACTTGAGGCCGGTGGGGTACCCGCCGCCGCCGCGCCCGCGCAGCCCGCTGGCGGTGATCTCGGCGATGACGTCGGTGGGCGTCAGCTCGGTGAGGGCCTTCTGCAGCGACTGGTAGGCGCCGGCGGCCAGGCAGCTCTCCAGCCGCTCCGGGTCCCGCACCCCCGAGCCCTGCAGCACCACCCGGTGCTGCCGGGCGAAGAACGGGTCGTCGAGCGGGAGCTGCCCGGACGGGAGCGGCGCGCCGCCCGCGAGGTGCTGGCGCACCAGCTCGACGGCGCGGGCCTCGGTGACCTTCTCGTAGAGGCAGCGGCAGACGTGGCCGTCGGCCTGGCGCGAGTCCACCTGCACCAGGGCGCCGGCCTCGCACAGGCCCAGGCAGCCGGTGCCGAAGACCTCCACCTCGTCGGCCAGCTGCGCCTCCTCCACGCCGCGGACCAGCGCCGCCTTGACGCGGTCCGAGCCGAGCGAGAGGCAGCCGGCCGCGGTGCAGACCGCCACCCGGTGGCGCCGCGTCTCCTGCCGCGCCAGCTCGCGCTCCACGATCTCCTGCAGCTCCTCGGCGTTCATGGTGCGCTCCGCCAGGCCTTGACCCGCTCCAGCACCGCGGCCCTGGTCTGCTGCCCGGTGAGCTGGTGGTCGAACACCACCGCCGGGGCCGCGCCGCAGGCGCCGACGCAGCGGGCCACCACCACCGAGACCTGGCCGTCGGCGGTGGTGCCGCCCGCCTTGACGCCGTGGGCCTCGGTGAGCCCCTGCAGGATGTCGCCGGCTCCCTTCACGTAGCAGGCGGTGCCCAGGCACACCGTGCAGGTGTGGGCGCCCTTCGGCTCGAGGGTGAAGAGGTTGTAGAAGGTGGCCACGCCGTAGACCCGGCTGAGCGGGAGCTTGAGCCCGCGCCCGACGTAGGTGAGCACGTCGTCGGACAGGAACCCGAACAGCTCCTGGGCCGCGTGCAGGATCTCGAGCAGCGCGTCAGACTGGTACTGCTGCCGCCGCAGCGCGGCGTCGAGCATCTTGAAGCGCTTGTCGCCGCTGGGATGGCCAGCGCTCCCCCCCGGGTCGCTCATCCGCCCATTGTACGCATCCCCGACCGGACCGGTCAGGATGCGGCGGGGGGTGCGGCAACTCGTCCGGGTGGGTCGGTGTGGCGCGCCACGTAGACGGCCGCGGCCAGGTCGCCGGCCACGTTCACGGTGGTCCGGCACATGTCGAGGAGGCGATCCACCCCCAGGATCAGGCCGATCCCCTCCACCGGGATGCCGAAGACGCCGAGCACCATGGCCAGGGCCGGGATGGACCCGCCCGGGATGCCGGCGGTGCCGATGCCGGCCAGCACGCAGATGAGCATCACCAGGGCCTGCTGCGGCAGCGAGAGCGGCACGGCGAAGACCTGCGCCAGGAACAGCACCGTGACCCCCTCGAAGAGCGCGGTGCCGTTCTGGTTCATGGCCGAGCCGGCGGTGAGGACGAAGCGGGCCACCCTGGGCGGCAGCTTCAGCTCGCGGTCGGCCACGTCGAGCGCGGTGGGCAGGGTGGCCGACGAGGAGGCGGTGGAGAAGGCGGTCACCAGGGCCAGGCGGGAGCCCCTGAAGAAGGCGCGCGGGCTCATGCCGCCGAGGAACCAGACCGACAGCGAGTAGACGCCGAAGAGGTGGAGGAGCAGCCCGCCCACCACCACCAGCACGTAGAGCGCCACCGGGCGCAGCGCCTCGCCGCCGAGCCGCGCCGTCAGCGTGAAGAGCAGCGCGCCCACGCCCAGGGGGGCCAGCTTGAGCACGCCGTGCACCAGGGTCATGGAGACGTCGTAGAGCCCCTGGATGCCGCCCTGCAGCCGGCGCGCCGCCTCGGTGCGGGTGAGCGCCAGCGCCACCCCGAAGAGCAGCGAGAAGACGATGACGCCCAGCATGTCGCCGCTGGCGGCCGCCTTGATGGGGTTGTCGGGCACCAGCATCACCACCAGGGCCGGCCCGACCGCGGCCGGGGCGGGGGCGGCGGCGATGGCGCCGGCGCCGGCGCGCGCCAGGGTCCGGACCTCGTCGGGCAGCCCGCGCCCCGGGCCCACCAGGTTCACCAGCGTCATGCCGATGAGCACCGCCACCGTCGAGACCACCACCGTGTAGCCGAGCATGCGGGCGCCCATGCGGCCGAGCTGGCCGAGGTCGAGCTCGCACAGGCCGAGCACCAGCGCCGAGAAGAGCAGCGGCACCACCAGCATGAAGAGCAGCCGGAGGAAGAGCTGGCCGACCGGCTGGGCCAGGGTGGTCACCACCCAGCCGATCCAGGGCGCTTGGCCGCCCAGCAGGTTGGCGAGCAGGCCCAGGGTGGCGCCGAGCACCACCGCCGCCAGCATGGTCCGATGGTTCACCATCCGCTCCTCCTAGCGCCAGCCGCCGGCGCGCGCGAAGGCCTGCGCCAGGGGCACCTCGTCGAGGTACACGCCGGCCTCGGCGCGAGCCGAGCCGAGCGCCTGCCAGGCCTCCTGCAGCGCGTCTCGGGGAGCGCCCCCGAGGGCGGCCACCACCAGGTCGGCCTGGTCGGCCGAGGGGGCGTCGAGCAGGCTGGCGGGCAGCAGCCCGGCGCGCCGGTACCGGGCCACGGCCTCCGGCGCCACCCCGAGCCAGGCCACCCGGGTGCCGGGTGGGGCGTGGGCCACCAGGGCCGGCAGCAGGGCGCGCACCGCCTCGCCCCCGTCCTGGCGCGGCCAGCCGAGCCCGGCCGCGCCGGGCGCGCCACCCACCAGCTCGCCCCAGGCCGAGGCGCCGTGCGGGAAGGCGAGCGCCGCGGCCCGCAGGCCGGGGTAGAGCGCGGCCAGCCCCAGGGCGGCGGCCAGCGCGGCCTGCCTGGAGGGCCAGGCCAGGCGGGCCAGCGCCTCCACCACCCGCGCGCCGAGGAGCGCCAGCACCGGCAGCGCGTGGACCAGCGGCGTGAGCCCAGGTCCCCGGGGCGCCAGCCCGGCGCCCGCCAGGGTGAGCGGCACCCCGGCCCCGAGCAGCCACAGGGCCTCCGTCCGCGCCACGCGCCCGTCGCCGGAGGCCATGGCGCGGAGCAACCGGACGGCGGCGTGGGCCAGCCCGAGGAGCGCCAGCAGCAGCAGGGGAGCCGGGACGGCGGCGGCGGCCAGCAGGAGCGGGTTCACCGGCAGCGGCGTTCCGGCGCCGTGGGCCAGGGGCAGGGCGGCCAGGGCCCGCGGCAGCGGGGCGCCCCAGAGCCACGGGTAGGCCAGGGCCGCCAGCGCCGGGCCGAGCAGGGCCGCCGCGCCCAGCGCGGTGGGCACGCGGCGGAGGCGGGCCGCCCAGCTCTCCACCGGCTCGTCGGCCGGCAGCTCCAGCGGGGCGGGGGCGCGGCGCGCCAGGCGCCACAGGTGGAGCCGGCCGAGCAGCCAGTGGGTGGCCAGCAGCGGCAGGAGCGTCCAGAGGTCGGGGCGGACCGCGGCGGCGGCGCCGGTGAGGACCCCGGTCCAGGTGCCGGCGCGGGTGCGGGCCAGCCGGGTGGGGGCGTCGAGGCTGCGCGCGGCGGAGGCCAGCGCGGCCAGCCAGAGGAGCGCGCCCGCCTGGTCGGGCGTTGCGAGCAGGGAGGCCGAGACCTGGCGCGGCCAGAGCAGCAGCAAGGCGGGCGCCAGCAGCGCGCCGGTGAGGCCGGCCAGGTCGAAGGCGGCCAGGGACAGGAGGGCCGCCAGCAGGGCGGTCACCACCACGGCGCCCAGCCGCGCGCCGCGCAGCGGCCCGAGCCCCAGCTGCTCCCCACCCTCGGCGGCGAAGCCGTGCAGCGCCTCGGCCAGGAGCGGCCGGCGCGCCCCTGCGGAGAGCGCCTCGAGGCCGCGCGCTGCCTCCGCGGGGGCTCGTGGCGCCCGCACCAGCAGCCCGGCCACCTGCCGGCCGTCGGCCAGGGTGCGCGCCTCGCCGGTCGGCACGCCCGGCGCCCCGGCCAGCCACGCTCCCGCGCCCAGCGCGACGAGGAGCCACCCTGCGGCGATGCGGCTGCGCCAGGTCATGGGAGCGCCAGCGCCTCCAGGCAGGCCGGGCGGGCCGGGGACCCGGCCGCGGTGAGCACCACCGAGAGGTCGTGGGACCGGCCGGCCAGCCGCGAGGTGTCGAGCCGGAAGGCCTGGCCCGGGTGCGCCGCGTCGAGCTCCAGCGCCCCCACCTCCTCGCCCGCGGCCTGCAGCGACACCCGCACCGGCGCGTCGCCGGGGCCGGGCAGCAGCACCACCCGCCCCGTCAGCGTCCTTCCGAGCGGCGTGGCGGGCAGGGCCAGCACCACGGCCTGGCCCGCCACGGTCTCCAGCACCAGGCAGCGGTGCGGTACGCCTCCGACGTCGAGGGTGACGAGGCGGGGGGGTGGGGTCGGGGTCGCGGTCGCGGTCGGGGTCGGGGTCGGGGTCGGGGTCGGGGTCGCGGTCGGGGTCGGGGTCGGGGTCGCGGTCGGGGTCGGGGTCGGGGTCGGGGTCGCGGTCGGGGTCGGGGTCGCGGTCGCCCCCAGCTCCACCGCCCGCTCCACCAGCGACGCCAGCGGGAGGACCGGCTCCGCCAGGTCGAAGCGGATCACCTCGAGCGCCCCCAGCGCCTGGGCGTCGGAGCGGACGGCGCGGCGTCCCAGCTCCACCTCGACCTCCCAGCCGGCCCGCGGCGCGCCGGACGCCGAGAGGAGCCAGACGCGGCGGACGCCGGGCAGGTCCTCGCCCACGAGGCGCGTCGGGGTGAGCACCACGAGGCCGGCTGGCGCCACCTCGCGGGCGCGCTCCAGCCAGGCGGGCGCCACCACCACCGCGTCGCCGGGGCGGGCGTCGCGGGCCAGGAGCGCTGCCGCGCCTCGCCAGGCGAGGCCGTCGGGCAGGCGCTCCGGCAGGCTGGCCTGGGCCACCAGCGCGGCCAGGCTGGCCCCCACCAGGCCGGCGGAGAGGGTGATGGCGAGGCCCCGCGCGCCGGACGGCCGGTTGGCCCAGGCCTGCCGCAGCCGCCGCCGGGCGGTCGCCACCCAGCCCGCCGCCTGGGCCGCCAGGAGGTCCCGCAGGTGGGCCAGCGCCCCGGCGAGCAGGCGGCCCGGCATCAGCCGACGGTCAGGACTTGGCGAGCTTCACCTTCCGCTCGCTCTTCTCGCGGCAGAAGGTGCAGAGGTCGGACTCGGGCGCGGCCGCGATGCCTTGCGACCAGGACGGGTGCATGGCGCAGCGGGCGTCGTAGCAGTGGTGCAGGTCCCAGAGGTGCCCGATGACGTGGATGGCCTCGCGCGCCAGGCGCTTCCTCCAGATCTCGATGGAGGCCTCGGTGACGCCGCGGGTCGGCAGCTTCGAGAGGGTGATGACCGAGCGCTGGCGCCCGTACTCGGCGAAGCCCCAGCAGGGCGGCTCGCCGAGCGGGCTGGCGGGCAGCGAGAGGGGCGCGTTCAGGAGGTAGAGCACCTTGTCGTCGGCCACCAGGCGGATGGGCTCCACCGCCTCGAGCAGCGCCAGCGCGTCCACCCGGCCGTCCTTGGCCGCCAGGCCGGCGGGCATGGCGCGGTCGCCGGCGTAGTCGGTGCCCAGGCCGAAGGTGGCCCAGAGGGTCTGCTTCAAGGCGGCGATGTCGGTCGGATCGACCTTGTCGAGGGTGACGAGCCGGATCACTTCTTCTTCCCTCCGCCCTTGGCGGGCGTCTTGGGGGCCGGCTTCTTCGGCGCCGGCGCGGCCTTCTTGGCCGGGGCCTTCGGCTTCTTGGCGGGGGCGACCTTGGCCGGCGCCTTCTTCGGCGCGGGCGGCGGGCTCGCGGCGGCCTTCACGGGCTTGGTCGCCTTGGCCGCCTTCTCCGGCGCGGCCTTGGCGGCCGGAGCAGGCTTGGGGGCCGGCGCAGGCTTTCCGACCGGGCCGGGCTTCGCGGCCGGCGCGGGCTTCATGGCCGGCGCAGGCCTGGCAGCCGGCGGGACCTTGGCGACCCTGGACGTCGCGGGGACGGGCTCCGGCCTGGCGGCCTTCTTCGGCGCAGTCGCAGGCGCGGGCGCCGGCACGGGCGCGGCAGCGGTCTCGCCACCCTCACCCTCGCCCTCGGCCCCCTCGGACTCCTCGCCGCCCTCGGCGCTCTCGCCCTCGGCGGCTGGCGTCTCCCCGCCCACGGCGCCCAGCCCGTCGATGCCCAGGTCGTCGAGCCCGAGCCCCTCCAGCCCGTCGCCCTCGTCGTCCACCACGAACCGCTTCCGCTTGGGCCGGTTGGGCATGAGGATGGGCTTGGGCGGCGGCTTCAGCTTGAAGACCACGCCCGCCGGCTTGATGAGGACGAAGTCGATGAAGTCCTCGGCCACGCCGGGCGGCACGTGGAGCGACACCGCCACCTCGCTCACCAGCAGGTGCCGGGAGTTGTCGTACTGCTCGCGCTCCTTGGCGGGCAGGGGGCGCAGGAGGGAGAGTGCGTGCAGCCCCTTCACCACCTCGGCCACGCCCAGCACGCCGCCACCCACCAGCCGATCGGCGTTGTCGCGGTGGCGCACCTTCCAGTCCAGCTCCGGGTCGTCGTGATCCGCCGCCAGGTAGTGGAAGACGCCCTCCATCAGCTCGCCGGAGGCCACCCGCCGCAGGCCCACCAGGGGGACCTTGCCCTTGGGGATCATGACGGCGGCGCCGTCCTCCTCGCGCCGCATCCGCACCAGCTCCAGCCGCTGGCCGGCGATCTCCTTCACCTCCACGCCGATCACGGCGCAGACGCCCTGGCTCGGGTAGACGAGGCGGTCGCCAGGCTTCAGCTCGGAGGCATCCTGGATGATGCCTTCGAGCGCGGAGAACTCTGCCTTCGGGTCGTCGGGGTGCCGCGGGGGGGAGCCTCTCACGCCGATGCGTGTACCACGGGGATCCGTCAAGGGAGAAGGGCGCCGGGGCTCACGCCGACCCTGCCCCCAGGGCCGCGCCCGGCGCCCGCCGGAGGACCGCGGGGAGGGTCACTAGCGGATGCGCCCCTGCCGGGATCCCGGCGGCCTGCGCTGGCGGGCGGGTGACCGGCGGCAGGGCGGCCGGCGGCAGGGCGGCCAGCGCCGCGTCGAGGCGCGGCAGCACCACCTCCTGCGTGTAGCGGATGAGGCTCTCGCCGACGATGGCCAGCGTGATGGCCCGCGGCACGGCGGCCAGGCCCCGCCGCCGCGCGGCCGCCAGCAGCCGCCAGAAGTGGGCCCGGCGCGGCCCGCGCAGGCCGATGCGCCAGACCGCCCGCGCCAGCGCCGTGGCCCCGTCCACGGCCGAGCCGTAGGCGGCGGCGCCGGGCCGGAAGGCCGTCAGCGCCAGGTGGCGGGCCGCGCGGGCGTAGTAGCCGTCGGCGTCGAAGAGCGCCGCCAGCAGGCGGCGGTAGCCGAGGAGCAGGGTCCGCTCGTCCATGGCCGGCTGGAAGTTGGGGCGGGCGAAGGCGTCCCCCGAGGCGGCCGTGTCCGGGCGGAGGCGGCCCTCCTGCTCCAGCCGGCGCCACAGCCTGGTGCCGGGGAGGGCGGTCAGCACCCCCACCATGGCGCGCGGGATGGGCAGGCTGGAGATGAACTCGAGCTGCCGCTCGAAGATGTCCGGCTGGTCGCTGTCGAAGCCCACGATGAAGCCGGCGAAGACCTCCAGCCCGGCCACGGTGAGGTCCTCGACGGCCCGCTCCTGCGGCATGCGCAGGTTCTGGGTCTTGCCGGCCTGGCCGAGGGCCTCGCGCGAGGGGGTCTCGATGCCCAGGAACACGGCGGAGAAGCCGGCCGCCACCATCCCGGCCACCAGCTCCGGGTGGGTCGCCAGGTCCACGCTGGCCTCGGTGAGGAACTCGAACGGGAAGCCGTGCTGCGCCTGCCAGGCCCGCAGCACCGGCAGCAGGCGGGCCACCTCGCGCCGGTTCCCCACGAAGTTGTCGTCCACGAAGAAGAGCGCGCCGCGGGCGCCGCGGGCGTACACCGCGTCGAGCTCGGCCACCACCTGGGCGGTGGTCTTGACGCGCGGGACGCTGCCGTAGAGCTCGACGATGTCGCAGAACTCGCAGTGGAAGGGGCAGCCGCGCGAGTACTGCAGCGCCTGGTTGGCGTAGCGCGTGACCTCCAGGAGATCGAAGCGGGGCACGCGCGCCAGGGCCAGGTCCGGCCGGTCGTCGCCCGCCGGCGAGAGCAGGCGCGGCGGCGAGGTCCCCGGCGCCTCCAGGGTCCGCACCAGGAGGTCGAGCCGCCCCTCCGCCTCGCCCAGGAAGAGGTGGTCGGCCAGGTCGAAGAGCCCCGGCGAGCCGGCCGCGGCCGGGCCGCCCACCACGGTGCGCCGCCCCGCGGCGCGGGCGCGGCGCAGCACCTCCTGCATCGAGTCGGCCTGGACCAGCATGCCGGAGAGCAGCACCACCTCCGACCAGGCCAGGTCGGCCTCGGTGAGCGGGGCCACGTTGAGGTCGCGCAGGCGCAAGTCCCAGCGCTCCGGCAGGTGGGCGGCCAGGGTAACCAGCCCCAGCGGCGGGAGCGTGGTGGCCTTCCCCACGAAGGGCAGGCTGTGCTCGTAGCTCCAGTAGGTGACGGGTGATCGCGGCTGGACCAGGAGGGCGCGCATGCCCTGGACCTGTCGGCGGTGCGTCACCGGGGGGTCACCGCGCCGACGCCGACTTGGGGCTGCGCGGAAATGGCGCGGCTGGGGGCGGCCGATCGGAGGCGCCCCGCGGCCGTCGGCTCCCTGGCAGACGCCGGCCCGGCCTACCTGGCCTGGGCCACTGCCCCGGCCACCGCGCCCGCCTCGGCCTCGACGCTCTTGAGCCGCCGCGCCGCCAGCTCCACGTACTGCGGATCCATCTCCAGCCCCAGGAACCGGCAGCCGGCCCGCACCGCGGCCACGCCGGTGGTGCCGGAGCCGCAGAAGGGATCGAGCACCAGGTCGCCGGGGGAGGCGCTGGCCGCCACCACCCGGTCGAGCAGCGCCACCGGCTTCTGGGTGGGGTGGCGCCCGTGGGCCTTCTCGCGCGGCGGCGGGGTGGGCAGGGGCCAGATGACCTGCTCGCCGCCCGGCACCGGCTGCTCGGTGATGGCCCACAGGTCGCGCATCTGCTTGCCGCCGTTCTCCTGCTTCATGGCCTTGTAGTTGAAGCGGTGCCCCAGCGGCTTCTGCTTCATGGGGCTGGCCCAGAGCAGGATCTCGGTGGAGTGCGTGAACATGCGGCACGCCAGGTTGGGCGAGGCGTTGGGCTTGTACCAGGTGACGGTGTTGAGCAGGTGGTACCCGAGCTCCTGCAGCGCGAAGCCGATGGAGAAGATGACGTGCTGCGTGCCCGAGACCCACAGGGTGCCGGAGGGCTTGAGGACCCGGCGCACCGCCCGCAGCCACTCGGTCTGGAAGGCGTGGTCGCCGGCCACGCCGCGCGAGACGTCCCACTGGCCCTTGTCCACCGAGACCCGCTTGCCGGACTGGCAGGTGGAGCCGCCGTTGGAGAGCATGTAGGGCGGGTCGGCGAAGCACAGGTCCACCGAGGCCGGCGGCAGCTTCTCCAGCGCCGCCAGGCAGTCGCCCTGCGCCAGCGCCCAGCCGGCGCCGCGTGCCGCGGTGCCAGGGAGCCGGTCCCACGGGTGAAGATCCAGTCTTCTCGCCATGGTGGGCCATGGTAGGGGCGATATCGATCCCGTCCATTTTTCGGCCGATGTGCGTCGCTTGGCCCCCCGACGCGCGCTAGAACGGCCGCGTGCCCCCACCCCTCGACAGCCCGGCCGTCAAGGCGGCGGCCCACCGCGCCGGCTTCCACGAGGTGGGGGTGGCGCGGGCGGCGCCGCTCGACCCCGGCCCGCTCGACCACGCGCTCGAGCGCGGCTACCAGGCCGAGATGGCCTGGCTCTCCACCCAGCGCGCCGAGCGGCTCGACCCGGCGCGGCTCCTGCCCGGGGTGCGGAGCGTGGTGGCGCTGGCGCTCTCCTACCGGAGCGCCGAGCGGGCGGAGCCGGGCCCGGGGGAGGGGCGGGTGGCCCGCTACGCCCGCGGCCGCGACTACCACGCGGTGCTGAAGAAGAAGCTGAAGGGGCTGGTGGCCGACCTGGCGGCCCAGGCGCCCGGGGCGCGCTTCTTCCCCAGCGCCGACGTGGCGCCGGTGATGGAGAAGGCCTGGGCCGAGCGGGCCGGCCTGGGCTGGGTGGGCAAGAACGGCTGCCTCATCACCCCCCGCCACGGCTCCTGGGTGCTGCTGGCCACCCTGCTCACCGACCTCGAGCTCGAGCCGGACGCGCCGGCCCGGGAGCGCTGCGGCACCTGCCAGGCCTGCCTGCCGGCCTGCCCCACCGGCGCCATCCCGGAGCCGGGCTACGTGGACGCGCGGCGCTGCCTCTCCTTCTGGACCATCGAGCGGCGCGGGCCGCTGCCGGACGCCATGATGGGGCGGCTCGGCGGCTGGGTCTTCGGCTGCGACGACTGCCAGGTGGCCTGCCCGTGGAACGCCGAGGTGCCGCCCTCGTCCGACCCGGAGCTCCTGCCGCGCGAGGGCCAGGCGGAGCCCCGCCTGGAGGAGCTGCTCCAGCTCACCCCCGCCGAGTACGCCCGCCGCTTCCACGGCACCGCGCTGGCGCGGGCCCGCCAGGACGGCCTGCAGCGCAACGCCGCCCTCCTGGCCGGCGAGTCGGGCGACGCCCGCTGGGCGCCGCTGCTCCGGCCGCTCCTCCAGAGCCCCCACGAGGGCGTCCGCGCCGCCGCGGCCTGGGCGCTCGAGCGGCTCGGCCGGGCCTGACCCGCCGGTCCCCGCCTCGCGGCCGCGCCGGTCGCGCCGGGCCCGCCGGTCGGGTGGGCGGCGCCGGTCGCCTCGGGCCCGTCCGGTGCGGTAGGTTGCGCCCCCCGTGAACGTGCAGCTCGTCATGTTCGTCCACTCGGTCATCGCGGCCGGGACCTACCTCGCCGCCAAGCGGGCGCTGGCCGAGCTCTCGCCCTTCGAGCTGGCGCTGGTCCGCTTCGGCCTCACCGGCCTCTTCTACGCGGCGCTCTGGTGGCGCAGCCGGGTGGTCATCCCGCGGCGCGACCTGTGGGGCCTGGCGCTGCTGGGCGTGGTGGCCATCCCGGTGAACCAGGGCTTCTTCCTCTACGGCCTGGCCCTCACCACGCCGGGCCACGGGGCCCTGCTCTACGCGCTCACCCCCATCTTCGTCTTCCTGCTGGCGCGCTGGCGGCTCGGCGAGCGCGCCACGCCGTGGAAGGTGGCGGGCATCCTCACCGCCTTCGCCGGCGTGGTGGTGGTGCTCCTGGGGCGCGGGGCGGTGGGCGCGGAGGGGGCCTGGCGCGGCCTCGTCGGCGACCTCTGCATCCTGCTGGCGGTGGTGGCCTGGGCCATCTTCGCGGTGGGCGGCAAGTTCTACGCCGAGCGGTACGGCGTGCGCGCCATGACCGGCGTGACCATCACCATCGGCACCCTGCTCTACCTGCCCTTCGGCCTGTGGCTCTCCGACGCCGCCAGCTTCACCCGGCTCTCGGCGGTGGGCTGGTGGAGCGTGCTCTACCTGGTGTTCCTCACCTCCATCGCCGCCTACCTCATCTACTACTGGGCGCTCGGCAAGACGGAGGCCAGCCGGGTGGCCATCTGGTCCAACACCCAGCCGGTGCTCACCGCGGCCCTGGCCTTCGCCCTCTACGGCGAGCCGGTGACCGGCGCCTTCGTGGTGGGCGGGGCCATGGTGCTGGCCGGCGTGGTGGCGACGCAGCGGGGCTGAGCCGCGGCGTTGTGGCCGACCCGCGCCGCCGCTAAGGTCCGGTCTCCGATGACGCCCACCGAGCGACTGGAGTCCGCCCGCAGCGCCCTGGCCGTGGGCCCGCTCCAGGCCCGCGCCCTGCTGCGCGCCACCGGGCGGGACGCCCACGACTACCTGCACCGCATGTGCACCCAGGTGGTGAACGGCCTGGCCCCCGGCCGGACCACCTACGCCTGCTTCCTCACCGCCAAGGGCCACCTGCTCGGCGAGGGCCACCTGCTCGGCCTGGAGGACGGGGTGCTCCTCGACCTCGACCCGCGCTCGCTGGCCGAGACCAAGGGGCTCCTGGAGAAGTTCGTCATCATGGACGAGGTGGTCTTCGAGGACCTCTCGGAGACCCACGCGGTGGTGCCGCTCACGGGTGGGGCGCTGGCGGCCGGGCCAGGTGGCGAGCCGGCCGTGGCCCTGGCGGCCGCGGTGGCCACCCTGGGCGTCTGGGCCCACCAGAACGGCCGGCGCGGCGCGCCCGGGCTCGACCTGGTGGCGCCCCTGGCGGTGGCGGAGCGGCTCCGCGCGGCGCTGCTGGCCGCCGGCGCGGCGGCGCTCGACGAGCAGGACCTGGAGATCCTGCGGGTGGAGGGCGGCTTCGCCCGCTTCGGCCAGGACATGGACGGCAGCCGGCTCCCCATGGAGGCCGGGCTGACGCGCGCCGGCATCGCCTTCGACAAGGGCTGCTACATCGGGCAGGAGGTGGTGCTGCGGGCCACCCAGCGCGGGCAGATCCAGAAGGGGCTGGTGCAGCTCGCGCTGCCGGCGGCGGCGGGGCCGGGCTCGCCGCTCTCGGTGGGCGGCGTCGAGGTGGGCGCGGTGACCAGCGCCGTGGACGCGCCCTCCGGGCGGCTCGGGCTCGGCTACCTGCGGCGGGCCCACTGGGCCGAGGGCACGCGGGTGGCGACGGCCGGCGGCGAGGCGGTGGTGCGGCGCCTGCTGGTCACCGAGCCGGAGCAGAAGGCCGGGGTCTAGGCCTCGGCGACGGGCCGCTCCGGCCCCGCCACCCGGTCCACGCCGTCGCGCCGCGAGGCGACCACCTCGCGGCGCACCTCCTCGATCTCCTTCTTCAGCTCCTCGCGGGTGGCGCGCAGCTCGTTGCGCACGTCGGCGAAGGTGTAGCGCAGCTCCTCGGGGGAGACGCCCAGGACCCGGCGCCGCACCTGGTCCAGCAGGGTGGCGAGGAGCCCCACGGTCACCCCTTCTTCCTGAGCGGGCAGGCGGCGATGGCCGAGTTGGGGTCGACGGCGTCCCCGCCCTCGACGATCTGCGAGATGGTGCCGTCCTGGGCCACCACGAAGTTGGCGCGGTTGGCCACGCCCACCAGCGGCATGGTGCCCGAGTAGAGCTTGGCCACCTTGCCGTCGGCGTCGGAGAGCAGGGTGTAGGGGAGCTTGAACTCGGCCTTGAACTTCTTCTGGGTCTCGACGGTGTCGGTGGAGACGCCGAAGACGCGGGCGCCCTTCTGCTCCACCTCGGCGTACTTGTCGCGGAAGTTGGAGTTCTGCTTGTTGCAGCCGGGGGTGAAGGCCTTCGGGTAGAAGGCCAGGATCACCGGTCCGGCCTTGAGGGCGGCGGAGAGCGAGACGGGCGCGCCGTCCTGGTCCGGCAGGGTGAAGTCGGGGGCCTTGTCGCCCACCTTGAGGGAGGTGGCGCCGAGGAGCATCGCGAGGAGGGGAGCGGTCATGGGCGCTCACCTAGCCCGCGCCCCGGGGCGCGGCAAGCCGCTTCGGGGTGCCAGGCTGGTTGCCGCGCCCTGGATGGGGCGCCCGGGCCGGCGGGGGAAGACCGGCGTCCGGCGGCCCCGGTGGGCCGCGGCCGGCGGGCCGCTCAGTCGCGCAGCCGCTCGTAGCGCGCCACCAGCAGCGCGATCTCGTCGCGGTGCCAGAAGCCGCACTGGTCCGGCAGCTCGGCCAGGGTGCGGGCCGCGAAGCCGGAGACCGGCGCGCCGGGCGCGGGCTCGCCGCCCGTCACCGCGCCGGCGTAGACCAGCGCCAGGTGCTGCTGCCCGCCCACCACCGCGGCGCGGCTGCCCACCACCACCAGGCCGGAGAGCTCCAGCCCCAGCTGCGCCTTCACCAGCGCCGCCGCCTTCTCGCCCGGCTGCTCGCCCTCCTCGAGCACGGCCGAGGGGAGCCACCAGCGCCCCAGCGCGGCCTGCCCGTGGTAGCCGCCGATCACCTCGGCCACCACCACCCGGCGCAGCTCCAGGGCCACCGGGATGACGTCGATCCGGACGATCACGCCTCGTGCCTCCCGCGGGCGTTGACCCTGGCCACGAAGGCCTCCACCGCCTGCAGCGTGTGGGCGGTGGTGAGCGGCGCCGGCCGCGCCACCAGGCGCGTGAAGCCGCTGGCCCGGTCGGCCGCCAGGGCCAGCACCCGGCCCGGCTGCGGCACCTGGCGGGCCAGCGCCACCGCCGCCTCCACGGTGGGCGCCGCCAGCGCCGCGGTGGCGCGCACCAGGGCGCCCAGCCGGCGCAGCGCCGCGACGGCGCCCCCGGGATCGTCCTCCAGCTCCAGCACCAGGTCGGCGCCGGTGGCCGCCTCCTCGAGGTCGGGGGTGAAGAGGATGCCGTCCAGGATGCGCTGCCGGTCGGAGCGGGTCAGCAGCCCGCGCTCGATGGCCAGGTCCACCCGGAAGCGGGTGGCGTCGAAGGCCAGGTCGAGCGCGGCGGGCTCCGGGTGGTGGAGCCGGACCGCGCAGCCGGCCAGCGCCGCCAGGATGGCGCCCGCGCCGGCCGCCTCGCTCGTGCCCAGGACCGCCACCGTCTCGATAGCCTGCATCGGCCTCCCGCTCCCGGGAGGTGATGTAGCCGCCCGGCCCGGGGGCTGGCAAGGCGTGTCGCAGCCCCAGCCTCCCCCTTGCGCATCTCCCGGCCTCTGGGAAGATCCCCGGGTACCCGGCGGTTTTCCGGGAAAGGGAGTTCAGACCATGCCCACCGCCACCCGACGCCTCACCCTCGCCGCCGCCTTCGCCGCGGTCCTCGTCGTCGGCCTGGCTGGCTGCGGGGGCGACACCTGCCCCACCGAGAACCCGAAGCTCTCCGGGGGGGCGGCCGGCGTGCCGGTCTGCACCGGCGGCACCGCCGTGCAGGCGGGCGCCACGGTGACGGTCAACCTGCGCATCTGCCCCACCTGCAACCAGACCGCCGACGTCTGCACGGTGACGCTGCCCCAGGGCGACAACATCATCCAGCTCGACCCGCTGGTGCAGGCCTGCACCTCGTCCGCCAGCTGCCCGAACCCCTTCTGCACCTTGGCGCCGCTGGGCTGCACCTTCACCGCGCCCGCCGCCGGCAACTACCAGCTCTTGGTGAACGACCCGGACACCGGGGTCGTGCAGCAGCCCTTCCAGGTGGTGGCGAGCGGCGGCGCGACCAGCTGCAGCGGCTGACCCGGGGCGCCGCTCCGCCTGCGGCCTCCCCGCTCAGGCCCGCCGCGGCAGCCCGCCCCGCAGGGCGCGCAGCCGGGCCACCCGCTCCTCGATGGGCGGGTGGGTCGAGAAGAGCGACATCAGCCTGGCCGTCCCGCCGCGCAGCGGGTTCACGATGAAGAGGTGCGCCGTGGCCGGGTTGGCCCGCTCGGAGGGCACGAGGTCGTTGCCGCGCTCCAGCGCCAGCAGCGCCTGCGCCAGCGGCTCGGGGTCGCCCATCAAGGCCGCCCCGGTGGCGTCGGCGCCGTACTCCCGCGAGCGCGACACCGCCAGCTGCAGCACCAGCGCCACGATGGGCGCCAGGATGGCCCAGCCGAGCAGCTCCAGGGCGCCCGGGCCGCCGCCCCGCTCGCCGCGCCCGCCGGAGAGGACCGACCCCCAGCGGATCAGGTAGCCCAGCGAGCTGATCAGGCCGGCCATCATGGCGGCCACGGTGGCGATGAGGATGTCGCGGTTCAGCACGTGGGCCAGCTCGTGGGCCAGCACGCCCTCGAGCTGCCGGCGGTCGAGCAGCCGCAGGATCCCCTCGGTGACCGCCACGGCGGCGTGCTCGGGGTCGCGCCCGGTGGCGAACGCGTTGGGCGAGGCGGAGGGGATGACGTAGAGCCTCGGCATGGGCATCCCGGCGCGACGGGTGAGCCGCTCCACGCTGGCGTACAGCTCGGGCGCCTCCACGGCCGTCACCGCCCGGGCGCCGTTCATCAGGAGCGCCAGCTTGTCGCTGAACCAGTAGGAGACGAAGTTGAAGACCAGGCCGAGCCCGCCGAACAGGAGCAGCCCGCGCGGCCCGCCCACCGCCATGCCGCCCAGGGCCAGCAGGGCCACCAGGCCGGCCATGAGCACGGCCGTGCGGGCGTAGTTGCGGCCGACGCCGGGCAGGTGCGGCGCGCCCGGGGCGCCGGGCGGCGGGGCCGGGTTGTGCTTGACGCGGCTGGTGTCGAAGGGCATGTCGCCGTTCTAACCACTTGCCCGGCCAGGTCAATCCCCTGGCCGGTTCCTCGCCGGCGCCGGGCCTCCGTGGTAAAGCGAAACCGGTCGATATCGCGGGGTTGGGAGCCAGATGGCGAAGAAGGCGGCGGCGGCGGGGAAGGGGCCGGTGAAGGCCGAAAGGCAGCTCTCACTCATGGAGGTGGCGCCCGAGCCGGCGCCGCCCAGGCGGGGCGCGGCGCGCCAGGCGCCGGCCACGGTGGGCCGCGCCGGGGCCACGCGACCGGTGGCCGACCCGCCGCGGGCAGCCGGGCGCCGCGGCCGGACGCCGCCGCCCGAGCCCGAGCTGCCGACGGTGGCCGCGGCCGCCCCCGTGGCCGCCGAGGCGGAGGAGGGCCCCCGCGCCGGCCGCACGCCGCGCCGCCGCGCCACCGCCGAGCAGATGGCGACCAAGCAGCGCGAGATCTCCATCTCCGAGTTCTTCACCAAGAACCGGCACCTGCTCGGCTTCGACAACCCCTCCAAGGCGCTGCTCACCACCATCAAGGAGGCGGTGGACAACTCGCTCGACGCCTGCGAGGAGGCCGGCATCCTGCCCGAGCTGACCATCGAGGTGCGCGACCTGGGCCTCGACGCCAGGGGCGAGGGCGACCTCACCAAGGGTGAGGGGCGCTTCGTGGTGGTGGTGGAGGACAACGGCCCCGGCATCGTCAAGGCCCAGGTCCCCAAGATCTTCGGCAAGCTGCTCTACGGCTCCAAGTTCCACCGGCTCAAGCAGTCGCGCGGCCAGCAGGGCATCGGCATCTCGGCGGCGGCCATGTACGGCCAGCTCACCACCGGGCGGCCCATCCGCGTCACCTCGCGCACCGCCAAGGGGAAGCCGGCCCACCAGTTCGAGATCCAGATCGACACCCGCAAGAACAACCCCACCGTGGTGGCCGACGAGGAGCTGGGGGACTGGCACCAGGAGCACGGCACCCGGGTCGAGCTGGAGATCGTGGCCGACTGGCGCACCGGCCAGCGCTTCGTCAACCGCTACGTCGAGCACACCGCGCTGGCCAACCCGCACGCCACCGTCCACTACCTGCGCCCCCGCCAGGCCCGGCTCTCCTTCCCGCGCGCCACCGACGAGCTGCCGCGCGAGGCGCTGGAGATCAAGCCGCACCCGCACGGCGTGGAGCTGGGCGCCCTGATGCTGCTGGCCGCGGAGTCCAAGAGCCACGACCTGAAGGGCTTCCTGCAGACCGCCTTCAGCCGGGTCTCGCCGCCGGTGGCGGGGGAGATCCTGAGGAACGCCGGCCTGAAGGAGCGGCTGCGCCCGCGGGCCGTCGGCGAGGACCGGGCCCTGGCCGAGAAGCTGCACAAGGGCATCCTGGCCACCCGCATCATGGCGCCGTCCACCGGCTGCCTCAGCCCCATCGGCGACGAGCTGATGCGGCGCGGCCTGGTCTCCTTCCTCTCGGTCATCGAGACCGAGGGGCCGGACGACCAGGGCGACGGCCAGCTGGACCTCGACTCGGCCTCCAAGAAGCGGCCGGGCAAGGGCCGGGGCAAGGGCGCCGGGGCCGAGGCCCCGCCCCCCGTCCCCGAGGCCACCGCCGAGGAGGGGGTCGAGAAGATCAAGGGGCACAACTACTTCATCGCCACGGTGACGCGGCCGCCCAAGGTGTACCGGGGCAACCCGTTCCAGGTGGAGGTGGGGCTGGCCTACGGCGGCTCCTGGCCGGCCGACAAGACCATCGAGCTCTTCCGCTTCGCCAACCGGGTGCCGCTGCTCTTCCAGCGCGCCGCCTGCGGCACCACCGACGCCATCGTCAAGACCGACTGGCGCAACTACATGCTGAGCCAGCCCAAGGGGTCGCTGCCGGTGGGGCCCATGGCGCTCTTGGTGCACATCGCCTCGGTGTGGGTGCCCTTCACCAGCGAGGCCAAGGAGGCGCTGGCCCACTACCCGGAGATCATCCGGGAGATCCAGCTGGCCGCGCAGGAGTGCGGTCGCAAGCTGGCCACCTTCATCCGCAAGCGCCAGCACGCCGACTACCAGGCCCAGCGCCGCTCCATCTTCGAGCTCTACATCGAGGAGGTGGCCAACTCGATCGGCAAGATCACCGGCAAGAGCCCGGCCCCCATCAAGCGGGAGTTCCTGGGGCTGGCCAACAAGGTGACCGAGGCCGAGCTGGCCGAGCAGGACGCGCAGCTCGAGGAGCAGTCCACGAAGCTCACCAAGCGGCCGCGTCGGGCCGAGGAAGAGGCGGAGTAGGCCATGGCGCGCCTGGACGCGAGGGACAAGAGGACGGTCGAGAAGATCGAGCGGCTGGCCGAGTCGGTGCTCAAGGCCGTCAAGGGCGGCAAGAACCCCTTCCTGGAGATCCCCGTCCGCTCGCTGGCGAACGTGGAGTTCAACAAGAAGAAGCGGCTCATCGAGCTGGGGACCCAGAAGCAGAAGCGCTACTTCTTCAACGTCTCGATGGCCAAGAAGTTCATGCAGACCTTCCTGGTGTCGGAGGCCTGCAAGGAGCTGATCGAGTCCAAGAAGACCACCAGCATCCGCGACCTCTACTACATGACGAAGCACGGCCTCGGGGAGACCAAGCAGAACACCTTCGAGGAGCAGGAGGAGTCGGACCCCATCATCGAGGACCTGGAGGTCTCCATCGACTCCCTGC
This sequence comes from Anaeromyxobacter sp., assembly GCA_016718565.1. NCBI lineage: Bacteria > Pseudomonadati > Myxococcota > Myxococcia > Myxococcales > Anaeromyxobacteraceae > Anaeromyxobacter > Anaeromyxobacter sp. The sequence goes on along the minus strand of JADKCZ010000003.1, from coordinate 25,886 downwards.
GCGAGGAGCTGCACCTCTTCGCCACCGGGCGCGGCTCCATGGTCGGGCCCATCACGGTGCGGGACTCCGGCGACAGCATCGACCTCAGGCGCATGGGCTCGGGGGGCTGGTCGGTCCCGTCCATCGTCGAGGACCACGTCGTCCAGTTCACCAAGAGCGAGGCCAAGTACGTCCTGCTCATCGAGAAGGACGCCGTCTGGAAGCGCTTCAACGAGGACAAGTTCTGGCAGCGGGAGAAGTGCGTCATCGTCACCGGCCAGGGCCAGCCGCCCCGGGGCGTGCGCCGCATGGTGCAGCGGCTGCACACCGAGCTCGGCCTGCCGGTCTACGTGCTCGTGGACAACGATCCCTGGGGCTTCTACATCTACTCGGTGCTGAAGCAGGGCTCCATCAACCTGGCCTACGAGTCGATGCGCATGGCCGTCCCGGCGGCGCGCTTCGTGGGGCTCTCCAGCTTCGACAAGACCACCTTCAAGCTGCCGTCCAACGTCTCCATCCCGATGAACGATCAGGACCAGTCGCGCGCCAAGCAGATGCTGGCCTACCCCTGGTTCAAGGACGCCCGCTGGCAGCGGGAGATCCAGGAGATGGCCGACTCGGGCCAGAAGTACGAGCTGGAGGCCCTCTCCCGGCGGGGCATCAGCTTCATCACCGAGGAGTACCTGCCGAAGAAGCTGCGCGACAAGGACTGGCTGGAGTAGAGTCCGCCGCCCTTTTCGAAGGACCCCCACCCGTGACCATCAAGGAGAGAACGACATGGCCGCACTGAAGAGCAACCGCACCAAGCGGAAGGCGTCGAACCGCAGCAAGCCCAAGCGCGCCCAGGTGAAGCGCAAGCGCACGCTGTCGATCAAGCGGAAGCGCCGGGCCAAGAAGGCGGGGTAGTACTGGCGCGGCTTTAGCCGCGCCCGAAGCCGGAGCCAGGATCCCGCCCTTTCAGCTGTGGGGGGGGCGGCTGCCGGGTAGATGGATCAGCCAGACGGCCGCCTCCTGGTTCGGGGGCGGCCGTTCTTGCGTGTTCGGGCGGGATTGGGCGACGTGAATGGGCGCGGCTGAAGCCGCGCCGGATGGGGGCGGCCGTTTCTGCGTGTTCGGGCCTTGGTTTCTGCTTGCCCGGCTGGGCGGGATCGGGCGGCGTGAATGGGCGCCGCTGAAGCGGCGCCGGTTGGGGGGCTGGTTGGCGGCCGGTTCTTCGTGCCCGACTGGGCGGGATCGGCTGCCGTGAATGGGCGCGGCTGAAGCCGCGCCGGATTGGGCTGTCGTGAATGGTCGCCGCTAGAGCGGCTCCGGCTCCCCACCAGCTCCCGCCGGATAGTGCAGCTCCAAACACAGCGCGCAGTACCCGAAGTGCACCCGCTCCGGCGGCTCGGTCACCAGGCCGGGCACCAGGTCCCACTCCTCGGGCTCCTCCGGCCGGCGCACCCGGCGGCAGCAGCTGCACTGTTCCACCGCACCCTGGCCGTCGTGCCAGCGTGCCTCGTGCCCGGCCGCCACCGGGTAGACCTCGGCCATGGGCAGCTCCCGCACCACGCGGTGCACCACGGCGATGCCGGTCAGCGCGCCGCCGGTCCCCACCACGGGCGTCAGGTGGGTGGCCACCAGGCGCGCCAGCTCCGGGCCGTTGGCCTCGTTGAGCTGCACCACGCCGCCGCCGGGCCCGGGACCGAGCCGCCGCACGGCCCGCTCGAAGAGCAGCCGGTGGAGCCGCCGCGGCGCGTCACCGGCGATGTGATCGAACCAGCGGGTGCCCACCAGGGCGGCCGAGTCCACCCGCTCGCCGCCGCCGTTGTCGCGGGCGAAGCGGTCCCAGGCCTCGTTCACGAAGAGGATCACCGCCTCGCAGTCGAGGAGCAGGGCCGGGTCCTTCTCCCGGGCGAGGAGCCGGACTTCGTCGACGAACGGGACGGGGCGCGGGAGGGCTCGTGCTGCCATGCCCTCTCCCCTGTGCAGCGACGGTGCCAGGGGCCGGATCACCTGATTCCGGCAGGTTACGGGCGGGGCCGCCGCCACCCTAGGTGTGGACCCCGTGAGGTGACAGGGACCGGAGCCGTGTCGTGGCGGGTGGTTGCAGCCCCGCCCGCGCCGTGGCCGGCCTACTCCGCCTTGGAGACCAGGAAGATCACGCCCATCACCACGAAGAGGGCGCCGGCGCCGCGCTTCAGCCAGAGCGGGGAGACGACGCGCGTCAGCCCCTCGCCCACCAGCACCGCGATGAGCGAGGTGGCCACCAGCGCCAGCGCCGAGCCGGCGAAGACCGACCAGCGCGACGAGCCGGCCGCCAGCGACATGGTGGCCAGCTGGGTCTTGTCGCCCATCTCCGCGAGGAAGATGGAGGTGAAGGTGGCGGCGAAGATCTTCCAGTCCATGGCGACCTTCTACGCCGCCACGCCCCCTCGAGACCAGCGGGCGGCGCCGGACGCTAGAGGGCCCGGCGCCTCAGGACCGGCCGGGCCGGCTCGCCGAAGAAGCCGGCGCAGCGGTCCAGGAAGCCGGACAGCGGGGCCTGCTCGCCGGCCGTGAGCCGCCGGGCGAACAGGCGGGGCAGCCGCTCCCGCGCCAGGGCGGCGCTGTCGGCGTAGCCGTCCGGCGTGAGCGAGCCGTCCAGCAGCCGGTAGCGCAGCAGGAGCAGGAAGGTCTGCACCACGTCGGTCATGCAGTAGGCGGCGATGCGATCGAGGTCGCCGGCGGCGTAGAGGGCGCCCACGTCCTCGCCCGCCACGTCCTCCTTGCCCGGCAGCCCCACCAGCTTGGCGTACAGGTCGAGCGGTGCGGCGCCCGAGGCGCCGGGCGCGGCCAGCAGCTCCTTCACGTCCAGGTGCTCCGGTGAGCCCGGCCGGCGGGCCCCGGCGAACCAGCGCGGCGCCGGCACGCCCAGCTTGAGCGACCGCAGCTCCAGCACCGGCAGGTCGAAGCCGCGCCCGTGGAAGGTGACCACCGTGGCCCCCTCCAGCCGGCCCCAGAGCCGGTCGAGGAAGGCGGCCTCGCCGCTGCGGCGGTCGGTCCAGGCCTCCACGTCGGCGACCGCCAGCAAGCCGCCGTCCTCCACCGCCTCCACCAGGCAGGCGGCCACCGGGCGGTGGTAGGGGAGGGGGAGGAAGTCGCTGCGCCCCCCGGTGCGGGCTCGCCGCTCGGCCACCACCCGCTGCAGCTGCTCGGCGTAGGTCCGGCCGGGGCCGCCGTCGACCGCCGCCACCAGCCCCTCGTCGGGGACGGTCTCGAGGTCCAGGGTCACGAAGCGGCGCACGGACCGGAGTGTGGCAGCGGCGTCTGACACCCGCGGCCCCGGGGGGTGGGAGGGACCGCCCACCCCGGCCGACCTGGACCCACCACCATGCGCCAGGGGCTTCCCGGGAGGTGGCCGGGTCTCGCGGCGGGGCCGGGTGAACCCCGGGTGGCCGGCGCCTCGCGCTGGACCGGCGCAACCTCTGGTGAAGAGGGACGTGGACCGCTCCGGTCCGGGCACGGGGACTGCAACGCACAGTGCGCTCAATCGGATCGAGGGTGCACATGGCGATGACCTGGACGCTGGCGAGGAAGCTGAGGGTGGCGGTGGTGGCGGGGGTGGTCGCGGCGGGTGCGGGCGCTGCCTACGTCTACGCGCTGGTCGACGACGGCGGCGACCGGGCCGACCGGACCTCGGCGGTGAACTTCCCCTCGTCGCTGGCGCTCGGCGACATCGAGACCGGGCAGGCCGAGGTGCAGCGCGACCTGGCCGGCCTCCTCAACGGCCGGTCCATGCCGGTGGAGGTCCGGCGCCGCCTCATGGACTCCCTGGACGCGGCCCTGGCGCGGATCGAGGAGGGGCACCAGGCCTTCAGCGCCTTGCCGCACGGCGCCGACACCGCCGCGGCCTACCAGGCCGGGTGGACGGCCATCGAGGCCTGGCGCCTCCGCGCCGTGGAGGTGCGCCGGCACCTGGCGGAGCGCGAGGCGCTCCTGGGGCGCGGGCAGAACCCCTACGCCCCGGAGGTGGGGGAGGCCCAGGGGCGGGCCTTCGAGCTCTGGCTGCCGCTCCTGGCCGAGGCGATGGAGGCCGACGCCAGGCTGATGAAGACCATCGTGACCAACCGCCTGGAGGTGGAGGAGGCCCGCCAGCAGGCCGGCCAGGCCCTGGCGCGAGCGCGCCAGGTGGTGCTCTGGCTGCTGGCGCTGGGCGGCCTCTCCCTGGTGGTGGCCGGGCTGCTCATCGCGCGCGTGCTCTCGCGGTCGGTCAAGGCGCTGGCCGCCGAGGCCGGCGCCCTGACCAGGGCCGTGGCCGAGGGCCGGCTCGAGGCGCGCGGCGACGCCGGCCGGGTGGCGGTGGACTTCCAGGAGGTGGTGGAGGGGATGAACGCCACCATGGACGCCTTCCTGGAGCCCATCCGGACCACCGCCGAGCGGCTCGACCGCATCTCCCGCGGCGACGTGCCGCCGCGGCTCACCGCCGACTACCGCGGCGACTTCAACCTCATCAAGGACTCGCTCAACCGCTCCATCGACGCGCTCGGGGCGCTGCTGGCCGACGCCGAGGCGCTGGCGCGCGCCGGCGCGGAGGGCCGCCTCTCGGCCCGCGCCGACGTCGGCCGCCACCAGGGCGGCTTCCGCCGGGTGGTGGAGGGGATGAACGCCTCGCTCGACGCGGTGACCGGTCCCATCCGGACCGCCGGGGCGGTGCTCGACGGCATCGCCCGCGGCGACCTCCCCCCGGCGCTCACCGAGGCCTGGCCCGGGGACTTCGCCAAGCTGCAGGACGACCTCAACACGGCCAGCCGCTCCATCGGCGCGCTGGTGACCGACGTGCAGGCGCTGGCGGCCGCCGGCGTGGCGGGCCAGCTGGCGGCGCGGGCCGACCCGGCGCGCCACCTGGGCGACTACCGCGTCGTGGTGGAGGGCATGAACCGGACGCTCGACGCGGTGACCGGCCCGGTGCAGGCGGCCCGCCTGGTGGTGGACGGCCTCTCGCGGGGCGCCATCCCGGAGCAGGTCCGCGACCAGTGGCCCGGCGACTTCGCCCGCCTGCGCGACGACCTGAACGGCTGCATCGCCGCCATCCGGGCCCTGGTGGAGGACGCCAACGGCCTGGCGACGGCGGCGGTGGGCGGCCAGCTCGACGCCCGCGCCCACGCCGAGCGCCACCACGGCGAGTTCCGCCAGATCGTGGCCGGCGTGAACCGCACCCTCGACGCGGTGGTGGCCCCGGTGACGGCCTCCACCGCGGTGCTGGAGCAGCTGGCGGCCCGCGACCTGACGGCGCGCGTCACCGGCCAGTTCCAGGGCGATCACGCCCGCATCCAGCGCGCCGTCAACGCCACCGCCGAGGCGCTGCACGGCGCCATGGCCCAGGTGGCGGCGGCGGCCGAGCACGTCTCGGGGGCGTCGCAGCAGATCGCCTCCTCGGCCCAGGCGGTGGCCTCGGGCGCCTCCGAGCAGGCCGCCTCGCTGCAGGCGGTGGGCGGCTCGCTCGACACCGTGGCCGGCACCAGCCGCCACGCCGCCGACAACGCGGTGGCGGCCGACGGGCTGGTCCGCCAGGCCCACGCCGCCGCCACCCAGGGCGCCGCCAGCGTGGAGGAGATGCAGGGGGCCATGGGCAAGATCAAGGCCTCGGCCGAGGGGACCTCGCAGATCATCCGCGACATCAACGACATCGCCTTCCAGACCAACCTGCTGGCGCTCAACGCGGCGGTGGAGGCGGCCCGCGCCGGCGAGGCCGGGCGCGGCTTCGCGGTGGTGGCCGAGGAGGTCCGCTCGCTGGCGCTGCGCAGCAAGGAGGCGGCCAGCAAGACCGAGGTGCTCATCCGCGAGTCGGTGCAGCAGGCCGGCCACGGGGAGGCCACGGCGCGGCAGGTGGCGGCCCGGCTCGGGGAGATCGTCACCTCGGTGGGGAAGGTGACCGGCGTGATGGGCGAGATCGCCGACGCGGCCCGCTCCCAGGCCGGCGCCATCGACCAGGTCCACCAGGCGGTCTCGGAGATGGACAAGGTCACCCAGCACAACGCCGCCAGCGCCGAGCAGTCCTCCTCGGCGGCCAGCGAGCTCAACGGCCAGGCCGAGGAGCTGGAGGCCATGGTGGGCAGCTTCACCCTGACGCGGCGCGGCCCCGCGGCGGCCCGGGCGGCGCCGGCCGGCTACCGCGGGAAGGCGCTGGGCGCCGTGTCCTGGTAGCCCTCGCCGTCCAGCGCCTGGAGGAACGCCACCAGGTCGTCGATCTCGCAGCGGCGGAAGCCCACCTGCTCCATCCGCTCGGAGAGCCAGGGGTTCTTCACGCCGCCGCGCCAGTACAGCGCCACCGCCTCGCGCAGCGTCTCCACCGAGCCGTCGTGCATGTACGGGGCGTGCTTGGAGCAGTCGCGCAGCGACGGGGTCTTGAAGGCGCCCAGGTCGCGCTGGTCCCCGGAGATGGCGGCCCGCCCCGGGTCGGCGAAGCCCGAGGCGGCCGGCGCCCCCGGCTCCGGCTCCCGCCAGCCCACGCCCAGGTTGTGGAACTTGCCGTCGGTGTAGCCCGGCCCCAGGTGGCACTGGTTGCAGGCGGCCCGCCCGAAGAAGAGGTCGCGGCCGCGCCGCTCCGACTCGTCCAGCGCCGCCTCGTCGCCGGCGTCGAAGCGGTCCACCTTGGAGTTGCCGGAGAGGCGGGTGGCCTCGTAGGCGGCCAGCGCCTCGGCCACCCGGTCGATGTCCACGCCGGGGTCGCCGAAGGCCTCGGCGAAGTAGCGCCGGTAGCCGTCCAGGCGGCTCACCGTGGCCACTACCCCCTGGTGCGTGGCGCCCATCTCCACCGGGTTCACCATGGGGCCCTTGGCCTGCTCGAGCAGGCTGGCGGCGCGGCCGTCCCAGAAGTAGGCGGGGTAGACCGGGAAGGCGGCGTTCAGGATGGGCGGCGCCTTGCGGCCGCCCTCCTTCCCGCCGACGCCGGTGGAGTGCGGCGTCGGCTCCGAGAAGCCATGCTCCGGGCGGTGGCAGGAGGCGCAGGAGATGGTGCCGTCGGCCGACAGGCGGGCGTCGAAGAAGAGCCAGCGCCCCAGCCGCACCTTGGCCGGGGTCACCCAGGGGACGGCGGCGAAGTCGGCCGGGCTGCCGAGCGGCGGCTCGGGCAGGGGGCGCAGGGGGTTGTCGGCCTCCCAGGCGGGCGGCGCCTCGGGCCGGGCGGCGGCGGTGCTGGCCGGCGCGGCGGGGGTGGCGGCGCGGCAGCCGGCCAGGAGGCCGGCGGCCAGCAGGGCCTGGAGGAGGCGGGCGCGGCGGGGCGGGCTGCGGTGGTCGTGGCGGGCCATCGAGGCGCCATGGAACAGGGGTGGGCCCGGCGGGTCAAGCGCGGCCATGCGCCGCACCTCGAGGGCCCGCCACGCCCTCGCTGGGCCCGCGCCCGGGCGAACCCACCGGCGGGCCGTCTCCCGCGTACGGGGGTGAACCCTCGGGCCGGAACTGGGCTCTGATTGGTACAGGCCAGGCCCCATCGGGCCCGGGCCCCACTCCTCGTGACCACGCCCACGCCCACCAAGGCAGCCCTGCACGACGCCGTCGCGGCGCGCTACGACGCGCTGGCGACCCGCCCGGGCTCGCTGTCGTGCGGCGGCGCCCTCGACCTGGCGGCCCCCGGGCCGGGCGACGTGGTGGTGGATCTCGGCTGCGGCCGGGGGCGCGACGTCCTCCGGGCCGCGGCCCTGGTCGGGCCCTCCGGGCGGGTGGTCGGGGTGGACGGGAGCCCGGCCATGCTGGCGGCGGCGCGCCAGGCCACGCCGGCGGAGGCCGTCACCGTCTCCTTCCTGCTGGGCGATCTCGCGGCGCTCGACCTGCCGGACGGCTGCGCCACGGTGGTGACCTCCAACTGCGCCATCAACCACGCCCCGGACAAAGCGGCCGTCTACCGGGAGATCCGCCGGGTGCTGCGCCCGGGTGGCCGCTTCGTGGTCTCCGACGTGGTGTCGGAGGAGGCGCTGCCTGAGGCGGTTCGCCGCGACCCCGCCGCCTGGGCCGCCTGCTACGGTGGGGCCATCCCCGAGGCCGAGTACCTGGCCGCCGTCCGCGCGGCCGGCTTCGTGGAGGTCACCGTGCTGGTCCGGACGGCCCCCTACGAGAAGGGCGGCGTCCGGGTGCTCAGCCTCACCGTGAAGGGGACCACATGACGACGAACGAGCTGACCGCCAAGGAGCTGCGCATCCTGGTGCAGTCGCTGTCCAACTGCCTGAAGACCTGCGAGGTGCACGCCAAGCAGGCGGACGCGCCCTGCGAGGACTGCGACGCCGCCCGCGCGCTGCAGGGGAAGCTGGAGAAGCAGCTGAAGTCGTAGCCGGAGCACCGCAGTCAACGAGGAGAAGCACATGAAGATGCTGACCAAGCCGAAGCCGTCCTGCTGCGCCGTCGAGCAGGCGGCGCAGTGCTGCGCCAAGTCGTCCCGCCTGGTGACGGGCTGCCACGACTGACGTGACGTTCCGGCGGGGGAGGGTGATCCTCCCCCGCCACCCCTGCGCAGGAGCGACCTCCAGATGAGCGAGCACGTCACCGAGATCCAGGCGTCGGAGTGGGCCGAGAAGGTGCTGCGGGCCCCTCAGCCCGTGGTGGTGGACTTCTTCTCCACCGAGTGCCCGCCCTGCGAGGCGCTGGCCCCGCGGCTCGAGAAGGTGGCGGCCGAGTACGACGGCCGGGTCCGGGTCTACAAGATGTACCGGCAGGGCAACCGCGAGGTGGCCGCCGACCTCGGCGTGCTCGGCAGCCCCACCCTGGTCTTCTTCCGGGGCGGCGAGGAGGCCGGCGTCCGCATGACCGGCGGCGCCATCAGACCGGCCGACCTGAAGCGGCAGCTCGACGCCCTGCTCGGCGCGCCGGCGCCGGTGACGCCGTGACCGCGCCCGCCTGGCTGGCGCGGCACGGCCGCACGCTGCTGGGCGGCCTGGTGGGCGCGCTCGGCGGCGCCGCCTACGCGTACTTCATCGGCTGCCGCACCGGCACCTGCGCCATCACCTCCAACGCCCTGGTGGCGGCGGCCTTCTTCGGCTTCGCCGGCCTGGTGGTGGCGTCGCCCGGCCCGAAGAAGCCCGACCAGCCCGCCGCGCCCCCGGCCGCCTGAGCGCCGCGTCGTCCCCGGCCGCCTGAGCCAGGGAAGCCCCACCCCGTCCGCCTGAGGCGCAGCGCGCCGGAGTGGCCGGGCGTTTGGCCTCGGCCGCACCCGAGGTCCGGCTGAACGTTCAACTGAACGAAACGTTCCTCCTTTCAGCCGGTTGCGACAATTCGCGCACGGTGAAAGGCCGCAACCGGCGCTCCCCCCGCGGGTTCCCTCTGGCACACGAGAAGGAGCCTCATGGACTCGAGACAGCGGCTGCGGGATCTGGCGGTGAGCGAGAGCGGGTTCGTCTTCGACCCGTACGGCGGGCAGACCTACAGCCTCAACCTGCCGGGCAAGGTGATCCTGGAGGGGCTGCGGCGCGGCTCCCCGCAGTCCGAGATCGAGGCCACGCTGCGCGACACCTTCGAGGTGGAGCCGGGCGCGGACCTGGCGCGCGACGTGCGCGAGTTCCTGCTGCAGGTGCGCGAGCAGGGCTGGCTGCCGGCCGGCGCGGAGGTCCCGTGAGCGCGGCGCCCCGCCCGCTCACGGTGGCGGTCACCGGCCTCAACGCCACGGACAACCCGGCGCCGGGGGTGGGGGTCATCCGCGCCCTGCGGGCCGAGCCGGCCTTCGGCGGGCAGGTGGTCGGGCTGGCCTACGACGCGCTCGACTCCGGCCTCTACCACCAGGACCTCGACCTGGCCGGCGGCTACCTCCTGCCCTACCCGAGCCAGGGCGTCGACGCCCTGCGCGAGCGGCTGCGCCAGGTGCACGCCGAGCGGCCGCTCGACGTGATCATCCCCACCCTCGACTCCGAGCTGGCGGCCTTCATCGAGCTGGAGCCGGAGCTGCGCCAGTGGGGCATCCGGATGTTCCTGCCCAGCCGCGAGCAGCTGGAGCTGCGCTCCAAGGTGCGCCTGGCCGACCTGGGCCAGCGGGCCGGCCTGGACGTGCCGGCCCAGGCGGTGCTCTCCGACGCCGCCGACGTCTACCGGCTCCAGGCCGACCTGCCCTACCCGCTGGTGGTGAAGGGGGTCTTCTACGGCGCCACGGTGGTCCGCGCGCCCGACGAGGCGGCCGCCGCCTTCCACGCCACGGTGGCGAAGTGGGGGCTGCCGGTCATCGCCCAGCGCTTCCACGAGGGCGAGGAGTACGACGTGGTGGCGGTGGGCGACGGGCGCGGCGGCATGGTGGGCGCGGTGCCCATGAAGAAGCTGCTCCTCTCCGACAAGGGCAAGGGCTGGGCCGGGGTGGCGGTGAAGGACCCGCACCTGCTCGAGGCGGCGCGCCGCTTCTTCGCCGAGACCCGCTGGCGCGGCCCCTGCGAGCTGGAGATCCTGAAGACCCGGGAGGACCGCTACCTGCTCATCGAGGTGAACCCGCGCTTCCCGGCCTGGTGCTTCCTCTCGGCCGGGGCCGGCCAGAACCTGCCCTGGGCGGTGGTGAGGCTGGCCCGCGGCGAGGTGGTCCCGCCGATGACCGACTTCCGCGCCGGCACGCTCTTCGTCCGCATCTCGCTCGACCAGATCGCCTCGATGGCCGACTTCCAGGCGCTGGCCACGGCGGGCGCCCTGCCGGCGCCGGCCGCCCGGCCGGCGCCCGCCTCCCCCACCTCGACCCCCGCCGGAGCCGTCCATGCCCGCTAGGCAGCCCTACGAGCGCCCCACCCTGGTGAAGCACCAGGCCGGCCTCATGAACAAGCTCTCGCGCGTCACCGGGCTGCGCCCGCTCACCGAGCTCGACGGCGTGCCGGTGGCCTCCCTGGTGGAGCGCTTCGGCTCGCCGCTCTTCGTCTTCAGCGAGCGGACCCTGGTGTCGCGCCACCGCGAGCTCACCGACGCCCTGGCGGTGCGGCTGCCCACCGCCCGGCTGGCCTGGTCCTACAAGACCAACTACCTCGACGCGGTCTGCCAGGTGATGCACCGCGAGGGGTCGCTGGCCGAGGTGGTGAGCGAGCTGGAGCTCGACAAGGCGCTGCGCCACGTGCCCGGCACCCAGGTGATCTTCAACGGGCCCTACAAGCCTGAGGGGGCGCTGGAGAAGGCCTTCCGCGCCGGCGTGCGGGTGCACCTCGACCACTTCGACGAGCTGGCGCTGGCCGAGGTGGTGGCCAGGCGGCTCGGGCTGCGCCCCAAGGTGGCCATCCGCGTCAACATGACCGTGCCGGGCACGCCCCCCTGGTCGCGCTTCGGGTTCAACCTCGAGTCGGGCCAGGCGCTCGACGCCGTGCGCCGCCTCAAGGCGGGCGGGGTGCTGCAGCTGTGCGGGCTGCACGCCCACATCGGCACCTTCGTGCAGGAGGTGGACGCCTACCGGCAGGAGGCGCGCAAGCTGGCCGAGCTCTCCAACCTGCTGCTGCGCGAGCACGGCCTGGTGATGGAGTGGATCGACCTGGGCGGAGGGTTCGCGTCGCGCAACACCCTGCACGCCCAGTACCTGCCGGGCGACCAGGTGACGCCCTCCTTCGCCCAGTACGCCGAGGCCATCGCCGAGGGGCTGGCGGCGCTGGCGCCGCCGGAGGGGCGCGACCCGGCCATCTTCCTGGAGACCGGCCGGGCCCTGGTGGACGAGGCCGGCTCGCTCGTCACCACGGTGCACGCCAACAAGCGGCTGCCCGACGGCCGGCGCGCCGTCATCCTGGACGCCGGCGTCAACTCGCTCTTCACCGCCTTCTGGTACCGCCACGACGTGGTGCCGGCCCAGGAGACGACCGGCACCCCCGAGCCCACCGTGCTCTACGGGCCGCTCTGCATGGCCATCGACGTGGTGCGCGACCAGCTGCTCTTCCCGCCGCTGGCCACCGGCGACCGGGTGGTGGTGCGCAACGTGGGGGCCTACAACGTGACCCAGTGGATGCAGTTCATCACCGCCCGCCCGGCGGTGGTGATGATCTCCCGGCGCGGCGAGGCCTCGCTGGTGCGGCGGCGCGAGTCGGTGGAGACGCTGCTGGCGCAGGAGGAGGTGCCGGCGTGGCTCTCCCGGTGACCGCCGAGGCCGGCCGCCGCGCCGCCGCCGCCACCGGGGAGCTGCCGGCCCTGCCGCCCGCGCTCTCGGCGGCCCTGACCGCCTACTCCCAGGTGATCCTGGCCGACCACCGCGGCGTGGGGGCGCTGCTGCTGCTGGCCACCGCCCTGTCGCCGCGGCTCGGCCTGCACGGCCTGGCGGCGGTGCTGCTGGGACGGGCCCTGGTGGGGCTGCTGGGCCTGAGCGAGGCGGCCTCGGCCCGCGGGCGCTACGGCTACAACCCGCTGCTGATCGGCCTGGCGGTGGGGGCGCTCTTCGAGCCGGGGCCGGGCGCGGCGGCGCTGCTGGCGCTGGCGGTGGTGGCGGTGGTCTTCCTGGAGGCCTCGCTCGACTCGGTGCTGGGCGCCGCCCTGGACCTGCCCTCGCTCTCGCTGCCCTTCGTGCTGGTCACCTGGCTGGCCCTGGCGGCCGCGCCGTTCGTGGGCATCGTGGCGCGGGCGGCGCCCGCGCTGGTGCCGCCGGCCCCGCCGCCCTGGCTGCCGGCCGCGGCCGACCTCTACCTGCGCAGCCTGGGGGCCATCCTCTTCTCGCCCAGCCTGGGCGCCGGGGTGGTGGTGCTGGCCGCGCTGGTGCTCTACAGCCGCATCGCCACCCTGCTGACCCTGCTCGGCTACGCCGTGTCGGCCGTCCTCTCGGCCCAGGTCTTCACCTTCGCCAGCGATCCCTCCCTGCTGGTGCTGCACGCCAACGCCATGCTGGCGGCGGTGGCGCTGGGCGGCGTCTGGTTCGTGCCGCAGCGCGCCGCCTTCCTGCTGGCCGGGGCGGCGGCGCTGCTCACCAGCCTGGGCACGGCCGGGGCGCTGGCGCTCTTCCGGCCGCTCGGGCTGCCGGTGCTCTTCCTGCCCTTCAACGTGACCATGCTGGTGGCGCTCACCGCGCTGCGGCAGCGGGTGCGCGACGGCGCCCCCAAGGCGGTGGACTTCGCCGCCGGCAGCCCCGAGGCCAACCTGGCCTTCTACCGGACCCGGGTGGCCCGCTTCGGTCCGGGCCACGGCGTGCGCTTCGCCCCGCCCTTCGCCGGCCGGTGGGTGGTGACCCAGGGCGTGGACGGCGCCCACACCCACCGCGGCGCCTGGCGCCACGCCCTCGACTTCGAGGTGGCCGACGCCAGCGGGGCCACCCACGGCGGCGACGGGCGGGAGCTCAGGGACCACCGCTGCTACCGGCTGCCGGTGCTGGCGGCCGCCGACGGCACGGTGGTGAAGGTGGTGGGCGACGTCCCGGACAACGCGCCGGGCGCCCACGACGCGCGCCGGCCCTTCGGCAACCTGGTGCTGCTGCAGCACGGCCCCGGGCTCTTCTCGCTGGTGGCCCACCTGGCGCCCGGCTCGCTGGAGGTGAAGGAGGGGCAGGTGGTGCGGCAGGGGGCCCGGCTGGGCGCCTGCGGCAACAGCGGCCGCTCCTTCGTGCCGCACCTGCACTTCCAGCTGCAGGGCACGCCGCGGGTGGGGGCGCCCACCCTGGAGCTCTCCCTGGCCGACGTGATCACCGGCGACGAGGCCGCGCCGGTGCTGCACCGCTGGCTGGTGCCGGAGGAGGGCCAGGTGGTGCGCGGCCTGGTGCGCCGCGACGAGGGGGCGGTGCCCTTCGCCCTGCCCATCGGCGGCGAGCTGTCCTTCGAGGTGGAGGGGCCGCAGGGGCAGGTCCACCAGGAGGTGGTGGTCTCGCGCATCGGCCTGCTCGGCGAGCTCACGCTGGAGTGCCCGGCCACCGGGGCGAGGCTCTGGTTCGAGAACCAGGGGCGGCAGTTCGTGGTCTACGACCAGGTTGGGCGGCGCGACGGCGCGCTCCACCTGCTGGCCGCGGCGGCGCCGCGGGTGCCCTACGAGCTGCCGGACGGCCTGGCCTGGGACGACGTGCTGCCGCGGCGGCGCTTCCGGCCGCGCTGGGTCCGCTGGGTGACCGACCTGGCCGAGCCGTTCCTGCCGGAGGGCGGCGTGGCGGTGTCCTTCACGGCCACGCGGCGCGGCGAGGTGCTGGAGGTGCGGGGGCAGGGCCGGGCCGGGGGGCGGGCGCTCCAGACCACGGCCACCTTCGACGCCGGCGGGCCGCGCACCATGGAGGTGCGGCTGGACCAGGAGGCCTGGCGGGCCCGCCGGGTGGAGCGCGCGGCGGAGGTGGACCGTGGCTAGGCGCACCACCCTCGGGCGCGCCGGCGCGGCGGTCCTGGCCCTGCTGGCCGCGGCCAGCCTGGCGGCGCCTGGTCGGGCGCGCGCCGACGCCTACGACGACGCGATGGCGGCGGCCGCGGCCGCGGGGGCGGAGGGGCGCCACGAGGCGGCGGCGGCGCTGCTGGCCGGACCGGCCGCCACCTGGCCGCAGGACTTCCCGCTCCAGCTGGCGCGGGCCTACCACCTCCTGCGCGCCGGCAGGTACCCGGCGGCGGCCGAGGCCTACCGGGCGGCGCTCAGGCTGGCGCCCAGCTCCGAGGAGGCGCGCCGCGGGCTCGACGACGCGCGGGCCCTGCGCGGCGCCCGCAGCCAGGCCTGGCTGGGGGTCTACGGCGCGGGCAGCTCGGCCGACGGCCACCCCTCGCGCGGCTCGCTGGCGGTGGCGGCCCTCTCGCTCGACGCGGTGGTGGCCGATCACCTGGCCGTGGGCGGCCTCTACCGGGCGCTGGTGCCGCCCAGCGCCTCCTCCGGGCGCGGCCGCGGGGCCTCGGCCGGCACGGTCGGGGCGCCGGTGCAGCACGAGGGGCACCTGTCGCTGGGGTACGCGGCGCCGGCCTGGGGGGTGACGCTGCACGGCGCCGCCATCTCCGGCTCCACGGCCCAGGTGGACGGCGCCACCGAGCTGTACGGCTACCAGGGGGCCGGCGCCGGGCTCTCGCTCTGGGCGGTGGCCGGGCTGGAGTGGCGGGCCGCCGGGGCGGTGACCTGGTACGAGGATCTGCCGGTGGCGCAGCTGGAGGGGTCGGCGGCGCTGCCGCTGTGGCGCCACCTGGCCCTGCGCGGCGGCTGGCGTGGCCAGTGGCTGGACGGCGCCCAGGTGGGCGCGGCGCTGCTCGGCCTGGAGTGGCGCGGCCCGCTCAGCCTGGCGCTCTCGGGCGAGCTCGGCACCCAGCGGCGCCCCTGGGACCTGGCCGGTCGGGCCCTCTTCGACCTCCCCGACGACCTGGAGTGGGCCGCCCGCCTGCAGCTCGGCTTCCCGATGGGCGGCCTGGTGCGCGGCTGGCTGGGGGCCGACCTGGAGGGCTGGCGCACCCCGGTGGCCGGCGCCGCGCCGGTCGACAGCACCACCGTCCGGCTGGCCGCCGGGCTGGTCTTCTCCTTCTGACCTGCTCCACCCGAGGTGACTCGATGCGCACCGTCCTGCTGCTCGCCGCCCTGCTCGCCACCCCCCTGGCCCTGGCCCAGGAGGGCGGTCCGGACCTCTATCGCCAGTCCTACGCCGCCGAGGCGCGCGGCGACCGCGACCTGGCCTACGACCTGCTGCTCCGGCTCGGACCGGCCGGTGGCACCTACGTGGCCCAGCTGCGCAAGGGCTGGCTGCACTACCTGGCCGGGCGCCACGCCCAGTCCGCCGAGGCCTACCTGAAGGCGGCGGCGCTGCAGCCGGCCTCGGTGGAGGCGCGGCTCGGCGCCATGCTGCCGCTGATGGCGCTCCGGCGCTGGAAGGACGCCGAGCGGGCCGGCCTGGAGGTGCTGGCGCTGGCCCCCAACGACTTCACCGCCCTCGGCCGGCTGGCCTGGATCCACTACAGCCAGTCCCGCTACGCCGAGGCCGAGCCGCTCTACCGGCGCGCCCTGGCGGCCTACCCGGCCAGCGCCGAGATCGCCACTGGCCTGGCCTGGACGCTGCTCAAGCTGGGGCGCCACAAGGAGGCGCGGGAGGTCTTCGAGCAGGTGCTGGCCTTCGCCCCGGACCAGCCCAATGCCGCCTTCGGGCTCGGGCAGGTGCCATAGGCCAGGCGGGGCGCGGCCGGGCCCGCCGGCTTCCACCTGGGGACCGGCCCGGGGCCGGCCCGGGGTCAGCCCAGCCCGTAGAACCTGGCGCCCAGCCCGTAGAGCGCCTTGACCGGCCGGCAGTCGGGCCCGCCGATGCCGTGTCCCTGCGAGTCCGCCAGGGCGCCGCAGCCGCCGCCGCAGACCGCCGCCACGTCGCAGCCCTGGCAGGCGGCGATGGTGCCGGTGTTGCGGGCGCGCCACGGGGCGATGGCCGCCTGGTCGTGCCGGATCTCGGGGTGGAAGGAGCCGAGCCGGTACCTCGGGTTGCCCACCGTGGCGGTGCAGCCGTAGAGGCCGCCGTCGGGCGTGAAGGCCCACTCCTTCTTGGCCGCCGGGCAGGCGTCGAAGCTGGGCACCGGCAGCTCGCCCTGCTCGGCCAGGTGGCGCACCCCGTGGAAGCGCGGGCGGTGGAAGCGCCGGAGCACTGGGTTGGCCTCGGCCAGGCGCAGGTACTCGGCCCACAGCTCGACGCGGTCGAAGAGGGCCCCCTGCTGCTGGCGCGCGGCGCAGCCGAAGAGCTCGTAGTTGCGCCCCACCTGCGTCTTGAAGCGGCGCTCGGGCAGCTCGAGCCAGCCGCGCGCCTCGGCCAGCTGCGCCAGCTCCGGCAGGCGCGGGAGGTTGTCGCGGTCGGCCACCACCCGCAGGTTGACCGGCACGCCGGCCGCCACCAGCGCGTCCACGCCCCGGACGATCCGCTCGAAGGTGCCGCGCCCGGAGCCGTGCGGCCGGCGGGCGTCGTGCACCGCGGCCGGGCCGTCCAGCGTCACCTGCACCTCCTTGACCCGGGCGGCGGCCAGCGCCGGGACGAAGGCCTCGAGGTCGTAGCCGTTGGTGACGGTGGCCACCCCGAGCCCGCGCGTCTCGGCGCCGGCCAGCAGCTGCGCCAGCCGCTCGTGGTAGGCGGGCGCGTCCACCAGCGGCTCACCGCCGAAGAGGGTCAGGTACGGGCGCGGGCGCTCGGCGGCGTGGTGCTGGTCGACGTAGCGGAAGATGGCCTCCACCACCTCCGGGGCGATCAGCCCCTTGCCGGAAGGGTCGAAGACCTCCTGGTAGCAGTAGGTGCAGCGCAGGTTGCAGCCGAAGGTGGGCACCACGATGAGCTGGGTGGGTGTCAGGGCGTGCTCGGCGTGCCAGTCGGCCCAGGCGCCCTCGCGCAGGGCCCGGTCCTCCTCCTCCGACTCCACCAGGAAGCGCGCCTCCCGCAGCGCTCCCTCGTCGAGCCCCCCGGGCATGGCGCCTCCGGCGGCGAGCCGAGCCAGCGCCTCGCCGCGGGCCAGGTCGATGAGGCAGGCCTGCCCGGTGAGCGGCTGCACCAGCACCGCCTCGGGCGAGCCGGGGATGGGGGCCAGGAAGGCGGAGCGGGACAGGTGCACGGCGGGTCTCCACGGGCTGCCACCAGGGGCGCCCGGCTGGTTCGAGGGGTGAGAGCCCGCCCGGGGCGGGCGGGTTCGCCGGCGGGAGCCCGCCGGGGGCGCTGTGCCCGGAAGCTGCTCAGCGTTCGGCGCGGTTTCCGGGCGGCCATCCTGGCAGGACCCGCCGCACCGCGTCCATTCGGGCGGTAGGCGGCAGGCCCCGGCCTGGAACGCGCCGTGCACAGGGCAGCCCCCGTGACGGCCCACCTGCCAGCTCGTTCCACCGGCGACCACCGCCGCGCCCAGCCGGGCCGCGCGGGGGGCCGCCTCCTGCAGCAGGGCGCTGCGGCCTGAGGGGAGGGCGCGATGACGAGGCTCCTGGACGTCATCGCTGCGCGCCTCCTCGAGGGGAGCCTGGCCCCCTTCCTCGGGCCGGCCGTCCTGCGCGCCCCGCCCTTCCCGGCGAGCGACCCGGCCCTGGCGGCCTGGCTGGTCCGCAAGGACCAGGCAGACGAGCGGGCCGCAGCGGGCCAGGAGGTGCCTCCGGCGGAGCCCGCCTGGCCCGCCGGCGCCACCTCCGCCGGCGACCTGGCCGAGGTCGCCGGACGGCTGGAGCGCAGGCGCGGTCGGCGGGGGCTGCTGAAGCTGCTGCGCGAGGCCTTCGCGGCGCGCGGCGAGGCCAGCCCGCTCCACTTCCTGCTGGCCGGCCTGCCCACGCTGCCGCTGGTGGTCTCCACCGCCTTCGACGCCACGCTGCTCGACCTGCTGCGCGAGGTGGCGCGGGCGGGCGGGCGCTCGGTGGCGCTGCTGCACGGGGTGGCCCCCCGCGACGGCGGGGGCGTCTTCTTCACCGAGGCGTCCGCACCCGGCCTGGTGGGTGCCGACGAGGCCCAGACCGTGGTCTACCAGCCGCGCGGCGGCTGCCCGCCGTCCTCCTCGTTCCTGGCGACCGAGGAGGACCTGGCCGATACCCTGGTGGCGCTGGAGACGCAGGCGCCGATCCCGCCGGCGGTGCAGCGGCGCCGCCACGGGGCCGGCTTCCTCTTCCTGGGGTGCGGGCTGGAGGGCTCGCTGGAGCGGCTGCTGGCCCGCGGCGTGCTGCAGGGCTCGTCCGGTCCGCACTTCGCCGTGCTGGCGGAGCCGCCCGGGCCGGTGGCGGCCAGGTTCCTGGCGGCCGAGGGGATCACGGTGCTGGGGCTGACGCAGGAGCGGTTCGTGGCCGAGCTGTCGCGCTGGCTGGCCCGGGCCGCGGGCGACGCGGCCGGACAGCCGGCGTAGGCGGAAGCCGGGCGGGCCCCCTCACCCCGGCCCTCTCCCCCGGTGGGGGAGAGGGAGCGCAGGGGCGGTGGGCGCCGAGCGCTAGGCGGGGGGCGAGGTGACCTGGCGGTGGCGGAGGCCGTCCTTGGCGACCTTCCACTTCTCGTAGGCGATCCGCATGCCCTTGCGGACGGGGAGCTGGTTCATGAGGGAGAGGATGTGGGCGTGTGGGAAGCCGGAGGCGGGGACCTTGAACATGTGCTTGAGGACCCTGGGGAGGGAGAGGAGCTCGAGGGAGGTCTGGTAGAAGAGCTCCTCGCGGACCTCCGGGGTCATGCGGGGGTCGGGGTGCTCGTAGAGGGCGTAGGCGCCGGTGTAGTACTCCCAGCCGAGGTCCTTGAAGAGGAAGGGCTGGTACTGCTCGCGCAGGGTGGAGCCGGGATAGGGGACGGCGAGGGAGGGGTGCATGGAGACGCCGAGGCGGTCGGCGAGGTCGACGGCGCGGCGGTAGTCGTCGATGGAGTCGGCGCGCGAGCCGAGCATGAAGAAGAGGGAGACGTCGATGCCGGCGTCCTTGAGCGTCTTGACGGCGCGCTCGCGGTCGATGCCGACCTTGCGGTCGGCGCGGTACTCCTCGAGGCCGTGGTCGGTGATGGACTCCCAGCCGACCCAGACGGTGAGCATGCCGGACTGGCGGGCGGCCTTGAGCATGCGGGCGCCGTCGGGGGAGAGGACGGGGGCGAGGGAGCCGAAGCCCATCCAGCGCTTCTTGCTGCCCTTGAGGGCGGTGAAGAGGTCGATGGCGCGCTGGGTCTTGCCGAGCCACCAGATGTTCTCGTCGCCGTTGATGTAGAGGCTGCCGGGCATGGCGTCGACGTCCTTGACGACGTCGTCGATGGGGCGCATCCGGATCCTGGCGCCGAAGACCTTGCTGACGGTGCAGAAGGAGCAGGGGTAGGGGCAGCCGCGGGCGGTGCTGACGATGCGGAAGTCGTGGCCGTGCTTGAGCATGCCGTAGAGCGGGGTGGGCAGGCCTTCGAGCTCGAGCTGCTGGCCCTGGTAGCGGGGCTTCATGGCGCCGGCCTTGAAGTCGGCCAGGACCTGGGGCCAGACCCCCTCGGCCTCGCCGGTGACCACCGCGTCGGCGTGTTGCGCGGCCTCCTCGGGGCAGGCCGAGACGTGCATGCCGCCCAGGACCACCTTGATGCCGCGGGCCCGCAGGCCGTCGGCGATGCGGTAGCCGGGCACGGCGGTGGGGGTGAGCAGGCTGATGGCGGCCAGGTCGCACTGGAGGTCGTCGAAGACGTCCGGGGTGGCGCTGGCGCTGTAGAGCTCGATCTCGATGTCGGGATCGGCCTGGCGGGTCAGGGCGGCCAGGTACTCCAGGATGGGCGGGGCCACCGGGGTCCAGCCGAAGGGGAGCGGGGGCTTGATGATGCACAGCTTCACGGTGTCTCCTCGATTCCCCCCCCCGGGGCAGCGCCGGCGCCGGTGCGGGCGTCGGCGCGTGCTCGGCGCCGGCTAGTGCTCGATGCGGAAGCCGGAGTGGAAGGTCTCCATGGTGAAGGGGATGCCCCAGTAGCTGACGATCATGGCGACCATGGCCAGGATGGAATAAACGGCCAGCTTCTGGCCGCGCCACCCGAAGGTGATGCGCAGGTGCAGGTAGATGCCGTAGATGAGCCAGGAGATGAGGGACCAGACCTCCACCGGGTCCCAGTTCCAGAAGGTGCCCTTGACCTGGTCGGCCCAGAAGGCGCCGGAGACGATCATCACGCCGTAGAGCGTGAAGCCGCCGACCACGAAGCGGTAGCTGAGGGCGTCGAGGGCCTCGAGCGCCGGGAGGCGGTCGTAGAGGCCGCCCTGGCCGCGCTGCTTGAGCAGGTAGAGCAGGCCGAGGGCGGCGGCGATGAGCACGGCGCTGAAGCCGGTGGTGGCGCCGACGATGTGGACCCAGAGCCAGGCGCTCTGCAGGGCCGGGACGCGCTGCCCGGTCACCTCGGTCTGCAGGGTGCCGGCCCAGCCCATCATGGTGAAGGCCACCGGCATGACCAGGACGCCCAGGGGGCGCACCGCGCTGGTGGAGAGCTGGACCACCAGGTAGAGCAGCACCGTCACCGCCATGCCCAGGGCGATGGACTCGGAGGTGGTGATGAAGGGGTTGACGCCGCCCACACCCCAGCGCCAGGCGATGCTGGCGACGTGGGGCAGGAAGCCCAGGGCGGCGGTGATCACCCCGGCCAGGAAGAGCTTCTCGGCCCGGGCCATGAACCCGATGATGTAGCTGAAGGCGCTCACGCCGTAGAGCGCCACGGCCGCCCAGAACAGCACCTGCTCGGTCCTCATCGTCGTCCCCCCTCGGGCGCGCCGGGTCGCGGCGCGCCGGTGTGTCAGCCCTGTGCCGCCCGCCGCTTCGCCCCACCCTGCCGCAGCCGGCCGGCGAAGGTGAGCACCATGCCCAGCAGCCCGAAGCAGAGGCCGGCCAGGCTGGTGTTGAGGCCTGGGTCATAGCGCACGTCCATGCCGACCCAGTAGCGAATCTCCCTGGGCGAGAGCTTGAAGTCGCCGAGGTCGAGCAGCCCGCCCACCGGCAAGAGCGCCTTCTTCTCGGCCGCCAGCACCCCGGCCGGCCCGTGGGGCGCAGCTCCAGGCTGACCTGGCCGCTGCGCGGCTCCACCCCGGGCCAGTAGCCCACCCGCAGGGTGCCGCGGGGGTGCTCGGGCGGCTGTGGGTACTCGAACGCCGCCGCCTCCACCTGCGTCCCCGCCGCGTACAGGTAGCTGCCGTCGGCCTGCCGGTAGCTCTGCAGCGGCACGTGCACGCCGTAGAGGTCCTTGCCGTCCGGGTCGGTCATGACCACCAGCACCGAGTAGCCCTCCTTGGAGCAGAGGTAGCGCACCCCGTCGTGCTCGAGGTCGCGGGTCACGTAGATGACCCCGGTGGTGGTGTCGCCCGGCTCGCCCACCGCGATCCTCGTAGGCGGCCCGCTTGTCGTCGCCGTCCACCTTGTAGCCGGTGTGCATCTTCACCAGCGTGGTCTCGCCGGTGAGCCAGGCGGGGTCGAAGAACCGCCCGTACTCCACCTGGTCGTAGCTCTCGGCCTGCCCGTTGGGCAGGGTCTCGCCCTCGGTGAGCCTGAGGACGCCCTTGAAGTGGAAGAGGCTGTTGACCACCACGCCCCCCAGCACCGCCAGGAAGCTCAGGTGGAAGATGATCATCCCGGCCTGCACCAGGGAGGCCTTGCGCTTCCAGATCCGGCTGAAGAACGCCGCCGCCGAGCTCACCGCCAGGAGCACCAGGAGCCCGTTGAACCAGAGCGTCGAGAAGATCACCTCCCCGGCCGCCGCCTCCCGGTAGACCGTCACCCCGACCACGCAGCACCCCAGCACCACCACCAGGATGCCGATGGCCAGCTTCGGCGACGTCAGCAGGCCGTAGGCCCGCTGGGCCAGGCTCGGCGGCCGTCGCCCGGGCGGCGCGGCGGCGGGGGGCGGGGCGGCAGGTCCCGCGGCTGGACCAGTGGCTGGACCAGTGGCTGGTGCGGCGGCTGGTGCGGCGGGCTGCGTCGGGTCGGCCTGCGCTGCGGTCGGCTCGGCCGCGTCCGGCGGCGCCGGGGCGGTGGGGTCTTCGGGCGTCATGGGTGGTCCGTTCATCATACCAGCGCGTCGCCCCGTCTGGGCCCTCCAGGGCCCCGCCTCCGCTGGACAGGCGCTCGGCCGGCTCGGGTGGAGCGGTTCGCCCGCTCCCCACGAAGCAGCGCGCCGCCCCTGGCCGGAGCCAGGGTGCGGCGCGCAGGTGCCTCGACCGCCTGGTCCCGCCGCGGCTAGTAGACGCCGCCCGGGGTGTAGCCGAGGTGGTCGTTGTTCGAGCAGCCGGCGCCCAGGGCGGCGGTGCCGCCGCAGGTGGCGGTGCCCGCCGGGACGCTGGGCCCGGACAGCGGCTTCCAGCTGGTGGTCACCCACATGCCGCTGGCCCCGGCGCTGCGCATGAAGCCGAAGGGGCGGTAGGTGTTGGTGCCGCCCACCGGCCACAGCGTGTCGGTGCCCAGGCTGGGCGACATGGCGTTGAAGCCGTGGACGTCCTGGGCCGAGATGGGCCGGGCCGGCTTGCCGGTGTTGAGGCTGCCGTGGCAGCGCCAGCAGGAGGTGCGGGCGATGCCGCCGGGGCCGCTGTTGCCGCCGCCGGAGAAGGCCGAGCCCACGCCGTGCGAGTTGGTGGTGGCGCCCACCAGCGGGACCACCAGGTGGCAGACGGTGCAGATGTTGGTGGCGTTCACCGTCCAGCCGGCCTGGCGCAGCGTGGTGGCGCCGCCGTGGGCCGTGACCGTGGCGGTCAGGGGTGGTGGCGCTGGTGGTGCCGAGCGGCGCGTGGCAGTCCCAGCACGAGATCAGGAAGCCGTAGGAGGCGACCGTGCCGATGGTGCCGGGGGTCTTGGCCGGGCTGCGCGTGTTCCACGGCGGCTGCATGCGCAGGTTGCCGACGAAGGAGTTGTTCTGCTGGCCCAGGATGGGGTGGTAGGAGGCGTTGGTGGTGGCGAAGGAGGCCGCCACGTCCACCACGCCGCCCAGGATGCCGCCCGCCGTCATGCCCGCGCCGGTGTAGGCCGCGCCCGAGATGGTGGTGTTGAACGGCTTCTGCGCCGTCCCGCCCGGCACCCGCGCCAGCGCGCTGTTGGCGCCGTTGGCGTCATGGCACTGAGGCACTGGTTCACCATGATGGCCTGCACCGCCGGCTCGAGCACGTTGCTCGCGAGGTTGCGGCTGAAGTCGACCATGTTCAGCACGCCGGTCCCCACGCCGTAGCTGCCCGGGGTGGTGGCCGTCGCGGCCGTGTAGGTCACGTTGACGATCTCGGTCCCGAGATCCGGGTCGCGCAGGTTGATGACACCGTTCTGGTGGACGCCCGAGACAGCGTTGCCGGTGGCGGGGTCGCCCTCCATGTGGCAGACGGCGCAGTCGAAGTTGGTCACCGCGCCGGCGGCCGACCGCTTGTGCGACCAGGCCAGGGCAAACTCCGGCACGATGGGTCGCCGCGCCCCCGCCGTCGTGGCGTGGCAGACGATGCAGGACCCGCCGGTCGCCTCCCCCACCCCGTTGATGTGGATGGTCTTGTTCACCGTGCAGGCCGCCAGGTTGGTCACCAGGCAGGCGTAGCCGGTGTGGCAGGCGCTGCAGTTCTGGGTCCCGGCGTTGGCCGCCGTGTGGTTGGTGTTGTTCGGGGCCACCCGGTGGCAGGTGCCGCAGGCCTGCTGCGTCACGCCGCTGTTCCAGTTCGGCGCCGTGATGGTGCCGCGGTAGACCGCGTCGGCCGCCCACTTCTGCCCGTGGCAGTAGTTGGTGCAGGTCGGCGTGGCCTCCCAGGTGGTCAGGGTCGGCGTGGTCGCCGCGCCCAGGCCGGTGGCCGCCGACGGCGTCGGGACCAGCCCGCCGGTGGTGGCCAGCGCGTTCCAGGTGAAGCCCACCACCGCGTTGGAGTGGGTCTGCAGGGTCGGCACGGTGTGGCAGTCGCCGCAGGCCATGGCCGTGGCGCGCTGCGTGGTGCCCACCAGGTGCGCCTGGTGCCCGCCCACCTTCACGCCGGTGGTCGAGCCGTTGGTCGCCAGCGGCGGGGCGAAGTTGGTGGCCGACCCGTGGCAGCTCCGGCAGGTCGTCACCGCCGGCTCGTAGGCGCCGGTGCTGTGGTTGGCCGCGTTCACCGTGCAGGTCGCCATGCTCCCGGTGGTGCAGTTGTAGCCCGGGTGGCAGTCCTGGCAGTTCTTGGTGGACGTCACCCCCACGTGCGCCGAGCTGGTGGGCGGCGCCCGGTGGCAGTCGTCACAGGCCACCATCGCAGCCGTCCCGGTCCAGGTCGGCGCCGGCGTGGCGCCCAGGTAGTTGGCGTTGGCCGCCCACTTCCCGCCGTGGCAGTAGTTGGTGCAGGTCGGCGTCGTCTCCCAGGCCGCGGCGACAGCGCCAGCCGCCGGCGTCGGGATGACCGTGGCGCTGCCGGTGGCCAGGGTGCCCCAGGCCACGTTGGGCGAACCGGTGGCGTGGTTCATCAGCGTCGGCACCGTGTGGCACTGCGCGCAGGCGATGGCCGTCGAGCGCAGGGCCGTCCCGGTCAGGTGCTTCTGGTGGGCGCCCACCTTGGGCTGCGTCGTCAGCGTGTTGCCGTTGGTCGCCACCGGCGGCGCCGCGTTCCCCGCCGCCAGCGTGCCGTGGCAGCTGTAGCAGGTGGCGGTGCTGGTCTGCCGCGTCCCGTCGATGTGCAGCGTGGTGGCCGCGACGCCCGTGCCCGTGAAGACGATGGTGCCGCCCGCGTTCACCACCGAGGCGTGGCAGGCCACGCAGACCGTCGCCGCCGAGGGCTTCGGCACCGAGGTGTGGACCGGGTCGGTCGGGGGCGAGGCGTGGCAGGAGTTGCACGCCACCGCCACGCCGGTGTTCCACGACCAGGTGGTCGTCACGCCCTGCTGCGCCACCGTGAAGGAGGCGCCGTGGCGGTCGGTGGTGCAGGTGTCCGCCGTGGGCGCCGTGTTCTGCACGATGCCCGGGATGATCCCGCCCAGGTTGGCCGCGGTGGCGTTGGCGAAGGTGAGATCGGTGGCCGAGTTGGTGGGCCGCTGGTGTAGCTGTTCACCGCGAGGCCGTGGCACTCCGAGCAGAGCACCGGCTTGTAGATCTGCTGGGCCGGCGTCTGCGGCACCGCGTGCGAGAGCTGCGGACCCACCCTCACCCCGGTGGCCGCCGCCGCCGTGTCGTTGGGCGGCACCGCCAGCAGGTTGTTGGCCGTGTTCACCGGGCCGAAGGTGCCCGTCACCGAGACCCGGCCAGCCGTGCCGTGGCAGGACGAGCACGTCCCGCCGCTGGAGTCAGGCACCCGTTCAGGTGGGTGGTCAGGTTCACCGTGCAGGCCGCCAGGTTCGACGTGACGCAGTTGTACCCGGCGTGGCAGCTCGAGCAGTTGGTGGTGGTCGGGTACGGCACCGGGTGGATGGCCGAGGTCGGCGGGGCCAGGTGGCAGGAGTTGCACGCCACCTGCGCCGCCGTCCCCCGTCCAGCTCGGCGCCGTCACCACCGCCGGTAGGTCGCGTTGGCCGCCCACTCCTGCCCGTGGCAGTAGTTGGTGCACGTCGGCGTCGTCTCCCAGGCCGCCGTGATGGTCGCCGGGGTCAGGACCAGGCCACCGGTCCTGGCCAGGCCCCCAGGTCACGTGGCGGTGCCGGTGGCGTGGTTCACGGCGCTCGGCACGGTGTGGCAGTCGGCGCAGGCGATGGCCGTGCCGCGTAGCCGGACGCTGGTCAGGTGGCGC